>NZ_JBLIKC010000016.1:0-103374 GCF_047636175.1 Zhongshania sp. | reverse complement strand
CATCTGCGGGTTGGCTGGTGTCAGTATGTAAGATAGTGCGTTACCACATTAGGTCGTCGGGGATTTGGTAGGCTGCGTAAGGATCGTCTTCTTCCACGGCATCGTTGCTGACTTTGGTGTTGTGCACTAGCACCGCGCTGTCATCGCGCTGGGTGATTTTATCGGCAATGGCCGCAGGTACTAACTCATAGCCGTCTCTTAATTTAACCAAGGCAATCACGCCTTTGATTAACTGCGTTTGCAAGAGTGCGTCGACGTATAGTTTTTTGATTTTTTTGCCATCAGTGAATTGATAGGCAATTTCGCCGCGTCTACGGTCAATCTTGTTCAGCGTTATCAGCTGAATGATTTGGGCTTTAATGGCTTTCTTATTGGCCTCGGCCTGGCGCTGACGATTAAGTTCACGATCGCGCTCGACTTTGTCGACAAGGGCGCGTTTGGCAGCTTCTTTACTTTCGTCAACAATGACTTTGCCAGTAGCCTTGGCCTGCTTAACTTGCTTACGCTTTTCTTGATTAAGTTGCTTGGCCTTCTTCTTGTCGACCATGCCTGCTTTAAGAAGCTGCTCTTGCAGAGATATCATGCAATAACCTCCCTATGCCTTTGTGAGTATGTGATTGGGTAGCAGTGCCTATTCTAAGCTATTAGCGTCTGCGGAGCTTGGGCTTATTGTGGTCATTTTTGAATTGGGTGCCAGCGTGTTTGACTAGTGACTAGGTAGATTTGGCGGTGGGTTTACTCGTGGCGGGGGGCTAGCCGACGATGACGGCCGAAGTCAGCACGATATCGCCAATGTGGTGAAGTTTACGGGGGCTCAGCGGCGACGGCAGGCGAGTTGCTAGTGTTCGAGTTGGCTTAGCGCCCGCCGGGGATGTCGATATCCAGCTTTAGCAAATCAATGGCGACGGCTTCAGCGATTTTTATGCCGTCGATGCCGGCCGATAATATACCTCCAGCGTAGCCTGCACCTTCCCCTGCGGGATAAAGTCCGCGGGTGTTTAGATTTTGATAATCTTTACCGCGTTTAATACATATTGGCGATGAGGTGCGGGTTTCTATACCGGTGAGAATGGCGTCGTTCATGGCAAAACCTTTGATTTGTTTGTCAAAGGCGGGGATTGCTTCACGAATGGCCTCATTGGCAAAATCGGGTAGCGCTTTTGATAGATCGCCCAGAGAAACACCGGGTTTGTACGAGGGTGTAACGCTGGCGAGGTCGGTTGATGGCGTGTTGCGCAAATAGTCGCCAACGAGCTGCGCCGGTGCATTGTAATTTTCGCCGCCCAGTCGATACGCCAAGGCCTCCAGCGAACGCTGTAGATCGATACCCGCTAATATGTGTTCGGGATAGTCTTTTTCTGGCTCAATACCTACCACAATCGCGGAGTTGGCATTGCGTTCATTGCGGGAGTACTGCGACATGCCGTTGGTGACAACACGGCCTTCTTCTGAGGTGGCTGCGACCACCGTGCCACCGGGACACATGCAAAAACTGTATACGCTGCGGCCATTTTTGCAGTGGTGAACGAGCTTGTAGTCGGCCGAGCCTAAAATGGGGTGGCCGGCTTGGTCACCAAATCGCGCTGCGTCTATAACCGACTGCGGGTGCTCAATTCTAAAGCCGATAGAAAAGGGTTTGGGCTCTATATAAACACCCTGATCTAGAAGCATTTCAAAGGTATCGCGGGCACTGTGGCCAATAGCCAGCACCACATGGCGCGTTGGCAGGTGTTCGCCACTACTTAAGGTTAATCCGGTGATTTGGCCTTGGTCGTCGCTAGACGCTTCGCGATGAATGGTTTCTACTTTACTATTAAAGCGAATTTCGCCGCCTAGCCGGGTAATTTCAGCGCGGATATTTTCCACCATCTTAACCAGCTTAAAGGTCCCAATATGGGGCTTGCTGACCATCATGATTTCTTCGGGTGCACCGGCTTTAACAAATTCGGTCATGACTTTACGACCGAGAAAACGCCGATCTTTTACTTGGCTCCAAAGCTTGCCATCAGAGAAGGTGCCCGCGCCGCCCTCACCGTATTGCACATTGGATTCGGTGTTGAGTTTGCCCTCGCGCCACAGCCCCCAGGTGTCTTTGGTGCGCTGACGGACGTCTTGACCGCGCTCTAAGATAATGGGTTTAAGTCCCATTTGCGCAAGTACTAAGGCCGCTAAAATGCCGCAGGGGCCAAAGCCGACAACCAGCGGCCGCTGCTGATCTGCTGCCGGGAAGTCGTCCTGTGCTTGTGCAAGTAGTGTGTATTCAGTATTGGGGCTGGCACCAAGGAAGGACTTACCTTCAAAACGCGCCAATAATATGGCTTCGCAGGCTTTGCTTACCTCGATATCTAATTGATAAATTAATTGGATATCGCCTTTTTTGCGGGCGTCATAGCTGCGCTTGAATATGGCTACTGAGTGAAGATCCGTATCCTCTATACCCAGTCTGGTCAGAATGGATTTACGTAGAGCCGCTTCTTCGTGGTCGAGCGGCAGTTTCAAGTCGTTGAGTCTGAGCATTAAGAGGCGTCGTGGTGTACTGGAAAGCGCTCTATTCTACCACGGAATAGTTTTGTGCTCCCAGTCGATAAATGCGGCTTCTGCTGGCGAGTCTTCAATAGTGTTGGAGGTCTGCTGCATTAGCTCAAGAAGACTGTCTGCTACAAAGGCGGGAGAGAATAACTTCCCCTCTGGTACGGACGCCTGAAACGGCCGCGACAAGGCCGAGTCGGTGGTGCCGGGATGAAAGGCGAGTAAACGGACATTTTTTGCGCGCCGGCCGTATTCGATAGCAGCGCTGCGAATGCCCATGTTTAAGGCGGCTTTCGACATCCGGTAGCTATACCAGCCGCCAAGATGATTGTTAGTGATACTGCCGACTCGCGCACTGAACACTGCCATGACGCAGGCTTGAGGTGATTTTAATAATGGCGCTAAGGCTTTCATCCACAGTATGGGGATGAGGGTGTTGATTTGCATAATGGCCATCATGTTCTCAGCGCTGATGTCTTCTAGGCGCTTCTCTGGTTTTATATTCTCGTCATGCAGGCGACCATTACAAATAATGACGCGGTTAATTTTGCCGCGTAGCGGGGAGAGTTCGGCAATGCATTTGCCAATCTCCGCTTCGGAATTGTCACACTGTAAATAGCTAAGTCGGTCAGTGTCGGAGGCGGCTGGGCGACCTCTGCTAATAGCCACTATTTGCGAGGTATCGTCCATGGCACTGACGGCATGAATGCAGGCGGACGCGAGGGCGCCGCTCGCGCCAATAACGATGGTGATTGGCAATGTGTCAGAAGTTTGCATATGTTTGATACCTAAGGCCAAGAGTGATATTGATCTTTACGGCGCTGCAGCATAGCTAGATTTATCACAGGGCTTTGAGCTAATTGCAAGGTGTTAGTTTTAAACCGCAATACCCGCGCTATAACCGGATGACCATGCCCACTGAAAATTGAAGCCCCCAAGCCAGCCAGTCACGTCAACTACCTCACCAATAAAGTAAAGTCCGGCTTGGTCTTTGGCTTCCATGGTTTTTGAGCTGATACCGGCGGTATCGACACCCCCACGGGTGACTTCTGCGGTGCGGTAGCCCTCGGTACCAGACGGTTTTAGCTGCCAGTTATTAAGTTTTCCGCCGATGCCTATGAGCTGTTTATCAGAAAACTCCCCCAGCGGTTTATCAGCGTGCTCATGCCACCACAGCCACTGCAGTTCGGCCACTAAGCCCTTGGATAATTTATGGCTTAGCACGTTTCTTAGCAGGCTTTTAGCCTGGCTATGTTTGGCGCTAACTAGCCAGTCAACTGCGCTAACTCCGGGCAGTATATTTACAGTGATGACGTCGCCGGGGTTCCAGTAATTTGAGACCTGCAGCGCTGCGGGACCAGAAATGCCGCGATGAGTAAATAGAATGTTTTCGGTAAAGCTGACTTTATTGGTGGAGAGTTCAACCTCCAAGGCCAAGCCGGCGAGCTTTTCACAGAACTGTTTCATGGCATCGCTAAACATGAAGGGGACCAAGGCGGCATGGCGTTTAGTTAGCGTTAAGCCGAATTGCTTGGCAATATCGTAACCCATGCCGCTGCCGCCAAGGGTGGGAATGGAGAGCGCGCCGGAGGCGACCACAAAAGAGTGGCAGTGGAATTTTTGCTCGGTATCTTGCTGATTTACCGTTAGTTCATAGCGGGATGAGTCCGCTGTGTCTCCGTGGTAAGGCGCTATTGAGATAAGTTCAGAATGGGTGCGAATTTCTGCGCCGGCTTCGGCACATTGATCTAGCAGCATATTTAGAATGTCTTTGGCCGAATTAAGACAGAAAAGCTGGCTGTGGCGGCGCTCTTCATAAGGGATATTATAGCTTTCAACCATACCGATAAAATCCCACTGGGTATAGCGGGTTAGGGCAGCTTTACAAAAGTGCTGATTGACAGAAATGAAGTTGTCGGCCTCGACGAAATGATTGGTGAAATTGCATCGACCGCCACCGGACATAAGTATTTTTTTGCCCACTTTATTGGCTTTTTCTAGTACTAGGACGCGGCGACCGCGTTGGGCTGCGGTGATCGCACACATCAAACCCGATGCCCCTGCACCAAGAATGATCACGTCGTATGTATTTGCGCTAGTAGGCACGGTGTGGGCTTCGCTGTAGGTGGTTTGGTATGAGCTGGAATTGGGCTGATACTATAAAAGATGCGCAGTATACCGATAAAATCTGCTGTCTTATATGCGCCAACGCCTTGGCACTAGAGTGTATTTGCCAAGCGCGGCCTTACACGCTTGCAGTTCAGGTGGTTGCCTTGTCCTAAATGAAAATATTTGCTCTCACAACGCATTTTTCCGGTAGGCTGGTGCGGATTTTGCTAGTGATTTAGCTAATTATTTCAGTTCTTGGTCTTCTCAGTTAACTCGAGCGACACCGATTACTTAATTTCCCACTAATAAGGCGAGGTCTCCTTAATGAGTCGCAACCAAGCGCGTGTTCAAGCTATTTCTCAAATAGTAAATCGCAAAACCACAGACGTTACGATGCCTGAACCTCTCAGCAAGATCTGGGCAAGTGATGTCTTTAATCTTGCGAAAATGGAGGAAGCCCTTTCCAAAAACGCATTTAAAGCCATCAAAACTACAGTACAAACTGGTGAGCCACTTGCTCCAGCCACCGCTGATGTTGTTGCTGCTGCCATGAAAGATTGGGCGCTTAGTAAAGGCGTTAAGTTTTTCTCGCATATTTTTTACCCTATGACCAATGCCACTGCTGAAAAGCATGATGGTTTTATTATTACTAATGCAGACGGTAATGCGATCACCGAATTTACCGGGAGCTTGTTAATTAAAGGCGAGCCAGACGGCTCTTCTTTTCCCAACGGTAGTCTGCGGATGACCAATGCGGCGCGCGGATATACCGCATGGGATCCAACCAGTCCTGCCTATATTATGCATACCGATAACGGCTCAACGCTGATGATTCCTAGTGTTTTCATGAGCTGGACAGGCGAAGCATTAGATAAAAAAATCCCTTTACTGCGCTCAAATTCTGCAATGAATAAAGCGGGTCAGCGGGTTTTAGCGCTGATGGGAGAAACTGAAATTGCGGCGCTGAACTCCAGCTGTGGTGCCGAGCAAGAATATTTCCTGATTGATTCTAATTTTGCCAATAGTCGTCCAGACTTGCTGTTGGCTGGCCGGACTTTGTTTGGCGCAGCGCCGGCTAAAGGTCAGCAGTTTGATGATCATTACTTTGCGGCAATACCGGAGCGCGTTCAGATCTTCATGCAAGACTTTGAAGACAAGCTTTACCGCCTAGGCATACCAGCCAAGACTCATCACAATGAAGTGGCTCCCGGCCAGTTTGAGCTTGCGCCTTATTTTGAAGCTGCCAATGTCGCGTCTGATCATCAGCAGCTATTAATGACAGTGCTGAAATTGACTGCAAAACGTCATGGCTTTATGTGTCTATTACACGAAAAGCCCTTCGCCGGTATTAACGGTTCTGGAAAACACGTGAACTGGTCAGTAGGTAATGCAACCCAAGGTAACCTGCTTGATCCAGGCAGCACTCCCCATGAAAACATTAACTTCATGCTCTTTTGTGGTGCGGTAATTCGGGGAGTGCACCTTTATGGCCCACTTCTGCGCGCGGTTATCGCATCTGCATCGAATGACCATCGCTTAGGTGCAAACGAAGCGCCTCCGGCTATCTTATCTGTTTACTTAGGCGACCAGCTTGAGGGTGTATTCAACGATATCAAAGAAGGTAAGTTGCTGACGTCTGAAGTTGGTGGTCTGATGGATTTGGGCTTGAGCCAAATTCTTAAGTTTGAACGCGACCCTGGCGACCGTAACCGAACTTCTCCGTTCGCTTTCACTGGCAACCGGTTTGAATTTCGTGCGGTAGGTTCTTCGGCCTCAGTTGCCGGTCCGCTAGTGGCGATGAACACTATGTTAGCTGATTCCTTGAACTGGATTGCCGACAAGCTTGAAATCGAATTGGCAACGGGTACCAGCAAGTCAGTCGCCGCAGTCAAAGTTTTGAAAGAGCTGATGGACGGCCACAGCAATGTTATTTTTGGTGGCGACGGTTACTCGGCGGAGTGGCACCGCATGGCCGTTGAAGACCGCGGCTTGAAAAACTTGCCGACCTCTGCTGATGCGCTACCTGCACTGCGTGAAGAGTCTATTGTTAAGCTGTTTTCTAGCACTGGGGTATTAACGCCAGTTGAGTTAGAAAGCCGTTTTGAGGTTTATTCGGAGCAGTATTTGCTGTCGATTGAAGTAGAAGCCAAGTTGGTTGTCGATATGGCCACTACTAGTATTTATCCAGCGGCTATTGAGTACTTGTCGCAGCTAGCTGGTACCGCGTCTTCAATGGCAGCATTGAATATTACTTTCGACAGCGGAGTTGCTGCTGCTGTTGCTAAAGAAGCCAATGCCATGATGGCGTCGGTCGCGGCCTTAAGTTCCGCATTAGAGGTACATGACTTTGACACCACTGAGGCGCATATGCAGTATTCAGCAAGCACCTTGTGTAGCTTAATGCTTGAAGTGCGTAGTCATGCAGATGCTTTAGAAACACTGGTTGCTGATGACTTGTGGCCACTGCCTAAGTACGCTGAAATGCTATTTATTAAATAATTCTATCGCGGCGTTTACTGGCCATAATAGTGTTACGTCATCACGTAAAAACGCTCTCACACGAGGGCGTTTTTGCGTTGTAGGGTATTACTCTCGCCATTGACACTAAAAATATATTGTCTGTGGTCGCACTTGCTGGGCTTGATCTTTTGTCCCCAGAGCCTTGCCGAGAGTTACAGTGCATTACGGGACTCGCCGCTGAGTAAATACGGCTGGAGTTACTTAATTTGGGCGGTTGCAGTCAATAATTCTCGTTTTTTTAAAGCTACCCTAGACCAGATCCATTAGGTGATGCTTTTTTAGTTAGGCGCAGCCGGTGGCGGGTAAAAAATGTATATTCTAAAAGGGTGGAAGGTGTGAGATTCTGCCTGCTGATAACAAATAACAAGAGTGGCTAGCGTGAATTTTCAGAATTATAAGCAGGGTTTTACAGATCTTGGTAATCAGGTGGTGACTGCAGCGCTGCAAACGGAAACCTATACCCAGCTTGCGCTGGTATTGGTGATTTTTGCATTAACATTTTTTATAAGCACTTATATTCGTAAGCTTGTTCCACGGTTTGCAAATGCGCCACTCAAGCCGCTACGCAAACTCACTGGCAAGCTGGGTGTTTTTATTTTCCCTGTGCTCGCCATTTTGGCCTTGAGTTTAGCTGTTCAGTTGAGCCAGAACTTTCTTGGTGAGTCCTGGTTGGTACGCACAGCCTTGGTGGTCGCCATGATGGTGGTTTACAGGTCGATAGTGCGTGACTACGTTAAAAATGAATTCATCATTTTTGTATTCCGCTGGGTTGGTCAGCCACTGCTGTTATTACATTTATTGAATGTGCTTGAACCGATCATAGCGGTTCTGGAAACCATGCAATTGACCGTCGGTAATATCCAGATTTCGGTGTATGGCATTATCAGGGTGGTCTTGTTTGGATCGCTGTTGTTTTGGTTGGGACGAGTTTCAAGTAGTACCGGTCAAGAGATCATTCGACGACAGCCTAAACTTGATTTTCGCACTAAGGAAGTGGCTGCAAAGCTTTTGGAAGTCGCAATTTTTGTGGTGATTTTCTTACTGCTATTACAGGTCATGGGGGTTAATTTAACCGCCTTGGCGGTATTTGGTGGCGCCCTCGGTGTTGGTCTGGGCTTTGGCTTACAGGCGATCGCGTCTAATTTTATTTCGGGCATTATTATTCTGCTTGATCGCTCGATTGCGCTTGATGATTACATTGAGCTTGAGGATGGCAGAGCCGGGGTTGTTCGTGAGCTGACGCTTAGGTCGACTACATTGGAGACCTATGATGGTAAAGACATCATGGTGCCAAACGAAAAGTTTGTGACTGAGAGCTTTACTAACTGGACCCATAAAAATAAAAAACAGCGTTACCGTGTTGATTTCTCGGTAGCCTATGATTCTGATATTCGTAAATTGGTGGAAATAATCAAGGAAACCGTGGCGTCACATGAACAGGTGATTAGCGGTGAGGATATTGCCTTTGAAGAGCGTCCAGATTGTGAAATAGACAGCTTTGGTGATTCCGGCGTAAATATGTTTGTCGAGTTTTGGATGATTGGTATAGATGATGGTAAAAACCGTGTCGGTGGCGATTTACTGCTGATGATATTCGAAGCGATGCGTGACAACGGCTTCCAGATTCCATTTCCTCAGCGCGAGGTGCGGGTACTCAACGAGAGTATTGGTAAATAAACCTGTCACTTCATATGTCGCCAGACGGCTTAAAGCCGGCCGACACTAGCTCAGTTGCGACTGCAGTGACGACACAATTTCATAAGAATGGAGGCGGGCCTCATGGGAGTAAATCTGTGAGGTAATCATTAACTCGTCAGCTTGGGTCAGGTCGATAAATTTTTGCATTTCCCGCTGTACTTTATCTGCAGCGCCAATGGCCGAGCAGGAGATAATTTGCTGGAGCAGCATCTGGTCGCTGGCTGATAATTGCGAGAGGTAGTTGTCTGCCGGGGGCTGGAGCTTCCCCGGTTGGCCGCGTCGCAAATTAACGAAGGCGCGCTGCATTGAGCTTGCTAAATAGTGTGCCTGAGCGTCGGTGTCGGCGGCGAAAACGTTGTAGCCAAGCATGACATAGGGTCTGCTAAGTTGGGCCGAGGGGCGGAAGCGTTCGCGGTATACGGCGATCGCATTAAGCATTTGTTCGGGCGCAAAATGGGACGCGAAGGCGTAAGGCAGGCCAAGCGAGGCTGCCAATTGTGCACCAAAGAGGCTGGAGCCTAAAATCCAAAAGGGAATGTTGAGCCCAGTTCCCGGCACTGCATGGATCTTTTGCCCCGCATGCGGTTCGCCAAAATACCCCATTAGTTCAACCACATCTTTGGGAAACTGATCAACGTCGGCATTTAAGTTGCGACGCATGGCATAAGCGGTTGCTTGATCCGTTCCCGGCGCTCGGCCAAGACCTAAATCAATACGGTTTGGGAATAGCGCTTCTAAGGTGCCGAATTGCTCAGCAATAATGAGCGGTGCGTGGTTGGGCAGCATAATACCGCCGGCGCCAACTCGAATGGTTTTGGTGCCGGCGGCAATATGACCGATAACCACCGCGGTAGCCGCGCTGGCGATGCCCTGCATATTGTGATGTTCGGCGAGCCAATAACGATTGAAACCACACTGTTCGGCATGTTGAGCCAATGACAAGCTGTTTTTTAGCGACGTGCTGGCGCTGCCATCGGCGGTTATCGGCGATAAATCGAGGACTGCAAGCTTAACCATGGGTGAATCCGTATTAGTTGTGTACAGCAATATTGACGTTGAGCTAGTGAGTCAGCATTTGCCACAGTTGATTTAGTTTTGCCCTGCCGTCAGCGCGATGGGTTTGATAGCTCACCGCGCTGTCTGGTGAGTCTGGCGATAGCTCGATACTCCATAGCGCATCTAGTTCATTGGGTAGCAAAGAATAGCGAATATCGATAATACGATTAGGGTCGTTGGGGTCTAGGGCAATATAGCCTTGCGAGAACCATCGAAAGCGCTCTATATCTGTCGCTTGACGACTATTGGCAACCAGCCAAGGTAGATCTGTACTGAGTTTGAGCAAGGGAATACTATCGCCAGTAAACACTTTAGGTTTACGGCCGACCCGCACGGCGTCAATGTAATAGGCTTCATCGGTGCGGTAGACTATTTTCCAGAGCAAGATATTTCCGAAGGAGGGCTTTGCCTCCAGGCTGCGAACCAAGTGACCACGGCTTGCTGCTAATTGGTAGCCTACCGCCTCTGCGCGATCTCGCTGCAACCATCCTAGGCTGGGGTAGGCAAGCACCCAGAAGAGCGCTAGGGGTGCCGTCCATCGCCAGTGTTTGCGCACACTTAGAATCAGTAATCCAGCAATGGGTAGGGTGTATAGAGGGTCGATAATCGACATCACATTCCATGACACGCGGGCATTGCTAAATGGCCAATACAGTTGGGTGCCATAAGTGGTGCAGGTGTCGAGCAGGGCGTGTGTGGCGTAGCCCAGAGTGCAAAACAACACAGATTGTTGCCAGCTAAGAGTGGTGTTCCGTCGTCCCATCAGTTTGTATAAAACCAAGCCGCAGATGAGACCGCCCAAGGGGATGAAAATCAGTGAGTGGGTGAACTGGCGGTGAAATTCCAAAAATAGTAAGGGATCGCTTTTAGAGCGAATTAGCACGTCTAAATCGGCGGCCATGCCAGCTAAAAAGCCGAGTATAAGCACCGTCCCGCGTTTTGCGTTGATATTGCCCGAGTTGCGAACGGCGACTGCGCCAAGTAAACCTTGGGTAAGGGGATCCATAATTTACTCTGTAATCGGGGCGAGTCGGAAGTGTATCTGAAAACCGGTGACGGAATCACGCAATGCGGACAGGCTTGTCCATGGTCGGCAATAGTTAGAACGAACCTATTTACCGACCACAGAGACTAATATCGTTACGCAACTAGGGCTTCTTTACACTGTAGAACGGTAACAAGACTGTCTAAATGGCGAATGACTTCTTGGCCACTGTTGGTGAGATAGCCACCGTCTGGCAGAGTAATCAGCTCTTTTGCATATAGCCGCTCAGTGGCGGCTATGGTGCTGTGATCTGCGGTGTGATGTACCTTAATACCTTCCAGGGCGGAAGCCGGGTTAAACTGGGTGAGGACGCGTATTTCGTCAAGAATGTCTTTGGATAGTGGCATAGCTGCAACCTTGTATTGTTATGAATTAAAGGTCTTGCGTGAAACATTTACTGATTGAGTGTTAGCTCTGGGAAGGTGTTCGTTTGTTTGCCCAGCTTCAATACTGTAGCGCGAAATTGGCTGTTCAGCCAAAGGCATTTTAATTATTTACACAGCAAAGCCATTTTTATCCTGTTTAATGGTCGAGCGTTGCTTACTGGTTCCACATAAATAGAGTGCGAGGGTGGGGATGTTTAAAGAATACGGTCAATACGATGCAATGGGTCTTTCGATGTTGGTACAGGCGGGCGAACTTACGTCGTCAGAGCTATTAGAGGCTGCCATTGCGCGAGTTAATGCGGTTAATCCACGTCTTAATGCGGTTATTCATCGCTTTGATGACAGGGCATTTCAGCACATTAATGATGGGCTTGCTGACGGTCCCTTCACGGGGGTGCCCTTCGTATTAAAGGATTTACTGGCAGCGTTTGCGGGCGAACCCCTCACAATGGGCAGTCGAGGCATGACGGCAGTGCCGGATTATGACAGCGAGTTAGTGCGTCGCTACAAGGCTAGCGGGGTAAATATATTCGCCAAAACTAATACCCCTGAATTCGGCCTTATTATCACTACTGAATCCAAGGCTCACGGAGTTTGCCATAATCCGCATAAATTGGGTTACAGCACCGGCGGCTCCTCGGGTGGCAGTGCAGCGGCAGTGGCGGCGGGTATTGTTCCTATGGCTCACGGCGGCGACGGCGGGGGTTCTATTCGATTCCCCGCCTCATGGTGCGGTGTATTTGGTCTTAAACCCTCCAGAGGACGAAATCCCCTCGGCCCTGATCATGGTGAAGATTGGCAGGGCGCGGTGGCCGAGCATGTATTAACGCGCAGCGTGCGTGATAGCGCCGCGATGTTGGACTGCAGCAGCGGTCACGAAATTGGCGCGCCCTATAATATTGCTCTCCCTGGCGGCTCTTTTTTGGCCGCCACCGAGCGCGATCCAAAGCCACTGCGCATTGCCCTGAGTCGTAAGCCCTTGCTCAACACTGCCTTGCACCCCGATGTAGAAGCAGCCTTAAATAAAACCGCCAAACAATTACAAGATCTTGGCCACGAGGTCATTGAGGTAGAGCCAGATATAGATATTAGCCATTTTTGGCGTGATTTCTTTGTGGTGGTCTGCGCCGAGGTTGGCGCAATGGTCGACTATTACCGCACTTTATACGGCAGGGCGTGTGTAGATAAATTTGAGCCCGCTACTAAAAATATGGCGATGATCGGCCGCTCACTGAGTGCTGCCGACTTGGTAAGTGCAAAAAAAGGCTGGCACGATGTCCAGTTGGCCATGGGAAAATTACTAGAGCGTCACGATGTAATGCTATGCCCCACTGTACCAACTTTAGCCGTGCCCCACGGCCAATTGCCCAATAGCAAACTTGAAGAGCTGCTAATGCTGGCGTCCCATCGTCTCAATATGGGTAAACTATTAATGCGTTCTGGACTGGTGGAGCAGATGGCGTCGCCGGTATTAGAAAAAATGGCCTTTACCATTATGGGCAATATAAGCGGGCTACCGTGTATGTCTGTGCCACTGCATAGTAGCGTCGATGGTTTACCGGTGGGCATGCAATTCACCGGTCGGATGAACGACGAGGAAACCCTATTTAGCTTGGCCGCTCAACTGGAGAGAGACCTTGGCTTTTCTGCTTTAGCAACGCTATAAGACTGTAAGCTGCGCGCAAGTAGTGGTGCACATGGCGATCTAACACCTTAGGTGATGCGCAGCTCTGACTTAAGTCGAGTGTTTTCAGCAGAGAGATCAGGTATGCCTGAGGATTAGGTTCACCAAACTGCTTAGATCATGCATATAAACTGTGCGTAGTTGTAGCAAGGCGCTGGGCAGAGTTTGTTATACCCGCTCTGCTATGCAGCGTTAAGCCATATAGCGCGCCATCTTAAAGCTGCTATCGGCAAGAATAAAACTAGCTATTAAATAACTGGATTTCATCAGCAGTTAAGTGGCGCCACTGGCCAATATCGAGATCTAGGCTAAGGTCACCGATCTTTTCTCGATGAAGCGAAGTTACGCGGTTACCAATAGCAGCGAACATGCGTTTAACCTGATGAAACCGTCCTTCTGTAAGGCTTAAAAGTACCTCCTTGCTACTGACAATGTCTAAGATAGCTGGCCGCGTTAATCGCTTTTCGCCCTGTAGTTTCAGGCCGTTTTTAAATGTAGTGACGACATCATTGCCAATCGCGCGGGATAAACCAACACGGTAGATTTTGCTGCACTGCGTGGTGGGTGCCATGATATTAAATGACCAGCGGCCGTCATCAGTGATTAACACCATACCCGTGGTTTCAGCATCCAAACGACCAGCTATATGTAGTTCAGAAACATTTTCAATGTCTAAATAATTGAATAGCGAGGGATAAAATTCATCGATATTAGAGCAAATAGTGCCCGCTGGTTTATGCATCACAATATAGCGAAAATCTCTGGCCCTCAGTCTTTCACCATTTAATATTATGCTGTTGTTCTCATGCACTTGAGTGGCTTCATTAGTCTCAATAACACCATTAACACAAACCTCACCAGCCGCGATTTCTGCAATAGCGTCTCGCTTGTTTAGGGTGGTGCTTTTACAAATAAATTTATCAAGCCGCATGATTAAAAAACACTAATAATAAGAGGAAACTATACGCTATCTCTGCCCAGCGATAAATATTTGTAGCCTGCGGATAAGTAGTCTAAGTCGAAAATGTCAGTAAGTCGTTGATTGTGCCGTAAGATTGCTACTGTCAGTTCAAATCTTAATATATCGCTATACACCAGCGATACTCCCCGCCAACACCTAATGTGCCACTACGCAGACAGGTATTCAATTCGCCATGTTGTCGGCTGCGCTTTGAGTGATGTATTCATTGTTATTCTCGCTCAGCTCAGCTCAGCTCAACTCAGCTTGGAGAGAAAAAAACGATAAAATAACACAGGCTATAATTTCGCCTTCACTAGAGAAGGTGACAGAAACAGACTTTTAAAGACCTCTGCCGGCACGGCTTTACTGAATAGATAACCCTGCATTTGATCGCAGTCAAACTCGCCGAGTTGACGCAATTGTTCCTCGGTCTCCACTCCTTCGGCAACAACTTTAAGCTTCAGAGCGTGTGCAAACCGGATGATGGTCGACACCATGTCACGCCCTTCCTGAGTATGCATTTCTATAACGAAAGAACGATCTATTTTTAGTGTGTCTAGCGGCAGCTTACTAAGGTAACTAAGTGAGGAGAATCCTGTGCCAAAATCATCGATGGAGATGGGGATGCCCATGTTTCTAATCGTAGTTAAAATCCGAATACTTTGTTCAACATTCCCCATGACCATACTTTCAGTGACTTCCAGCTCAAGAGCATCGGCGACTCGCGAATCAGCGGCGATTGCCTGTTCAATTTCGTCGCAAAAATAGCGATTGCGCAGTTGCAAGGGGGAAACATTTACCGCAATACGCACGCAGTCCATGCCAGCGTCGCGCCACGTCAAATAATCTTCAATGGCCTGGTGTATTGCCCAGCGCCCGACGTCATAGATCAGACCAATTTCTTCTAGAATAGGTATAAAGGAGTCTGGTTGCATCAGGCCGACCTGTGGATCGTTCCAGCGAATCAGCGCTTCGGTGCCTACCATTTTTCCGGTGCAAATATTAACCTTGGGCTGATAGTGCAATATGAACTCGTTGTTATCGAAGGCGTTACGCAGGCGGTTTTCTATGGCGAGCTTACCGGCGACTTTTGATGTCATATCGTTAGTATGGAGCAGATAATGTACACCGATTCTTTTTGCCGTTTTCAATGCCGTCTCTGCGTTTTTTAATAGATTTTCAGCATCGTTACCGTCATCGGGAAATAGCGCGACACCTGTCGTAACACTAATTCTGAATATATTACTAGCGACCCTAAAGGGGTGTTCTAAAAACGCAGCCATGGTGTTTTCTATTAATTTCTCCAGATGGCCATCTGGTTTAACTAGCGGGAGTATTATCGCGAAGCAGTCAGCCTCGATGCGAGCTAATAGAATGTTATCTACTACTTTATTCGTCAACCATTGTGCGACCTGTTTCAATAGTTCGTCGCCGACCGGCCGGCCGAAGCTGTCGTTAATACTTTTGAAACGATCCAGATCGATCAGGCAGATGGCAAGTTGGTGGCCACCGATCTTGGCTTTGTGTGAGTAAGCCGCCACGCGCTCTAATAACAAAGCGCGATTAGCGAGTCCGGTTAATTCATCGTAATATGCTAGAAAATTAACGCGTTTTTGCTTTTCTATATGATCAATGGCAAAAGCGACATCGCGCGTAAGGCCAAGCAGTAATTCCATTTCATGGTGTTGGAAAAAGTCTATTTCTTTAGCGTATAAGGCAAATACACCGACCGCTTCGCCTGCGATAAGTAGCGGCATAATTACCATTGAATTGATCCCAGCACTGGCATACTGCTGGCCATATATAATTCTAGAATCGCTTTTGGTATTGTTGGTAATTATGGCTTCCCTGGTTTCAATCACGGTTGATACAATCGATTTTTGCATGCCCTCCGGCGATAACAAATAAGCTTTGATATTATTTAAAAGATCTTCATCCTCGCCTGCAGAGAAAATTGATGTGACTTGTTTACTATCGGGATCTACGGTCACGATTGCTGATATGCGAAAATCCCCGGCGTCGGCAGCGACCTTACAGGCAACAGAAAATAGCTCATCAAGATCCTTTACTCGAATGACAAGGGCATTAATCTGGCTGGACATGGCATAAACACGGTTGAGCTGCTTGATTTTAAGCTCGTTGCGTCGCCGTTCCTTTTCCTGTGTCTCAAGTGCCTGAGAAAGTTTGTTGAAGGTAGCCGCAAGCTGACCAACTTCATTATTGCCATCAACTTGCGAGCGATGATCGTAGTGACCCTGCGCCAGAAGCTCTGCATCTTGTTGAAGCTGATGTATAGGATGGACGATATGCCGCACCACAATGAACCCCAGTGTAGCTGCAATCATAAGCACGCCAAGTAGGGAAAAAAGCAACTGGGTTCCAATAAAATGAAAGTCGGCAAAGGCCCACTCCGTGGGTAGGCTTGCAAAAACAATCCATTCGGTACCATGCAGTCGAGTGTAAGAATAAACCCTTTCTAAACCATCCAGACCGATAATAAGTGAACTACCTGATCGGTTTTTGTTGCTAGAAAAGGATATATCACTATCGTATTTGCCAACTACATCGGCATCGGGATAGTTGCTGAGAATTAGTCCCTCGCTATCGATTAATCTTATTATTGAGCCTGCCGGTAACGTATCGCTGTTGATAACGGGCGCCAGTTCAATGAGATCAATGGGGACAGTGATTGAACCGAGTAATTTATTGCTAATATCTTTTACGGGGTAGGCTGCAAATACCACCCAGCGTTGGGTGTCCTCCCCTCGTATTGGTGATATCAGCTCAAGATCGTCGCCGGCCATCATCCTGTTATACACTTTAGGATATTCAGTTTTTATATCGATGCTGGCATCGCGATTGACAGCACTGCAAATAAATTCGCCATGGGTTTTTAAGACAAAGAGATTGGCGTAAGTCTGCAGTGTTTTGCGCAAGTCGACAATAAATGGGTCGCATTGGCTGGTGTTCATTGCCTGTACTTCAGGCCGCTTTGCAATTTCTTGCAGTTTTACGCGGGTTTGACTTAGCGTAATTTCAGCCCTCACTGCGATAGCTTTAGTGATCGCCGCAGCTTGTTTTTTCACCGCGGCATCGTTACCGCGGTACTCGGAATAAATGTTCCAAGTAATGAGTGTAGTTAGTGGTAAGCCAATCGCAAGAACGAGTGACACAAGCATGGAAACAATAGATTTCCCTAATGCGGGCATAGGTTTGTTGTCAGTTCAAAGTAGCTAGCGAGGACTACTTCTATATCGCGAAGAGAAGGATCGCTACCCCGTAAGTTATTCATAAATGTCACGCTGCGTCTATATGCGATTTTAACCATTGATTAGTGCGCCTCTCTTCACCTGAAACACAGGCCGGGTGACGCCCTTAGCACGGCAACTGAATAGCACCGGAGATTTTAATTTCTAAGAGCACTTGGCTTGAAAAGCGACGGCTTTTACCATTAATAAGTATGCCCTACACTGATTCGATACGGTGGCGCGCACTTATTATTTTACACTCGCTATTCCGGATGTTCTTCCAACTCGTCATTGGGGCGCTCAGAGATTATAGATTCTGTTGTGGCTCGGTTCCCGCCACGTTGCGCTGCATTTTTATTAACTTCGGTCGCGGGTTGATCTACCAATTGAGAGGCATTGCGCGCTGCGTTTTGAACTGCTTTACGAGCAGCCGCGCCGACGGTGGCGGGGTCGTTGCTGGTTTTTGCGGCGGTTTGCGCCGCTTCACGGGCCACTTCTTTCATGTTCTCAGCAACTGGCTCAAGCGCTTCGGCTACCACGCTGTCGGCAACTTTATCGGCGGCCACTTTTTTCTGATCGGTGGCAATACCAACGTGATAGGCGGCAAAGCCAGGCATAACCATTTGGTTTAGTGCTAGACCAATAATTTGACCATCTACATTGCTTCTAATCACGGAACTGCGATTGGTGATAGGGTCAGTTACCGTGCCCAGGATGTCGCCTTTTTTCACATTTTGACCTAGCTTGGCCTCGGTGAGGAATACCCCGCTTTGATCTGCGCGCAGCCAGGTAGATTTGTAGAAGACATTTTGTTTTGGCGCACGATTAGGTTTTTGGTCGATCATTCCCAAATGGTGCATGACCGCTTTTATACCGTTAACACTTTGAATCACTTCTTTGAGCTGTAACCGAAGCGGTTCGCCAGCCTCTAAAGTTACCGCCGGAATACCTGCATCTACCGCTGCTCGACGCAGTGTTCCCGGCGCGCCAGCACCATCTAGTACGGTGACGTCATGAAACATTTTACTAAATTGAAAAACGCTTTCTTTGCCCAAATTACCGCGCAACTGGGTGAGGTTGGTGCGGTGAAAAGAACCGGTATGAATATCGATCAAGCGATCACAATGGGTGATAACTTCATTGAAAAAACTGTGGGCAATACGTCCTGCTGAGCTGCCTTTGGGGTCGCCGGGAAAGTAGCGATTGAGGTCGCGGCGATCAGGAAGGTAGCGTGAGGTGCGTCTAAAACCATGCATATTAACAATGGGTACACCGATTACAACGCCGTTTAATTTGTCGCTCTCCAAGCTAAACATGACTCGACGTATGGCCTCGACGCCATTGAGCTCGTCGCCGTGAACGGCGGCAGTTAAGCACAGGGTGGGGCCGGGTTTATTGCCGGCGGCGACAAGAATCGGAGTAGGCATAGCAAGCCCGGCGATAGCTTGGCCGGCGGTCCAGTACAGGCGTTCAAAACTGCCTCGCAGAATGTCTTGCCCAAGTAGGGTAAAGACAACTTCTGAGGACGGTTGCCCCGATGCATTTTTACCAAAGTCGGTGTTTAACACGCTATCTTTGCGTTGATTAGACGTAAAAGTAGTGCCTTCTATGTTTTTGATCTCACTGACGGTGCTGGCATTAAGCGCGTGTGACTCATTCAGCGATTTTGGTGCCTGCTCGTTTGCCACTGCAGCCTGAATGACTAACTGTAGCCCAAGTGCCATTAAAATAATGAATAGGTGTTGCATGATGCCGCGGGTGACTCCGTTTATGATGGTGAGCAAGATATGGGCTTCCCTATTAGTTGCGAGCTATTATCTTCAAGTAAGGCCGCAGCCCCGCGATAAATTGTATACAAAATCACCAGTCGAAACGTCTATGAATTGATGCTTGCTCAAAATCCTTCCAGTATGCCTTTGGTGTTTGACGCTATTATTCGCCTAAGTTCATTTGGTGGTCTTGGCAATTTTGCTTAGTTTGGCCGGTATTGGGGGCAAAAAACCACCGTGGATGGTGAAAAGAGCCAACAACTGGGCCTCATGTCCGACTATAATTGCGGCATAGTTTGCGCCGCTGGTGATAGCGGATGACAAATAATGATTATTGTAGGAGTTCCCCATGGCTAAAGATCGGCTAATTATTTTTGATACTACCCTCCGTGACGGCGAGCAAAGCCCTGGTGCGTCTATGACGCGCGACGAAAAGGTGCGCATAGCCAAGATGCTAGAGAAAATGGGAGTCGATGTAATCGAAGCGGGTTTTGCCATAGCCAGCGTGGGCGATTTTGAGTCGGTTCGGGCAGTGGCCGCTGCGATAAAGGGCAGCACAGTATGCAGCTTGGCGCGCACTGGAGCCGAAGATATAGATCGAGCAGCAGAGGCTTTGCGACCGGCAGAGTCGGGCCGTATTCATACCTTCATTGCCACGTCGCCGATCCATATGGAATATAAGCTCCGGATGTCACCTGACAATGTGGTGGAGCGTGCAGTGGCAGCGGTAAAGCACGCCCGTAATTTGATTGGTGATGTCGAATTTTCCTGCGAAGACGCATCTCGCTCTGAATATGAGTTTCTGTGTCGCATTATTGAGCAGGTTATCGATGCTGGCGCCCGGACTATCAACTTGCCGGATACCGTCGGTTATGGCGAGCCCGGTGAATACGGTGCAATGGTAGGGCGTTTGATGAACTCTATTCCAAACGCCGATAAGGCCATTTTCTCGGTTCATTGTCATAATGATCTGGGCTTGGCGGTGGCGAACACCCTCTCGGCTGTTATGAACGGCGCCCGTCAGGTGGAATGCACAATTAACGGCTTGGGTGAGCGGGCCGGCAATGCGTCCCTAGAAGAGCTGGTGATGGCGGTTCGCACGCGGTCAGATATTTTCCCTGTTGAGGTTAGTGTTGATGCCACTCAAATTCTTGCCACATCACGTTTAGTATCGTCAATAACCGGTTTTGTTGTTCAACCTAACAAGGCGATTGTGGGCGCTAATGCCTTTGCCCATGAGTCTGGTATTCATCAGGACGGGGTTTTAAAACACCGTGAAACCTATGAAATTATGCGCGCCGAAGATGTCGGCTGGAACGCCAATAAATTAGTCTTGGGCAAGCACTCTGGTCGCGCTGCATTCAAGGCTAGGCTCGAAGAATTGGGTATTACGCTGGATAATCAAGCGGCATTAAATTTGGCGTTTACCCGCTTTAAAGAATTGGCAGACAAGAAACACGAAATTTTTGATGAAGATCTGCAGGCCTTGATGAGCGATGTACAGCCTGCTGAGTTCACGTCACGCTATAGCTTCGTCAGTTTGGAAGCACTGTCTCGCACCGGCTCAAACCCCCATGCAGATATTCAACTACGTATCGACGGTGACACCCAGCAAGCGTCGGCTGAAGGCGATGGCCCGGTAGATGCTGCCTTCAAAGCTTTGGAAGTGCTAGTTAATAGCGGCGCCAATCTTTTACTGTATTCCGTGAATGCCATCACCAGCGGCACGGACTCTCAGGGCGAAGTGCAGGTGCGGCTTGAAAAGGACGGCACTATTGTAAATGGTAACGGTGCTGATACCGATATTATTGTGGCGTCAGTGAAGGCCTATCTCGACGCTCTAAATTTATTAGACGCGGGTGTTTTAAAAGCACATCCACAGCGGGGCGTGTAAGTGAACGAAGCACTGCGCTTAGATTATTTGCAGGCGATGGGCGTAGACAGCTACGTGCCACGTTTCTTGCTAGACGGCGCGGCTGCTTCGCCACTGTGTGAGATGGATTTTCCTGTTGCGGATTACGACGGTAGCGACTCTAGCGCCGGGGCATCCTATGACATTGAAAACGAATATGCGCAGCATGGCGCGCAGCGCGATAGTGAAAAAACTGCGGCCAGTCCGAGTCAGAGTCGATCTCGTATCGCTGCTGATTTAGAAGGCCTTAATCTTAATGCTAAGGCACAGAAGCGCGCTGCCCCGGAAAGTAAAACTGGGCAAAATAGCGGGGCGTTAGCGAATGCGGCACTGCAATCCAATCCGGCGTTCAAGCTTGATTTAGTCGGCACCGGTATTGGCTTGCTGCTCGTTGCCGACACCAGCACTCAGCCACTGAGTCCCGCTGAAAAGCGTCTGCTTGCCAATATTGCTGTGGCGGTAAAAATCCATCATAAAGTAGACGCGGCGCCGACATTCTCCAGTGCCAAATTTCAGTGGCCGGTTGCAAAAAATCTAGGTTTAGCCCAGGGGGTTGATGCAGCCAAAGACGCTTTACTTGGTAATATTATGGCGCACGCTGAGCGTCAAAATGCCCAATGCGTGATTGTGTTTGGTGAGCAGATGAAGCCGTATTTCGAACATACGGTATTATCGTCTGCCGGTTTGACGGTATTGTTTAGTGCGTCACCGGCGGCGATGCTCGCGGATGGCAGTTTGAAAGCCGCGCTTTGGCAGCAGCTGCGTAGCTATTCTTTTCCAGCGCAAGGTTCTGAATAACATCATGTCGCGTGTCGCTATGCTTGGTATTCAACATCTTGAGCAATGTCTATTAATAGAAGCCCGATCTGATCCTCATCCCTGGGGGCGAATAAATTGGTTGCGAAGCCTTCGAGATGACCATTGTCTGGGTTATTGGGATGAAGGCGAATTATTAGCAATCAGCGCTTATAGCTTGGTATTAGATGAAGTTAGCTTATTAAATATTGTGGTCGATACCAATAGCCGTGGCAGCGGCGTTGGCCGCCATTTACTGATTGAAGGTTTGGAGTGGATGCAGCAGTTTGGCGGGCATCGCTGTTTGCTTGAGGCGCGGGTATCCAATACAGTGGCGCGAGCCTTATATCGTAAGCTAGGCTTTGCCGAGGATGGTATTCGCAAGAAATATTACCCGCTTGGTGACGGCTTCGAAGACGCGGTATTGATGTCAGCCGATCTTCCGTTATTGTAAATAGAATAAATCGAAGCGTTTAGCGAATTTATTGGGACAAAAATTATGCAGGAAGTTGAATCCGATTGGTGGTTCATTGGTTTGCCTGAAGAATGGCGTACCGAGCAGGATGAAGATAGTATTCTGATCTTTGATCAGGACGAGTTAGGCTGTATTAGTTTAAGCAGTTTGCAGGCCGAGCACGGCAAACCGGCAAGTGAGCAAGATTTAAACGCGTTAATCAAAGAAGTTGGTATGCCACTTGCTGAAGGTAAAGCGTGCAAAATAGGCGATGATTACCGTGGTTGGGAATTTGAGACACTAGAAGACGGTGATTATATTCGCGAGTGGTTCTTGCTCGGTGGTGGCCATTTGCTACTGATAAGTTATGCCTGTGCTGACGAAGATAGTGAAATGGATAGATCTGCGGTCGATCAGATTTTAGACACACTGCGTCTTAAGGGCGATGAGTCGTCGGAATTAGCGTAATATTGACTGAGTCGGCAGTTTTGCCCTGTCGGCCATGATAACTTCTGCTTAATAATATAGTTAGACGGTGACGTAATGACGAAAATAATGATTACGCTATTTTTATCGCTATTGCTGTCCCCCGCAATGGCGGCGGGTGCGGCATTAGGCAAACCGGAAACGAAGCTTAATCCTGCCAATTTACAGCTGGCCTCGGTAAGTGCCATGGTCGTAGATGCCGACAGTGGTGAGGTCTTGTACCAAAAGTATGCTGATATCGTAAAGCCTATTGCCTCGTTAACGAAAGTGATGACGGCGATGGTGGTATTAGATTCTAAGCAGTCTTTACGTGAAGTTATTCGTTTCTCACAAGCAGATCGCAAGGCGATTAATAACTATTTCTCCCGTATTCGGGTTGACTCCGAGTTACCTCGTGGCGAAGTTCTGCGGGTGGCGTTGATGTCCTCAGAGAACCTCGCGGCTGCGTCGTTGGGTAGAAACTATCCCGGCGGCATGACCGCCTTTGTTGCCAAAATGAACGCCAAAGCCAAAGCCTTGGGCATGAAAAATAGCCATTTTGTAGATAGTAGCGGCCTGTCACATCACAATGTGTCGACGGCTGCAGATATGGCCAAATTGATCGCGGCGGCGGCCAAATACCCCGTAATTTCCGAGTACTCGACGACGGCTACGCACACCGCTAATTTTCGTCGGCCGTCCTATCTTTTAGCTTATGTGAATACCAATCAGCTAGTGCGTTACAAACGCTGGGACGTTGGCATGAGTAAAACCGGGTATCTGAATGAGGCTGGCCGCTGCTTGGTAATGAAGGCCGAGGTTGACGGCAAATCCTTATTATTCGTGATGCTGGATTCTTTTGGTAAAACCAGCCCGATTGGCGATGCTGGCCGCATTAAGCGGTGGCTAGCTTCTGGTAAGAGCGGTAATGTCGCGAGTTCGGCGCAGCTTTATCAAAAGCAGAAAGTGGCTGAATATCTGGCTGAGAGAACCACAGCAAGTATCCGTTAGCATATCGTTTAGTGCAAAAATCTAGGGTCTTCCTGCTTGCAGGAAGGCCCTTCTTGTTTTTATTAGTATGTGAAAGGGTTTATAGCAATGAAAGTGAACTGGGAGATGAGTGTTCTGCCTAGCGGCAAGCGCGCAGAATACATCTATGTAACAGATAGCGCGGCGCAGCTCGAAACAGAGTTAGAACCCTTAATCATTGCCTGCGTGGATAAAGCTGTGAGCGTTATGCCTGAAAATATTAACGATGATTCGCTGTATCTGATTTTTGAGTTCGATGACCACGGTGTGCTGCGTATTGTGATGACCGACGATACCAAGCAGCAGGAGTCTGCTTACGGTATTGCCTGTGATATGTCGTCGGTGACGCAGTATCTCGCCGAATCTGATTATTGGAAATTTAAGGGCGAGCCCTTTGCTGACATTGTTAAGCATTGCATTCGCGACTATCTGACCACCTGTGGTGCATTCATGCGCTATTCATTGGTGGCGGTATTCTCTGAGGGTGACCGAGCTAGAACAGAGCTACTATAGGATTGTGTTTTTGAGTATTGGACGGCCTCGCGGCCTGGCGCCTATCTCAGAATACTGTCGCAGTGTTTGTACGAATTGGTCAATTTCTGAGTAATTGTGCTTAATAGCTACCGTGTTTACCCAATGTGGTCTGCTTAACGTACAATAGCGCCTTTCATGATTAAGGCGTATTCGATGGCGATTCAGTGGTATCCGGGACACATGTACAAAGCGCAAAAGGCGATTGCCGAGGTACTGCCTCAGGTTGATCTGCTGATTGAGGTTTTAGACGCGAGGATTCCTAGTTCCAGTGAAAACCCTGCCATCGCAAAATTGCGCCGTGATAAGCCCTGCATTAAAGTACTGAGTAAGGCCGATCTGGCTGATCCTAAGGTCACTGCAGAGTGGCAGGCTTATCTTGAGCAAGATCGCGGCGTAAAGTCCTTTACTACCACCACCGATGAGCCGTCCAAAATAAAGCAGTTGATTCCACTGTGCCGAAAAATGTTTCCGGCGAAAGACGCCAGTTTAAAAACCATTAATACCATGATTGTCGGTATTCCCAATGTGGGTAAGTCGACGCTGATCAATATTTTAGCCGATCGCTTGATTGCTAAAACGGGCAATGAACCAGCCGTCACTAAAAGTCAGCAGCGAATTAATTTGGGTAGCGGTATTGTCTTGTTTGATACCCCCGGAATTCTGTGGCCAAAAATTGAAAACCCCAATGGTAGTTATCGCTTAGCCGTTACTGGGGCGATTAAAAATACCGCCATGGAGTTTGATGATGTGGGGTTTTACGCCGCCGAATATTTAATTCGGGCCTACCCAGAACTTCTTAAAGCACGCTACCAACTCGACAGTGTTCCCGATACCGAATTAGCCTTTTTAGAAGCTGCAGCTCTGCGCCGCGGAGCCTTAACGGCGGGCGGTCGAATAAACCTTCATAAAATATGTGAAGTGCTTATTAATGAGTTGCGCGCCGGTACTCTAGGGCGTATTAGTCTTGAAACCCCGGCCATGATTGAGCGCGAAAATTTGGTCGTGGCTGAGGAAAAGGCAAAGAAAGAAGAAGATATTAAAGCGCGAAAACGTCGGTTTAAAGAGGGCTCTCGCCGTTCCGATGATTGAAAGTTAAGAACGAAAATAGGAAAGTAGAATGGTAAATAATGATGTGTTGCGCCGAGTACGTTACATCTTTGATTTTAATGACTCAAAGATGATTGCGATCTACGGATTGGCGGATCACCATGTTTCGCGAGAAGACGTCAGTGCCTGGCTTAAAAAAGAAGGCGATGAAGACTATGAAGAATGCAGCGATCTCCTGATGGCAGCCTTTCTGAATGGTTTAATCACTGATATGCGCGGCGCCAAAGACGGCCAAAAGCCGGTTATAGAAAAGCGCTTGACCAATAATATGATTTTCATGAAATTGAAAATAGCATTGAGTCTAAAGGCAGAAGACGTGATGGCTATTTTAGCCTTAGCTGATTTTAAAATCAGTAAACACGAGTTGAGTGCCTTTTTCCGCAAGCCAGAGCACAAACATTACCGTGAGTGTAAGGACCAAATTTTGCGGAATTTCCTCAAGGGTTTGCAGTTAAAGCTTCGCAATACCAATGACGATACCGAAGACGACGAAACTTAGTATTTCCTTGCTGAATATAGCGGCTAGATCCAGTCATTAGGATGCGTCTATTTAAGATCGAATACTAAGCCGATGTTAAATAGACGCCCAGGGTCGACATAAATTTGCTGCTAGCGTGAGAGTTAAATGATGATCGGATGGTCGTCATTGCCTTGAATTCTCGTCTCCATATCCTAAGTCGCTGGCAGTCATACTTTTAAGTAAAGGCTGCGGCAAAACCCTTTCTTCATGGTCAACGCGGCGATGCATTACAAGCCTGTAGACACATTAAAGCCGTGCCTTCCTCATTCAACTTGATCCTTTTTTGTCTTTAATGTGCCACTTTCCAATGATAAAAGGGCGGTTGGGCGTGGGCATCGATAGTTAGCAAGCAAGAATGGGATCAAATCGACCATATTTGCTGCGGTGTAGAAAAATGCCTATTCACACGAGTCCTACTTATAAATAGCGCTGCTATATAGATTGTTTTTAGTGACATTGTCACGTATTTTGTGGCCATAGGCTTCTATTCCAGTAGGTTTAGCTAGACGCTAATAGGATAAAAATAATGAGTAATAAGATTGGTTCCGTTCATTCACGTCGTCACGGCAGAGTACTGCACATCATTTTAAGCCGTCCGGCCTTGAAGAACGCGATAAATGAAGAAATGGTGACCTCCTTGTACCGCTGCCTGCGAGACGCAGCGCAAGACGATTCGATTGGGGCAGTAGTTCTTGAAGGCGCGGGTGATGCCTTTTGTTCTGGCGCCGACATTAAAAATTTAGCCTTGGGGATAGAGCACACTCGCAAGTATTCCACCGAGGTCTTGCTTAGGGTTGGTGCGGAAGCGGCCATGTTACTGCACGAAATGCCCAAGCCGACCATCGCCATGATTCGTGGCCCGGCAGTGGGCGGCGGCTTGTCGCTGGCCTTGGCCTGCGATTTCCGGCTGGCGGATGACACCGCAACCTTGGGGTATGCCCATACAAAAATCGCTTTGTCTGGTGACTTTGCGGCGGCCTACTTTCTAAGTAAATGGATGGGCGCAGGTAAAGCTCGCGAATTTTGTTTACTCTGCCCGACATATAGCGCCCACGAGGCTTTTAAAAATGGCCTGCTTACTAAAGTTTGCGAGGCTGATTCGCTGTGCAGCGAGGTCGAGAGTCTTGCCACACAATTAGCAGATGGCCCTACCAATGCTCTGGGTTGTATCAAAAATAATCTAAAAAATGCCGAGGCCTTGAGTTGCGATAGCTATATTGCTGAAGAGATTAAAAACTTCCAGCGCTGCCGCAATAGCGATGAGCACCGTGAAGCTTTAGCGGCTTTTCTAGAGAAGCGTGAGCCGGTACTTCCCCGCGTCAAAGCTGCAAGGTAAGCGGCGTCTGCTCCTTAGATAGCAACTTGTCGTGGCGCGAGCGCGCAGAGAAGTTTTCCTATAAAATTTATAATTCATATCCCTAAGGTGACTATAGGGGCCGTGTAAGACCGTCTGTAAGTCCCTGGCTAAACCGTATCGAGACTAATAATTTGTGGCTAACTTACGATCCAGACTGTGCTATCTTGCCGGTTTTAGCGGCAAGGATTTTAACGAGAGATGGCAGATCTAAACCCAGTATATTTCCCAGATATTGAATCTTCAGATTGGATGGCAATGCCCATGCCAGAAGGCGATAGCTTTGATAGTCTTCTTGATCCCTATCAGTTTCGCAAAGTCGCTGCAGGCAAGGCTGAGGCCTTATTTGAAACTAATACCCACAGTCAAAATGGTCAGAATGGCCTTCATGGCGGATTGTTAGCAGCGCGCGCCGAGCAAGTATTATATCTGCCCCTATATGTAAACCGCAGTGTGGCGCTGCGGCGGGTGGTGACTATTGATATGACCTTGCAATATGTTGCCGGTGGTAACGTGGGCTTGCCTATACTGGCTGAGATTGAGTTAATTCAAGAGACCGGCCGTATGGGGTTTATCCGCGGCGTGCTCAAGCAGGAAGGTCGTGTGCTGACGAGCTTTACGGCAACCCTGCGAAAGTTAGCTGAGGCATAGATCGTTAACGATACTCGCTGTTCTTTCTTGCAGGCCTGCAATGCGCACTAGCTGGGATATATTTTGTCACATCGTCGATAACTACGGGGATGCCGGGGTTTGTTGGCGTTTGGCGCGGCAACTGGCGGCAGAGTATGACGCCGACGTGCGAATATGGGTTGACGACCTGACCACCTTTGATCTTGTGTCTGGTGGCGCTTGTCTTGATGTTTCCGCCGAATTGCCGCGTTTAGTCGATGGCGTGTGGCTGCATTTATGGTCAACCCCGTGGCCGGCGAATGTGCTGCCAGCGGATGTGGTGTTAGAAACCTTTGCATGTGAGTTGCCCGCAGACTATGTTGGGGCAATGGCGGTACGAGAGCTCCCATCTCTGTGGCTAAATTTAGAGTATCTGAGCGCAGAGGAGTGGGTGTCGGCGTGTCATGGGTTGCCATCATTACAAGCCAATAGCCTGCAGAAATTCTTCTTTTTTCCCGGTTTTAATATTGCTACTGGTGGCTTACTTCGGGAAGCTGGCCTGCTGCAGCGGCGACGGGAATTTCAGCGCAGCGCCAGCGCCCGAGCGATGTTTCTAGAGAGTATTGCGGTGTCTGCGGTTCCCGGCGCAAGGCTCGTGTCCTTGTTTTGCTATGAGAACCCCGCGCTGTCTAGTTGGCTGAATGCCATGTCTGCTGGCGATCTTACTTATCATATCTTGGTGCCAGAGGGTCGGGTGGTGCCGGGTGTTTGCGCGTGGCTGGGACAAGACGCTTTTAAGTTTGCTCGGGTGTATAGGCAGGGCAATGTCGCTATTCAGTTTATTCCCTTTTTGAGTCAATGCGATTATGACCGACTGCTTTGGAACTGCGACTTTAATGTGGTTAGGGGCGAGGATTCTTTTGTTCGTGCTCAATGGGCTGGCCGGCCCTTTTTGTGGCATATCTACCCTCAGCAAGACAATACCCATTTAATAAAATTAGACGCCTTTTTAAGTTCCTATACCGCCGGCCTCGGAGTGGACGAAAAAGCGACTTTAGTGGCTCGTTGGACAGCGTGGAATAGCGGCCAAATAACACCCTCTGGCGGAGGCAAGCTATTCGCTGGAGGAGTACAAATGGCGGGCCATGCAGAGGATTGGTGCACTTCTTTAGAGAGTCAAAAAAATCTTGCGCAATCACTAGTGGATTTCTATCAGAATTGGGTATCATAGCCAGCCAAAAAACAGCTGGCTTATATCATTTTCCATTTGGATAAACCTATGAAAACAGCACAAGAAATGAAGCCCAGTAGTGTAATTTTGATCGATGGCCAGCCTTGGATGGTTCAGAAAGCGGAATTTACTAAATCAGGTCGGAATAGCGCCATAGTAAAAATGAAGTTGAAGAACCTATTGAGTGGCTCGACCACGGAAACTGTTTATAAGAGTGACGATAAAGTTGAGCCAGTTATCCTTGAGCGTATACCGGTAAGTTACTCCTATGTCGCTGAGTCCACCTATGTCTTTATGGATGAAGAATACAATCAGTACGAACTCAAGGAAGAGGACATAGAAAGCGTGCTTCCCTATATTGTTGATGGCATGACGGAGATCTGCGACGCAGTTTTTTTTGAAGGTAAGCTTATTTCGGTTAATCTGCCGACCATGATCGTCCGTCAAATTACTTATACCGAAGGTTCGGCCCGTGGCGACACGTCCGGTAAGGTGATGAAACTGGCTAAATTGAGTAACGGTACAGAAATCAAAGTCGCGGACTTCTGTGAAATAGACGACTGGATCGAAATCGATACCCGCAGCGGCGAATATAAATCCCGAGCCAAGGCACCGGTATAAGCCGCTCTCAATGTAAGGCTTATTAAAGCTGAGTTATTTTTAGATCTAATAAAGCGTTGATCTAAGAATATTAGCCATAAAAAAACCGACATTAGAGTCGGTTTTTTTATGCTCGTTAATACTATAGTGACGATCACGTCAGCCGCTAGTCTTGGCTATGAACTCTTACTATTACAGCGGCTAAGTGCTTTAGCGCGGGCTTCATTAAAACCGGCGAGTGAGAACCGATCATTGCCTTTTGTAAAATGATGTGACACGTCGCTAGTCGCAGGCATAAACATATTTACTGCATCGGAATGCGCCATTAGATCAAGTAATTCAGCATTGGCAAAGACATGGCCCATGATTACCTCGTGGGTATTTCCTGCCGTGGGTCGGATCGCCACAACCTCGAGGGGTATAGACATGGAGATACCATCAAAATTGGCATCCATTGTTACCGTTTGGCCCGCTAAAGACCAAATATCGCTGCTGTTGCTAGACCAGCTCACATACAGTTCATCGCTGCCGCAGGTATTGCTGTGTTTTACTAAACCGAACTGATGGTTGGCGGCGTTCTCACCGTCGGTGGTGTAGCCGGTTGATTTTGATATGTCGTCAATTTGCCAAGCGGGTGCGACATTGCCAAGCGCGTTAATAGACAGTAGTGCAGACCCGAGTAGTAGTGGGTAAGCGAGTAATTTTTTCATGTTTGGTCACCTTGGCAAATGAGAGCGTTGTGGAAGAGCCGAGTTAATCTTGCCGACTATTAGGCCAAGGAGGTATACGTAGTCACCGTGAGTGAGAACGGAGTCACACTATCTAACGATGGTAATAAGCTCCTATATTTTACAGTTTTCTGAGGGCCATTCACTTGGAATTTCGAGAAATAGGGAATGATGCTTATAGCATCTTAAAGGTGTGCCTATTGGGCGGCGACCTCAGTTGACGAGACTTATATCGTTGATGTGTTTATAGTTAAGTGTGCGCTGTTGTGAATCAGCTTGGTTCGCGGCTTATGCCCACAGCCTGGAGTACGTTGTGGAATCTATTCGCCTTCGCTACCAGACCATCGAGGTTAGTGGTTTTGATATACATGTTCGCAGCCTTCGCGATAACCAACAGTTTGCAGATACCTTAGGCGAAGCCGAGGCCCTCGGCATCTCATCGGCGCAATGGCCCTTGTTTGGCGTGCTCTGGGATTCTGGTGCGGTGTTAGCCAATGAAATGGCGACCTTCGAGATAGCAGGTAAGCGTATTTTAGAAGTAGGCTGCGGCATGGCCTTATCTAGTTTACTGCTGAATGCGCGTCACGCCGATATTACGGCGACGGATATTCATCCTGAAGCCGGTAATTTTCTGATAGAAAATGTACGTTTAAATAACGGTGTGAAAATTCCTTATTTACGCACTGACTGGAAAGATGTCACTGACGGTTTAGGTAAGTTTGATGTGATTATTGGCGCTGATATATTGTATGAGCGCGAACATATTAGCTTGCTGTCAGATTTTATTGAGCGTCATGCCAAACCCTGCTGCGAAGTGATTATGGTCGACCCTGCGCGGTTTAATCACGCCGCATTTAGTAAGCGAATGGTGACTCTAGGATATGTGCACAGTCAGCACAAGCCGGATACCAGCAGGTTTTTAAGCGTTGAATTCAGGGGCCAAGTGCTGCGTTACCAACGCACTTAACCGCAAAATTTGGCTGATCTATGTTGCGGTAGCCGCCGAGTTATTATTGGCGACCATCATCCGTAATAGAACAATAGAATAGCGAAGTAGACAGACGGTCGATTCCTTCTAGCCCCTTATTTAACCCCCCTCGACAATACCCCTTAGTCATAATAGGGCTGTTGTGATGGCTGTTAGACAGTGACTTTTCGGGAGCCGCGCTCAGTGGTGATGTTCGCCGCCAATGTCATTGCCTTGGGCATCATACATGCCGGAACTGCCGTGCTCGATAAACCCTAGATTAATCATTTTTCTCAGAAACGGGTCAGATTCATTGTCGCCAATGTCTGCGTAGTCTGTGGTTTGGTAGTTTAGGTGTTGCTCAAAAAAGACGTTGATGACCTTGGTGTCGGTGCTCTTCGCTGTTAGCAACCAAGTGGAGGTTTGGCCTTTAGCGTTGCGGGTGTACGATTTAACGAGTCTATAAGCGGGTAGCCAATTAAGCGTGATGGATTGCTGAAGGTCTTTCAAGGTGTAGATTTCTTCGCGGTCGCAGCCGCTGCCTATTGTTTTTATCAGGGTCATTTTGGCTAGTAGGGAGTTGGCGACTAGCTGATTTTTCATACTCCAATTGTCGTCGCCGCCTAGGTCTTTAATTTCACCTGGTGCGTATTCAATGCCGCGCTGATAGGCGTCAAAGTAGCGGTTTAATTTGATGCTATTGCTGCGGTTGCGCTCCCATAATTCGGTAATGGCTCTTTTGGGGTATTGCTCAGCAACGCTATTGGCGCGACGCCATAGCACCATGTGGTCAAATTGCTCTGGTTTGGTGTCCGCGGTATGTTTGCTAATTTGGTAATGGGCGCTGATGGGTGTGTCCGCATTGCAGGTCGATGCGGAGGCTGCCGGTACGAGTATTGTCATGCCGGTGAGGATAGCTGGCATTGCCAAGATTGCGCGCAGTGATAGTGTTGAAAAAGAGGTGCGTAACTTCAAAGTAAATCTCCAATTCTAAGTTTGTACTTTGGTGAAAATTTGTCTGCTGTTTATTAATAAAGGCGCCGGCTTGCACCGGCGCCAGAAGGCTTATCACTTATTAAGTTATTATTATATTAAGGCGCTAGTTGATTACTATTGGCTTTATTAACAAGATCTGCAGCGTAGTTCATAACATGAAATATCAGGTTCTGCTCATTCGTGCCGCTAACCAGTGCAGAGCTAGGCCCTTTTGCATAAACACCAACATCTTCACCTGCATGGGTTTCTGATCCAAGTGGCACTAAGGCCTCTTGGTGGAACCCCGGTGATTGGGTGTCGACTAGTAATAGGTCTTGGCGGCCGGTGTCGACTGCGTAGTTATAACCCTCATCAGCATCAGTTTCATCACCGAGGTCGCGAAAGCCTAGTCCGTTGGTATACCCAACAGTGGTGTAGGGCATACCATCTGCGGCAAGCGTGGGTGATGTTGAACCGATGTTTACGACTTTGCCCAGAATAGGATTGCCGCGTTTGGGGTAACCCGCAATAGTAAACACATGGCTGTGGTCAGCCGTGACGATGATTAGCGTCTCATCACTATTGGTGAGCTCAACGGCTTTGGCCACGGCCTCGGAAAGCTCGACCGTATCCGTCAGGGCGTTATAAGCATTACCAGCGTGATGAGCATGGTCAATACGACCCGACTCAACCACGAGGAAAAACCCATTGCTGTTATTGTCTAAGACCTTAATGGCTTTCTCGGTCATATCGCGCAATGAGGGCTCGCCAGCAACGTCATTTTTGCGATCAGCTTCGTATTGCATATGCGATTCATTGAATAGTGCTAGCACTTTGCTGGTGCTTTCGGTATCAATTGCATTGAAGCCGGTTTTATCAAAAATGTAGTTGCCCTGGGGGTAGCGTGTTTGCCATTCCGTCGTTAGATCGCGACCGTCGGTGCGATCACCCTCCACGCTGCTTACTGCGTCTGGACTATTAAATGCAGCATCTTTGGGCAGGAAGCTGCGACGACCGCCGCCCATTACCACGTCGATGCCATCAACATTAATACCACCGATACGGGATTCTAGATTTGACTCAAAATTCACTAACTGCAAGGCGATATCTTCACAGCCAGCAATTTTCGCGGCGGTTGGCATATCACCGTCGTCTTCCCAGTTGCGATCAGCAGACTTTGCATATGCTGCTGCTGGTGTTGCATGGGTGATGCGTGCAGTAGATAGGACGCCGGTAGACTTACCGGCGATTTCTGCCAGCTCAAGCGCAGTCACTAGTTCATTGCCAGCCACGGTAGCGCAGTCACCGCGAACAATATTTTCGTTCACGCCAATCACACCGACGTCGGTTTTAACCCCGCTCATCATCGCCGTCATGGTGCCGGCAGAGTCTGGCGTTTGGGCGTCGACGTTATAGGTTTTTGCTAAACCGCTGTAAGGGAACATATCGAAGCTTAGGTTATGCTCTTCACCCAGCTTGCCATTGAGCTGACCCTCTAATATGCGCGCCGCGGTGACGGTCGAAATACCCATGCCATCGCCAACAAATAAGATGACATTTTTCGCCGCGCCGCGGGTCAAATTAGGCGCGGTGACATCGGCTATTTTTGCTTCTGCATCTTTAAACCAGGCGTTGTTGCGGGTGTTGCCGATAAGATCGACAGATTCTGGCGCTGTGTAAGGCTCGCAAACAAACTTAGTGTCGATAATTTCACTGCTTTCTAAATTACTGTTGTTGTTACTGTCTGGGCCGCTGTCAAATTGAGCCCCGCCACCGGGGCAGTTGCTGTCGCCAGCCGGCAGTGCAGTTTGGGTAATAAGGCTGCTAATGCCATTGTTGCCGTCTGCACCATTATTACCGTCGTCGCCACCACAGGCGCTAAGACCTGCTATCGCAACGCTTAGTATTGCTATTTTAACGTGTTTCATTGCCGTTCTCCTTATTCGCCGGTCAGCAGATCGAGCGCTTGGTTAATCATATGGAACACCATGTTTTGCTCAACAACGCCGTGTACAAATTGCGAACCTGGGCCGCGGGCGTGAAGGCTAATGTCTTCGCCGGCATGGGTTTCGGAACCTAGGGGTATTAATGCTTCTTGGTGAAAGCCAGACGATTCAGTATCAATACTGCGGAGATCTGCTCGTCCCGCTTGATTACCTTTTGAGTATACCGCGTCGGCGTCTGTCTCTGCGCCAAGGTCGTGAAAGCCTAGGCCATTGGTATATCCCACCGTTGTGTATGGCATGCCGTCGGCGGCGTTGGTAGGTTCAGTTTCGCCAACACCGACGACCTTGCCTAGAATTGGATTGCCGCGTTTGGGGTAACCCGCAATGGTGAACACATGGCTGTGGTCAGCGGTGACCATAATCAGGGTTTCTTCCGGGTTAGTTGCATCTACTGCTGCTTGTACCGCATTCGATAGCTCAATGGCATCTGTTAATGCGCTATAGGCACTGCCGGCGTGGTGGGCATGGTCAATACGGCCAGACTCCACTACTAGTAAATAGCCGGTGTTATTGTTATCCAGAATGTCGATGGCCTTGCTGGTCATTTGAGTCAAGGACGGCTCGCCGGCAACATCATTGCCTCGATCTTGTTCGTATTGCATGTGGGATTCGTTGAACAGACCAAACAATTTACTGGCAGTGCTGGCGTCTACAGCGTCAAAGCTGCTCTGATCAAAGACATAATTGCCAGCGGGGTAGCGTGTCTTCCATTCAGCGGTAAGGTCGCGACCGTCGGTCCGGTCACCCTCTACGCTGCTGACGGCATCGCTGCTATTAAAGGCGGCTTCTTTGGGAAGGAAGCTGCGGCGACCACCGCCCATGACCACTTCTAAGCCATCAACATCGCTATTGGCAATGCGCGCTTCTAAGTTGGCTTCAAAGTTTACTAATTGCGATGCAATATCTTGGCAGCCTGCGTCTTTGGCAGCGGCGGGCATATCACCGTCGTCTTCCCAGTTGCGGTCTGCTGATTTTGCGTAAGCGGCAGCGGGGGTGGCGTGAGTGATACGCGCGGTAGAGATAATACCTGTCGACATACCCTTTATTTCGGCTAGCTCAATAGCGGTGATTAACTCGTTCCCGCTGACGGTAGTGCAATCGCCACGCACAATCTTTTCATCAACGCCCAAGACACCTGCATCACTTTTCACGCCTGACATCATGGCTGTCATGGTGCCGGCAGAATCTGGCGTTTGTGCATCCACATTGTAGGTTTTTACCAAGGCGGTGTGCGGAAAGGTTTCAAAGCTTAAATAGCCTTCTTCGCCGGGATTACCGTTTTGCTGGCCTTGTAATATACGCGCGGCAGTAAGGGTAGACACGCCCATACCGTCGCCCACAAATAGAATGACGTTCTTTGCTTTTGTCGGCGTGGTTGCGGTGGTTTTAGTTGCGGTTGTGGCCGCCGCATCAGTATACCAAGTGCTATTAGACTGATGGGAAGGTAATACTGCCGCAGCGGCATGTGTTGCAATTATCATGGGCAAAACCCCTGACAATATAGCGGATTTTAGAAGCATTTTAAGGTTCCTAGTCTGAAAAATAATTTATCCTATATTGGGTATGTCGTGCTCGGGTAATAGATCCCCAAAAAAAGAGCATGGCTTGCTAGCACTACTTACCGGAACATAGATTAGAGACAAAGGCTTACAGTTTGATGGCGCTTATATGGAGGTTTTAAGACGGCAGGATGACAGTAGCGTGAACCGTTTGGTGTTGAGTGTGTAAGCAGATAAAGGGCTTTAGGCCTATCGCCCTTGATGGCCTGCAAGTGGGTTTGGGTGGTGATGGTCGAAGTCGTCGATCTTTACAGTCGTAAGTATTTAAAAGTTTACGCGGTGTAAATTTTTTGATAGATTCGATCCTATAATTATAAGGTAATTTTCCGTCGACACGGATTAGTACTTTTTCAGATCTTGTCTGGTATAAAAAATGAAGAATAAAAGCTATTGGTTTTGTAGTTCTGCGCTTGCGTGCGCAATATCATCGACGTCTTTATACGCTGCGCAATTAGAGGAGGTTATTGTCACCGCGCAAAAGCGTCAGGAAGACATGCAAACCGTGCCGGTATCGGTCTCTGCCATCACCGCTGACCAACTCCTCGATATTGGCTTTAATGATGTCACCGATATTGCAGCCCAAGTACCATCGCTCATCGTGCTCACTAATATCAGCCCACTGGCTACCACTTTCCGGATTCGTAATATTGGTAATGCCGGCAATATACCTAATTTCGAGCCTGCGACTGGCCTATTTATTGATGGCGCATTTCGATCTCGCTCCGGTATTGGGATTGGCGATTTAGTCGATGTCAGCTCTGTTGAGGTTTTGAAAGGACCCCAAAGTACCCTTCACGGTAAGAACGTGACCGCCGGTGTTATTAGCATTCAGACTCAGGGCCCGACCGAGCAGTTAGAAGCTATGGTTGAAGTGAATCTTGGCAGTGATGACTTACGCCAAGTAAAGTCTTATGTCAGTGGTCCTTTAACCGATTGGCTTACCGGACGTCTGAGTGTCGTTGATACTAGCCGCGGCGAACTTATAGAAAATGCGGCCGGCCCCGATGCAGATGGTCAGAATAGCTATGCTGTCCGAGGCCAGCTCCAAGCAGACTTTTCCGATAAGTTGAGTGCGCGTCTTATTGTCGGGTATTCTGAAAAAGATATGAATACCTTGACCGGCGACGTCTTTTTAAGTGAGGAGAGCCAGCGTATTGTCCGCAACGCTGGCGGTACTGTGAGTATTCCCAATGACCCTTCGGATAGGCTTATCGAATACAGTGACGGCAGCTCTTACGAGGGTGATGCCAACGATATTATTTTAAATCTAAGTTATGTCGGTGACGGCTATACCGTGACTGCTATCAGTAGCTACGATGATTACAATGGGCTTAGTTCTTTAGAGGATGTAGAACAATTTAGCTTGAAAGTCGCCGACTTTTACGACAGACAGCAGGGTAGTTCGTTTTCACAGGAATTTCGCATTGCCTCAGATGGTGGCGAAGATTTTAATTGGCTGGTTGGTGGCTTTTATTTCACTAATGAGTTTATTCGTGGAGATAAATCTCGGCCCGAATTTATTGCCACTGAAGATGTTGAAGCCTACGGTGACGCCATTGTTGATGAGTTGATCGCTGGTGGTGCGCTGCCTATTAACCTACTGCCCTTAGTCATTCCGGCGTTTGGTGTAGAGGGTGATCGCGGGGATTATTATATTACTCAAGATACCGATAATATTGGTCTCTTTACCAAACTAGATTTTGACTTTAATGAGAAGTGGAAGGGCGCGCTAGGGCTTCGCTATTCCTATGAAGACAAGCGCGGCACGGTAGACCAAAGCAATCAACTATCGGCTTTGGGTTGTGTGCCGCCCACCAATTCCAATTTGATTTGTCTGGTGACCCCAGACGGTAATAACTTTGATCAGAGCGATAGCTTTGAAGCGCTTACTGGTTCGGTATCGGCGAGTTACTTTTTGAACAGCGATACCATGCTCTATGGTGCGATATCATCGGGTTTTAAATCGGGCGGATTTAGTTTGCAAAATGGTACAGCCAGTGACGAGCTACGTCCCTTTGATGAAGAGACCGTGATTAATCTGGAACTCGGTGCCAAAACAGAATTCCTCGATCGCCGCGCACGCGTTAACGCCGCTATTTTCCACACAGAGTATAAAGACTTTCAAAATGCGAGCTTTGCAGGCTTGGTGTTTATTATTAATAACGCTGAATTAGTGACGGTAAACGGTATTGAGGTCGATTCGACTATGATTTTGTCGGAGCACACCATGGCCACTGTTAATGTGGCCTATATCGATACTCTGTATGACAAATATACCAGTGGCCAATGCTATTACGGGCGGACGCCAGACAACGATGCAGGGCAGTGCGATCTGAGTGGTGAAGCCTTGCCATCGGCCACAAAGTTTAAAGCCAATATAGCCTTGAATTGGCGTAAGCCGTTTTCTGGTGGCGATCTATATTCCCGCTTAGATTATTTATATTCGAGTTCGGCCAATGCCAGCTCAGCGCTAGACCCTAGATTTGATATGCCGGCGTCTAGTATGACAAATCTGCGTTTTGGTTGGCGTAATGATTCTATTGACTTGGCGCTATGGGGTAGGAATATCACTGATGAAGTCGTTATTAATCAAGTTGCTCCTGCAAACATCCACACCGTGGTGGATTCACGAGTAGGCGCAGCAGAAGGATCTTATCAGGCGTTTACACTGCCGCAGCGAACGTTTGGTATTACCGCTCGCTATACCTATTAAGCTTACGACGAAGATAGGGAATACTGTCTTCGTCGTTTAAGTCCTGTGACTGTTGTTGTCTCACCCGCCAAAATGATAGTAATCCTGCTTTGGTCTACCCCGATATTGCATGCTGTATAGGGGATGTTGAACAAGTCCTTGCTCGTACCTCTGGGTAGATTATTATTTGTTGTAAGGCGCGAATAGACTCTGCATATCCACCTTTGCTTTTAGTTTTATTGCCAATAAAAACAAGCCACCTAATTTTCGATGTAAAAAAATCGCATTTGCCACCGGGGTGTGAACGTACTCTTTCTCTAGCCCTAATTGCATTCCCTGCTGCTGTAATCGCAAAGATAGATCAGAATTAGCAAAGTCGTAAGGCGATTCTTTATACAAAGGTTCGCAGGCTATATACGCTAAGTCGGTGATATTTTGTTGAACTTTTTCAGGCAAATCCGGCCTGATTAGCCCGATATCTAATATAGCTTGGCGGATCTTTGCCTTATCATGATGGCTGCCCCCCTGCATAAGCAGGCGATAATTTTCGGCCATCGCTGATGTATAACTGCGAGTCGCCCCAAAATCCAATAGCACTATCGTTTTGGTATCTTGATTATATTGATAATTGGCAAAGTTAGGATCGGTTTGCACCAGCTGAAAGTCGAATAATTCTTTAAAAAAGAGACGCATCAGATCGCTCATAACCTGATCGCGAGTTTCTTGCGGGGCATTACGCAATTGCTCTATCGGTATGCCATCTACAAAACTCATAGCAAGGATAGTCTCGCTACTAAACTCCTTATTAAATACCGGCATCTCAAAGGCATCATCATGTTCTATAAGAGCGGCATATTGCTCTAAATACCGTCCTTCAAGGGCATAATCTGCTTCATCGTGAAGCTGTTTTTTCGCTTCAGCCAATAAGGGCTTTAGATCTAGACCTTTGGGTAATAAGCCGGTCATTTTTATGAGGGTAGCCACGTTATCGACGTCGCTATTAATGCTTTGCTTAATGCCGGGGTATTGAATTTTAACGGCCAGACGTTCTAAGTTTAGAGTGACGACTTCATGTACTTGTCCGATGGAGGCTGCGGCAATGGGTTGTAGTGGGAATTGGTTGAATTTCTTTTGCCAGTCTTCTCCCCATTGCGATTCTAATAGGCTTATAAGATCTTTTTCGGGCATAGATTTGGCGTCTGAGCGAAGTCTAGCCAGTAGTTCTGTTAATTCGGCAGGCAACATATCGCCGGCATCCATCGATAGCATTTGACCGACTTTCATTGCCGCGCCGCGCATTTTCGCCAGCTTATCTGCTACTTTGATAGCGTTACCCGGTGTCAGCAATAGATCCTTAATTCTAGGTCGATTGCCTTTGGCTATTTCAGTGACACCATTAGCGAACATATTTCCAGCGACTCGCCCGGCTAAAGAACTGAGTTGGCCAAGACGACTCAATCGCCCTTTGGGGATGGACGCGGTATCTGCCTTTTTTGCCATGAATCAATTGCCCTATAACTATAAATAGACTGATACGTTGTTCCGAGTGTTCTAGACTATTTTATCGCGGTCATTTCATGAAGCAGCAGCCATTTATAGCACGGGGGCTGCATGAATAAAAACTTAGCTGATCTGCCGGACGGAGCCGACTCGCGCCCGCCCATGCCTTGGGTTTCCGTGACGCGCCTCTAGATATTTTGATGCGTGCATGACTGGCACATCGTAGACGCCTGACAGTCATTGTTAAATATACCCTCAATATTAATGGATAGCTCAGGGTTATTTTCGGTGTTTAAGTCATATTATTTTTGCTGTGCTCCCAGCTTATAGGTGATTAATGCGGCTAGGGACAGCCAATAATGTGTCCCAGTCTCTTAGCCAGTAGAGGGCAAGGCAGGCTGCTAGCATGGGCCAGGCCGCAAAAAACAGCAGGTTGTCAAAAGCAGCCATGTATTGCTTATAAGACATGAATGTTGAAGCTGCGTGAATGATTAATACGCTGCCGTAAGTCCAGCGACGCCAAAGACCGGCGACGAAAGCGAGTATTAGTAGTAGCTCAAAGACGCCAATTACGGCTGAGAGGTGTTGATTTAACCAATCCACACCGTAAAACGCGCTGAATATTTTTCCGGTATGTTCTGGGTTAACAAATTTGTCCAGAGTCCACATGAACATCACCACAAAAACACCGAGACGCAGCATCAGTAGTGAGCGTGATAAGGGTTTAGATAAGGTATCTGGCATCTCTGCGTGGGTATCAATGGTTTTCCTTCCCTATCTCCTTGCTTAGTATTTAGCATTGAAAAACACGGCAGTTAAATCATTGCCGTCTATCACCGGCTATGAGTACCAGATCTTGTTATTAAAGGCTGATCAGTAGCTGCGTTCAGCGTACTCAATTGATGAATAAGTCCGTCTATACGTCGCCCTTCTGTTTGCTAAATGTTCACTAGAAGGACGCGCTAAGCTTGCTAGGCCACTTTTGTCCATGTGAACTCTTTGAACGGAGCATCTACAGGTGTCTTCGCTAGATGATTCGTGTAGTTCGACATGATTTTCTGCGAGACGCCAAGCACCACCTCCAATATATGACGTTGAGTAAATCCGGCATTTATAAAAGTCTCCACGGTGTCGCTGTCAACATTTCCTCGGTTGCGAACAAGGCTCAGAGTGAACACGCGCAGCGCCTCTAGACGGGGATCGGCTAGCGGTGTTTCGTTGCGTAGCGCTAGCGAGACATCTTCGCTTACCCCCATTGATTTGGCGATGGCGGTATGGGCGGGGACACAGTAGTGGCAGGCATGTTCGACATTTATCGTCTGCCAAACCACGGTGAGTTCATCCTTGTTAAAGCTGGAGTTAACAAAAAGCTCGTGCACTCGCTGGTACGCTTCGAGTAGACCGGGTGCCTCAGCCATGACGGCGTGTAGGCCGGGTATCATGCCAAAGGATTTTTTCGATTGAGCCAATAGTGGTTTGCTGGCTTCGGGGGCGGTGTCTGGGGTATGTAAGGTGAATGTGGTCATAGTACTCTCCAATTCTTTACTCGGCTTCGGGTAAGTTTTATCCCGATTGGCCCAGCATATTATTGTTTAGACCGATCGGTCAATACTTTTATTTTATTGGACGGCTGGGTGCTGAATATCTATGTTGGAGCCTGCTAAAATATATTATTTTATCGTATATAATAAGGCATATTATCCTGGGTAGCCGCTGTTGTTAAGTTTGTATCACCTGATCTAAACATGCTATAAAAGGGCCGTATTGAAATCGGAGTTGACGTTCATGCCGTGGGAAAAAAAGTTTGATGAGAACACTGCCTTAGAAAAGGCCATGCAGGTCTTTTGGAGCAAAGGTTTCGACTCGGCTTCGATGGCTAATCTTATTGCGGAGACCGGGGTCAACCGCGGAAGCCTTTACAATGCCTATGGCGGTAAACGGGCCTTGTTTGTAAAAGCACTGCTTAAATATGACCAGGAAAATCGCAAGGCCACCTTGGCGCAGCTTGAAGCCCTAGATGATCCGCGCAGCGCTATTTATAATTTTTTTGATAATACCGTTGCCAATACTGTGGCTGATACCGAGCGCAAGGGCTGTTTTCTGTTTAATACCGTACTAGACAGCGGCTCTCATGGTGAAGATGTCAATACTATTGTTGCCAATGGCCTTCGGGAAATTGAGGGCTTCTTTCGGCGAACTATTGAAGTGGGGCAGATGCGTGGCGATATTCGTAAAGACATAGATCCGCAGTCAAAGGCCAAGGCCATGCTGGCGCTGGCGCTTTCGATTAGAGTTCTTGGTCGTGGGGCGTATACAGAGACCGCCTTGCGCACCATTGCTGCTGAGGCAAAACAACTTATCGACTAAGCTTGAGTTCGATTATCTCTCCCTTAGTTAAGCTCTCAGTGTCAAACCGTGGTGGTGTTGCCCGCCTTAACGGCGTTGATTTATTGGGTGACAGGCATCAGCTAACCAATCTGAAAAAATGGCGCGATCAAGATCGTAAATTGCCAGCCATTTTGCCGCACCAGAGGCACCAAATACTGTATTAATATCAGACGGGCCCAGGCCCTGTTTCTGGATATGCGAGAGTGCAGACTGACCTGCGCGAATCCTTAGTAAACTTATTACACCCTTACAAACGCATTTTACCCTCGTATATTTGACGTGTTACACCACGCGACATCTAAATAAATAAACACCGCGGTGAGCTATCAACATCCGCACCCTGAATACTGCTTGCCGTAAGCGCGGTAGCTGACGGCTTCGGCCCCAGCTCCGCAAGTTGCTTAATAGTTAAATGTAGAGGATTTAAGCGGGTATGAGTGACTCTGGAATCGTCAGTTCATAGGTTTCACCGGCACCACGGCGCTGGGAACTAAAGTACAGTTTACGGCCGTCTGGCGAAAACGCTGGACCACATATTTCTGAACCTGGATGCTCGCACTGCACCAATACCACACATGTTGCGTTAGGTAGTACCACCATGATGCGCGAATAGGGCTCAGTTGGCGGATCTTCGGCGACGACCACATCACCCCAGGGGCTGACAGTTAAATTGTCGACGTCATTAAAATCGGGCTCTATTTGTTCGTTATCAAAGATAAGCTCGACTAACTGGTTTTCAACATCAAGCGCCCACACTCGATTGTCGCCCTTGCAAGTAAAAAATACCAGACCGCGAGTAGCGACACTGCCAGCGCTGGGGATATGATTCACATTATTTGGCAGGCTGTAATACCAAAGTCCTTCACCACCGTTAAACAAAGTGCCAGGGACAGTTTGATCTGCCTCTGTTAGTTCGCTGCGTACAGTGCTTTGTGGCTCCGCAGGACGGATGACATCGACCCAGGTCACTGCCCGTAACTCGCGGACATCTTCGGTTTTTTCTGGGTAACCACCATTTTCAAAACCAGCAATATTCATCACCTGTAAGCTACCGGTTTCCATAGCCATGCGACCGGTATTCGGGTCTATGTCGTTGCGGTCGGCAAGCCAGCGATAGAAACGACCACTACTATTATCTTCGGTAAGATAAATAATGCCTTTCTCTTGATCTACTGCAATGGCCTCGTGGGCGAACAGTCCCAGCGACGGTTTTGCTATGCCCTGGCTCTCAGCGAAGGGATCGCACTCCCAACACAAGCCAGCGGTGGTTTCTTCACAAGAAACCCAGGTCTGCCAGGGTGTTTTACCACCAGCACAATTCTGGGTGGTGGCGGTCAATATTGGGTAGGCGTCCACCACTTCGGCGTCAGCATTGAATTTGATTGCACTGCAACCACCGCCACCAGGGGCCAAAACTTCAGAGTTTGAGGTGTATATCCAGCCGCCTTCGTCTAATGCATACGTTGCACCGCCATCGGGCGAGGTGTGCCAGTTGAAGCCTAAAGTGTTAATGGACGACCCGCCTGGGGTGATAACCGGCAAGCCCGAACTTGCTACTGCACGCACCGTGAAACCTGCTGGGATTCTAATTTGGGTCAGCGGGTCTAGACTAAGCGCGCCAACATTGGCGAGGGGACCATGAGGAATAAATAATTCGCTTGCCGCGGATGCTGACTCAGGCACCGACACGCTGCGGCTTGATCCACCACAGGCAGCTAGTAGGGGTGCTGCCGCTGTTGCAGTGGACAGATAAAATGCGTTACGCAGTAAATTTCTTCGGCTCAAACGGTGCTCTAGCGAGACAATAGCAGACATTCCAAATCCCTGTTGTGAAGTGAAGAGCACACATGCTGCCTGATTTATATTAACTAATGATGACAGCCGGGGAAGTTGCCTTTGTGAAAACCACGTATTTTATTGCAGCACTGCCAGCGCCTTTTGGCGAGATGCCGGCTTTAATGGCAGTGTCGTTAAAGATCGCTCGCCCCTGCAATTAGTTTTTGATAACTCACCACAAGATGCATCAATGGGAGTCTTGACGGCATTCTTATCTGCGGCTGAAGTTCCAGCCATGGTGAGTGAGTTCGACCGGGCTAGATGAGTACCGAAAGAGTTGAGTCGGTATTTTGGCCCTAGGGCACTTGCAAGTATGGGCTATGTTGAGAAAGATTGGTCGACAGATCCTTGGAGCATCGGCTGTATTACGCCGTTAAGCGAAGGCATCTTGACGTCGGCAGGACCAACATTGCGTGAGCCTGTTGGGAGGATTCACTGGGCTGGAACAGAGAGCGCGGAATTAGGATATGGTTATATGGACGGTGCGGTGCGCTCTGGGGAACGCGCTGCGGCTGAGGTATTGGCTTTGCTAGAAAGATCGTGAGCGTTGATCTTAAAAATATAAATAGGCGTTAATGATTTTTCATTATTTTGATTTTATTGCTCGGAAGGCTGCTTTATATTCCGCGCTTAATCGAGCAAGCCGGCCGAGAAGCTATTGTTAGTAATGGCAAAGATAACATCTTTAGTCTTCCCAAAAAGAAAATGTGAGAACATCAATAAATCTCACCTCTCTTTAAAATCCTTTGCTCTTTAAAAGTCTACCCTCTTATTAAACCCTAATTGCATAATCTGCCTAGCTGACATTTAATTGAAACATAACTGACATATTATATTGGGAGTATGCGTTTAGCCTTTAATGAATAGTCACTAGGATTAGCAAACTGTGTCGAATTTAGACCTTAGCTTGGACGAACAGTCCCAGAAAGATCAATCCCAGGAAGAGCCGGGTAAGTATCTGTTCTTAAAATGGATGCAGTTACTGTTCTTGATATATATTATTCTGCTTGCCGTCAGTGTGATTGGTGACGGATTCAAATTAGCGACTGGCGAGCACGCCACTGCGCTTTTCGAATTTGCCCAGAATCCGCTACTGGGTCTTATCATTGGCATGACGGCTACGGCACTTATTCAATCTTCAAGTACGGTAACCTCGATCATAGTCGCTATGGTCGCGGGTGGTTTGCCGATAGGTATAGCGATCCCCATGGTAATGGGAGCTAATATTGGTACCAGCATCACTAATACGATTGTTAGCCTGGGCCATATTACTAATAAAAACGAATTTCAACGGGCCTTTTCTGCGGCAACCGTCCATGACTTTTTTAATATGCTCTGTGTGTTGATATTTTTACCTCTGGAGATTGCGTTTGGTTTCTTGGAAAAAATCAGCAGTACGGTAATCACCTGGCTCGGAAAAATTCAAACTAGCGGTACCGGCTTTAACCCAGTAAAGGCGATAACAGAACCCTTCGCTGAGCGGCTTGCTTCTTTAGTGAGTCCCTTATCTGAGCTTATGGGTGGTATGATTTTAGCGGTGTCGGGTGTTGGTTTGATTATTTTTGCCATTACATTCATTGGCAAGACCATGAAATCCTTGATGGTTGGCAAGGCCAAAAATGTCCTTCATCACGCCATTGGCAAAGGCCCTGTAACCGGTATTTTTTCAGGCACTATTGTGACGGTAATGGTGCAGTCATCTTCTACCACTACGTCCTTGGTGGTGCCCTTAGTCGGCAATGGTATTTTAAAAACCCGAGATATATACCCCTTCACCCTGGGAGCCAATATTGGCACATGCATAACAGCACTAATTGCTTCGCTGGCGGTCACTGGTGAGTTTGCGCTAGTTGCACTACAAATTGCCCTAGTACATCTTATTTATAATGTGCTCGGCGTTGCGGTGGTCTTTGGGATTAAATTCTTACGTGAAATACCGCTTAAATTTGCAGAGGGATTATCCCAGCGGGTAGCGGAGCAAAAGATTCTCGGTTTCGCTTATATCGCTAGCGTATTTTTTGTAATGCCGATTGTCGCTATCTTTGCTAGCCAATAAGCAATTTAAAATTTGTGTATACGCTTTTATTGCTCGCTGCCACCAGTGTATATAGCTAGCGATTTGCTGTCGCTAGGCTAGATTAAAATTAGTGAGTTAATCAGCTTATTATTTTTAGGCAATAGTGCTTTTTGTCTTGCTGTTGCAGAAGCCTTTCGTACTAACTTTTTCATACCGCATGTCCTAGCCCGGTAAAAAGCAGACAGATTTACGCTCCATTACATTTCCGCGATCCTTCACGAAATACCCGTCGCTTACCCGGGCGAAGTTTTTTGCTGTGCGGCACGGCATACCATAATATCCAAGCTTTCAAATATAAAACCGATTGACGATCGGTTTTGACGGGGGCACTATATAGCTATCTTATGTATATCTAGGCCAAAAGTGACATGCAATTGGGGAGTTTGGAAAAGGCGGTTCTTCAGTATTTTTGGGATACTGACGAAGCAGACGCCAAGCGTGTGCACCGCGAGATAGCGGATGATACTGTGAGGACGTTAAATACGATCCAAAGCACTCTTGACCGCCTGTACAAAAAAAAGCTTTTGTTCCGCAATAAGTCAGGCCATGCCTTTATTTATCGCGCAGCCATGCCCCGAGACGCCTTTCTGGCTCAATTGGTCCGCGAGGTTACTGCGGATTACAGTGACAATGAAGACAGCCTATTGGCTGCCTTTAATTCGCTGTCAGCAGAAATGACCGAAACCCAATTGCAGGCCCTGGAGAAGCTCATTGATCAGCGGCGTGCCAGCGACAAATTGGGAAGGTAGCGATGTTTTTTGGCGCCACTGCAATTGCTCTCAATAGCGCGTTTATCGCTGCATCAGTGTTTTTCTACTGTGTTATTGCCTTATCGTTTGTGGTCCGCGTAAGTGTAGAGTGGCGGGTGAAGCTGTCGGCCGGCGCGCGTCAATGGGTACTGTGGACAGTTGTTCTAATTCCGTGGCTTGTTGCGCTAAGTGTAACTACCATTGTTTTGAAACCGGATTTTGTCGCCGCGATGCCGACATGGTTCAGAGCACTCAGCCACTGGCACCATATTTATGTTTTCAATATTTACAGCTGGCACAGCCTACTGGTACTTCTGTTTGTCGGCATCTCGTTAAATTCGCTAATACGCCATGCCCGCCAATTTTTAAGCCATCGAGCTGCTCTTGATAAGTTGCTTAGTCTTGATGCGTTCGTTAAAGGCGAAAACCTCGGTTCAACAGTAATATACGCCGTCACCGCTGGTTTTTTGCGGCCGAAAGTCTTTATTAGTCCAGCCTTGCAAGCGAAGTTGACGGACACTGAAAACGACATTGTGTCGCGACATGAGTTTGCCCATCAGAAGCGGTTGGATTCCTTACGGAAGCTGTGCTTCTCTTTTCTAACGTCATTTTACCTGCCTTTCATTAGTAATCGTTTACGACGTGAGTTTTCTTTATGCCTTGAGCTGGCCGCTGACGACTATGCTGCTGCCGGTGGATGGGGCGGCAGCAGCGTTGCCAGTACCGTAATAAAATTATGCCGTTTGTCCCGTGATCAACATTATTTCGCTAGCCCTTTACCTTGTCATTTCTACGCGTCTGAAATTGAAGAGCGGGTTCGTTATCAGCTGAGGCCAGAACGAGGCCGTGGGTTTCCTTTATCGTTGTTTACTGTATTGCTTGCGATGCTCTTGGCTTCCTGTCTTTTGAGCGTGGATAGTTATCATCACGCGGTTGAAGCAATTTTTAGTCATTGAGGCTTATTTATGCGTGTTTTTAGTCCGTTTCGAGCACCAAAAAAACCGATTGTGGATCGGTTTTTTTGGTGCAAAGTAATTACCTTATTGCCAATTTTGTTGCTTATACCGATGGTGTCCATAGCGGAGACTTCATTAACACTAAGTGAGGCTATTCAACGAAGCTTTGCTAAACACCCTGAGCTTCGGGCGTTTAATTATCGCCAAGCTGCTGCCGACGGAATGGCTCAGCAGGCCCGAATTGGAAGTCGGCCCAAACTTGGCTTAAGTGTTGAAGATGGCTTCGGCTCCGGTGACTACAGTGGTGCCGACAACCTTCAATCGACGCTCAGCATTAGTTGGGTATTAGAGGGTGAATTGCTGGAACAGCGCGGACGTAGCGCTGATGCGCGCAAGAGACTGATTACCGATGAACAGGCTATAAAGAAGCTTGATGTGGCCGCCGAAACGGCGCGTCAATTTCTGTCGGTAGTCATCTTTCAGCAGCGAAAAGAACTAGCAGCAGACGCCCGAGCACAAGCGGAGTCAGTGGTCAAAGAACTATCCAAACGTATGGACGCAGGAAAATCGCTTTTCGCCGACAAGCTTCGAGCTGAAGCTGAGCTAGCGCGGGCAGATATCGCGCTGGAAGATCTCGATCATGAAATTCGCGGCGCTAAACGGATGTTGGCGACCCAGTGGAGTGCGCGACAACTCGATTTTGATACCGCTTCTGGCTCACTTGCCATTGCCACGGGCAAAGTGAATTATGAAGAGCTGGCGCAGCAGCTAAGCAGCCATCCGCACGTACAGAAATTACTCACCCAAGAGCGCGTCGCGCAATCCGAAATAGCCTTAGCGAAAACTGAAGCACAATCAAGATGGCAGTTTTCAACCGGCGTACGGCGTTTTGAAAACACCGACGACTACGCCTTGGTTGCCGGCTTTACCGTGCCCTTAGGGGGCGAGCAGCGTAATCGCGGACGTATGACCGCTTTAGCGGCTGAGCGTGATGCTTATCGCGCTGATGCTGACGCAGTGCAATTAGTGCTGGAAGCGCGCTTGTATGTTTTGCTTCAAGAGTTTCAGCACGCGCAGCATGTGGTTGGCGCATTGCGTGAGCAAATTATTCCAACGCTTGAACAAGCCCAGAAAGAAGCCCGAAACGCTTACCAGCTGGGCCGGTACAGCTATCAGGATTGGCGTGGGGTGCAGCAGGAATTACTCGCGACACGCAGTCATTTACTGGATAGCCAGTTTAAAGCACAGCTCACACGCGTCGAAATTGAACGTCTAACCGGTTTGCCTCTGCTGGCTAACAATGAGGTAAATTTATGAGTATTTCAGTAAAACTATCGTTAATTGCCAGCGTTATTGTCGCTACGTTAATGGGCCTAAGCATTATCGCTCTGGCCTCAGGTACAGAGGCGCAGGAAGTTGAGCCTGAAAAAGGTCCACATCGGGGCCGTATGTTGCGCCAAGACGATTTCGCGATTGAATTGGCCATCTTCGAGGCTGGTGTACCGCCAGAGTTTCGGGTGTGGGCAACGCAAGATGGCAAGATCTTGCCGCCAGAGAGTGTCGAAGTAAGCGTTACTTTGAGCCGTCTTGGTGACGGCGAAGATCAGATCAAGTTTAGACCGCAAGAAGATTTTTTGCGCGGTGATATGGAAATAGTTGAGCCACATTCTTTTATGGTTAGCGTCAACGCGTCTTACGTTAATAAAAGCTATAAATGGCAATACGATAATTTCGAAGGGCGAACGCGAATTCATGCCGATGTTGCTAACGCCATGGGCATCTTTACAGGCACTGCGAGTTCGCAAGTGCTCACTGAACGTCTGTCGCTTTTCGGTAGGCTGCTTGCCGATACCAATGCCTTGGTTCATCTGAGCGCGCGTTTTGACGGTGTAGTAAAAGGCATTCACGTTAGTTTGGGGCAGCAAGTGAAAGCGGGCACCGCACTTATTAGTATCGAGAGTAATGAAAGCCTTAAATCCTATGTGTTGCGCGCCGAGATTGCTGGTGAGATTGCGGCATTACCGATCAATATCGGCGAAGCGACTGATGGCCGCACGCTGGTGAGCATTCTTGATCGTTCTCGGCCTTTGGCTTTACTGAAAGCCTTCCCCGAAGATCGCCGTCGTATCGCTTTAAACAATAGTGTGCTGCTAGTAAACGAAGCGCTTGAAACAGCTGGAAAAGGTGCAGTGCAGTGGGTTTCACCGCTGCTTAATGGGGATCAATCTGCCGATATACGCGTCAGTATCGACGCCGACAATCTTGAGGTGCCCGTGGGGAGCTTTGTTCGTGGAGATGTTGAAGTGGCCCGCTATGAAGTCCCGCTCGCGGTAAAACGCAAAGCACTGCAAAGCTTCCGGGATTTTACTGTGGTCTACGCGAAAGTGGGCGATCAATACGAAGTGCGTATGCTTGAACTCGGCCGTGAGGCTGGAGAATGGGTAGAAGTCTTAGGTGGCTTGGAACCGGGAACCGAATACGTTACCGATAACAGTTACATCATCAAGGCCGATATCGAAAAATCCGGCGCTTCACACGACCACTAAAGGATGCCCCATGCTTGATGCAATTATACAGTTTTCCCTAGCGCGGCGCGGTGTGGTCATGGCCGCTGTGGTCGCGGTCTGTGGTCTCGGATTGTGGAATTTCAATCGACTGCCTATTGATGCCGTGCCCGATATCACTAATGTTCAGGTAATGATTAACACCGAAGCACGAGGCTATACGCCGTTGGAGGTAGAACAACGCGTTACCTACGCTATAGAAACGGCGATGGCGGGCCTGCCTGAGCTGCAATACACCCGATCGATTTCCCGCTATGGGCTGTCACAAGTCACGGTAATATTTAGCGACGACACCGATATTTATTTTGCACGTCAGTTGGTGAACGAGCGGCTTGGCAGCGTGCGTGCCAAATTGCCAATTGGGCTGGAGCCTGAACTTGGGCCAATTGCGACGGGGCTGGGTGAAATTTTTATGTTCACCGTGGATGCCGAGCCAGGTGCAACTGGTGCAGATGGCAAACTAATAACGCCAACAGATTTGCGTTCAGCACATGATTGGATTATTCGCCCCCAGCTATTGCGTGTCCCCGGTGTGGTTGAGGTTAACCCCATTGGCGGCTACAAACGGGAAGTCTTAATCGGACTGCAGCCGGAAAAAATGCTCGCCTACGGTATCTCGCAGCAAGAACTTATCGACGCGCTTGCCGATAATAATCAAAACCGTGGCGCAGGCTTTGTTGAACAAAAAGGCGCGCAGTGGCTGTTACGTATTCCGGGGCAAGCCGAGACGCTTGCGGATATTAGTAAAATAGCGATTAAAACTATTGATGGTCAGGTACTGCGTGTAGGTGATGTCGCGACAGTCGGCGAGGGTAAGGAACTGCGCACTGGAGCGGCGACCCAAAATGGTCGTGAGGTCGTCATGAGCACGGTATTTATGCTCGTTGGCGAAAACAGCCGTACCGTTGCCAAAGCGGTTGGTGAGCGACTCGATGAAATTAAGTCGAGTTTGCCAGAGGGCATTACCGCGACCGCGGTATACGATCGCACCGGCCTAGTGAATAAAACTCTGAAGACCGTAACGACTAATCTGCTAGAAGGTGCATTGCTGGTTATCGTTATTTTATTCTTACTGTTGGGTAATGTCCGCGCCGCCATATTGACTGCGGCTGTTATCCCTGTAGCGATGCTAATGACCATTACAGGAATGGTGCGTAGCGGCGTCAGTGCAAACTTGATGAGTTTAGGTGCATTGGATTTCGGCTTACTAGTAGACGGTGCCATTATCATCGTGGAGAACTGTTTGCGCCGCTTGGGCCTTGCCAGCGACAAGCAGGCCCTGTCGCTGAATGAGCGCCTAGATGTCGTATATAGCGCTACCAAAGAGGTAATCCGTCCAGCGTTGTTTGGGGTGTTTATTATTACCGCGGTGTATTTGCCGATCTTCTCCTTAACGGGCGTAGAAGGCAAAATGTTTCACCCTATGGCCATGACGGTGGTCATCGCCCTCAGTGCCGCAATGCTACTGTCTATAACCTTTGTGCCAGCGGCAATCGCCATAATGTTTAAGGGCCCAGTAGTTGAAAAAGAGAATCGCGCATTTAATGTAACAAAAGATTTTTACGGTCGACTGTTGCGCAAAGCGATCGCCATGCGTGGCGTGGTCGTTGGAGCAGCGCTGGTATTACTTCTTGTTTGTGCGGCCTTGGCTAGTCGCTTGGGTAGTGAGTTTGTACCAAACCTCGATGAGGGCGATATTGCAATGCACGCGCTCAGAATTCCGGGTACCTCCCTAAGTCAGGCGGTGGCCTTACAGGAAACCTTGGAAGCCACAATTAAAAAAATGCCTGAAGTGGAGCGAGTATTTGCCAAAATCGGCACCGCTGATGTCGCGACTGATGCAGTTCCACCGAGCGTGGCAGATAATTTTATTATCCTAAAACCGCGCGATCAGTGGCCTGATCCGAGTAAGCCTAAAAGCCAGATTGTGGAAGAACTGGCGGCGTTGGTGGAACCCGTGCCGGGCAATCGCTATGAATTTCTCCAGCCGATACAGATGCGCTTTAATGAGCTGTTGTCAGGAGTGCGTGCCGAATTAGCTATTAAAATATTTGGCGATGATTTGTCTCAGCTTGATATCCTTGGTGGTGAAATTCAAAGTGTAATCGCCTCCGTAGATGGCATTGTTGATATCCAGATGGAGCAGACCACAGGCTTATCCATGCTAACACTCAAGCCCAAACAGTTTGCCTTGGGTCAATACGGCGTTGAGCTTAACGCCCTTCAAGATCAAGTTGCCACAGCAATGGGTGGCCAGGGTGCGGGATTTTTCTACGAGGGTGATCGTCGCGCAGAGATTGTTGTGCGCCTACCTGAAGATCGACGCAGTGATATTGACCAGTTGGGCTCGCTTCCCATCCAAGTTTCTGCTGGAGGTTATGTACCGCTGAAAGAATTGGTGGATATTGTGCTGACGACGGGACTCAACCAGATTAACCGCGAAAATGGCAAGCGCCGTGTTTTTGTGACAGCGAACGTTCGTGGCCGCGATCTCGGTAGCTTCGTCAGTGACGTGAAGGAAACGATTGAGTCACAGGTGATACTACCTGCAGGCTATTGGGTTGAATACGGAGGCACCTATGAAACCTTGCAATCCGCGTCGCAGCGACTGGCCGTCGTTGTTCCAGTGACCTTAATCATGATTGTCGGTCTCTTATTGCTGGCCCTTGGTTCGCTAAAAGATGCGATGATTATATTCAGCGGTGTTCCTCTCGCACTTACTGGTGGGATATTGGCGTTGGTATTTAGAGATATACCATTTTCCATATCCGCAGCAGTGGGTTTTATCGCCTTATCAGGTATCGCTGTTTTAAACGGTTTGGTGATGGTGTCGTTTATTCGGGAATTGCGTCGTGACGGTTTAGGTCTAGAGCCTGCGATTATCGAAGGCGCGCTGACGCGGTTACGGCCGGTCATTACCACTGCGCTGGTCGCGTCTTTGGGCTTTGTTCCAATGGCATTAAACACGGGGATAGGTTCCGAGGTGCAACGGCCCTTAGCTACCGTGGTGATTGGCGGCATTATCTCGTCGACATTACTTACCTTATTTGTGTTGCCGTCTTTGTACCGAATGCTGTACCGCGCCGATAAAGGAGCATAATGTGAAAAAAATATTGTTTACAGGCCGTTCTTACGCCCTCATGGCTGCAGTATCGGTGATGATCCTCAGTAGTTTAAATGTGCTCGCCCACGGCATGTCTGAGGCAGATAAACAGCGTGCAATTGAGGCTGGTCTGCCAGATTACATATTGTTGGGTGCAGGTCATATGCTTACGGGCTATGACCATTTACTCTTCTTGTTTGGTGTTATCTTCTTTCTCAGCCGCTTTGTCGATATTGTCAGGTTCATCACGGCGTTCACCTTGGGTCACTCGATAACGCTGGTGTTTGCCACGCTTTATTCAGTACAGGCAAATTACTTCCTGATTGATGCCATTATCGCGCTCACCGTTTGTTACAAGGGCTTCGAAAATCTGGATGGCTTCAAACGTTATCTTGGTGTGGCGTCACCCAATCTAATGTGGATGGTGTTTGGCTTTGGCTTGATTCACGGTTTTGGCCTGTCTACTCGGCTGCAGCAACTGCCTATGGGGGACGGCAGTATCGTTATGAAAATACTCGCTTTCAACGTCGGTGTCGAAGTTGGTCAAATCGCAGCACTTACCGCAATGCTAGTGTTGCTCACAGGGTGGCGAAAAACGGCCTCATTCAAACGCTTTAGCATGATCGCTAATACACTGCTGGTTATCGTTGGTGGCTTGCTTTTCCTGCATCAATTGCATGGTTATCAGCACACCGTACTTGCCGATAATTTTCCGATTAATAGGGATGACCACTCGCATATCCATGAAGATATGGAAGCGAAATCAAATATTCTTGATCGTTATCCACGGCGTATTATTACTCCTCAGCCTTCGCTGCAGGACCAAGCATCTCATGAGCACGGTGATGGTGCTTACCACAGCCACTAAATAAAGGTGAAAAAATGAAACACCGAATTACTCTGTGTTTTCTCGCAAGCTTGTTTATAAGCTCAAATCTAAGCGCTCATGGTAGCGGTCATGCGCCAATTACTGAACAGAAGGCATTGATGATAGCAACGCAAATTACCCAAGGTTTTGCCAGCGTCGACCCACAACTGGGCTTTGGCAAGGTGTCTGAAAGCTGGGCAAATATCGGTAATCAGGCCGCGACAATTTTTCAAAGTGGCGATGGCTACTATATTGTAAAAGTTATAAACCCTAGCGATGAGCGCGTATTTTATATCCTGATGTCGACCGAAGGTGAAGTGTATGATGCCAATACCAACGGTAAGTTTAAAGGCGTAAATTAACGGTGAGCCTATATCTTTGCCGCAAAGCAGCTTCTTGCAGTATTGGTAATGGGCCATGCGTCGTGGCTATCTGATAAGAAGCCGGTGTTGGCGAGGTTTATTGTTGCACTACCATTGGCTTCTATTTTGGCTTTGTTTTTTTCGTACATAGAACACAAAGATCCACAGGCCAGCATTACCTTTGCCAAAAGTATTCTTTTTGGCGTGCCGATTCCATATTTCTTATCCCTACCGTTTTTACTGGCTGATTGGCTTCACTTTGGCTTTTGGCAAAGTTATATATCGGCTTTGCTGTTCCTGGTCGGGAGCTGCTTTGCACACCGGGCGATAATGATTGCCATTGGGTGATCTTTCTATTGGCTATCAAACTAATAATCAATTTCAATTAAGAAGCCAGCCCCTTCTTACCGTCGACGAAGGGTTGGGAGAGGATTTGCACAAAATATCTACCTGACAATTCGGCTATATCATGGGTGAACAGGCGGCCAAATTATGTGTGAATCAACACGTTGAATTTTAAACATCTTTTGTTAATTCGCTATAACGCGATAGGATGGCGTGAGTATAGAAATAAACAATGTGTTATGGGGAAAGTTTATGAGCTTAAATACTCGCCGCTTCTATTGCAGTGCGTCTCTCTTGTCAGCATTTTTGTCTGTCCCATTGGTTGTGGCAGAGGAGTCGAATAGTAATACCAGAGCGGTTTTAGAAGAGGTTGTGGTCACCGCCCGGCGTCGAGAAGAGGGCTTGCAGGAGACACCGCTGGCGATTACGGCCTTAAGTTCGGACTATCTCGATGCAATGGGGGTGACTTCTATTGCAGACGTTGAAACCCTCAGTCCAAGTTTACAGTTTTCGCAAACCAATTATAAAGCACCTGCCATCTTCATTCGCGGTATTGGCCAGCGTTCGGGTAATCCTGTTTTAGATCCTGGTGTTGGCGTGTATTTAAACGGAGTGTATATACCGCGTTCTGATGCGCAGTTATTAGATGCCGTTGATGTCGCGAATATCCAAGTTTTGCGGGGGCCGCAGGGTACCTTATTCGGAAAGAATAATATCGGTGGCGCCTTACTGGTTGACTCAAAGCGACCGAGTTCAGATGCAACGGAAGTTGAGGTGCGTGTTAGCGCTGGAAGTTACGGCCGTAAAGATGGCAAATTAACGGCAAATATCCCGTGGGCTAATGACACCATTAGTAGCCGCCTGGTCCTGAACTCTAAACGTAGCGACGGCTATATCGATAATATTAACTCCAGCCATAATTTATTCGACGAAGATAGATTAGCTGTGTCGCAGCGTACTATTTGGTATCCCACCGACACCCTTGAATTAGACTTTTTTAGTTTTATGAGCCGTATAGATGAGCGCGGCACGCCCTATAGTTGCGCTTTCCAAAATAGCGATGCAATATTAACCCAAGGCGTTTACAGAGGCAGTGGCGGGGATAATTTAAAGGAAGCCTGTGATACCAGTGCGGCGCTGGCCGATAGCTTTAAAGTCAGTCAAAACGATGAAGATGCGGTTTACGCGATCGATAATCAGATGTACGCGCTCACGCTGCGGATGCCGTTGTTCGGCCTGGAGATGGAAAGTATCAGCAGTTTTGCTCTTCAAGATAATATTCGCATAAGTGGTGACTCTGACGGCTCCTCAGTTGAGAGCGTGTCGGTGGGTTCTAATGCTGGTAATGCCGTCTTTAAGGGTGGCGGTTTGACTGCACCAAGCTCTGATCGAAATCAGTTCACCCAAGAGTTGAAATTTAACGGTAGCTTATTAGACGACACGCTTAAGCTCACCTTCGGGGTCTTTTATGCCCGCGAAGAACTGAACAATACGCTGGACGGGACGGACGTGGGTGACAACGGTCTGGTGGGTATACCAGGTGATGCTGCAGTTGACGTGCCGGTGGCAGTTCCGCCAGCATTCTTACTACCGGTGCAGGCTAATACTGCGTCCCTAGCAGATTACCAAAATGAAACCCGCGCTATCTTTGCGCAGGCGTCGTGGGACGTGTATGACTGGTTACAATTGACGTTGGGTGTGCGATATACCGAGGAAGAACGGCAAGCTGTTCACACCATGGTGGTGCCAGATTATGACGAATATGCAAATCGCCTAAATGCTCAAATTGGCACTAATCCGGCTATCCTGTTGCCAGTGGCACATGCAATGGATGGTATTTATAGTCCAATTAGTAGGGAGCAGTATTTTGCTTATCAGGCGCCTGAGGTTCCGTTGATGTTCTTGCCTTTAATTACCGGCGGCACCACTTTTTCAGAATTCACGCCGCTGTTTACGGCCAATTTTATTGCACCTGAGTCACTGGCGAATACGCTTAATTTTGATAGCCTAATTGCATACTTTACAGTGAGTGATGGCTTTAAATCGGGAGGACTTGATGTGCGTTCCACCCAAACCGGATCAGAGCTTCAGCAGTTTGATCCCGAGCAAGTCCGCAACACCGAGCTGGGTGTCAAAATAGATGCTCTTGATCAGCGCTTGCGATTTAATGTGGCGGTGTATCAGCTTGATTACACCGACTTACAGGTCGCCCTGTATGAGCGCGGCAATACCAATACCGAAGTGGTTCAGTTTACCGGTAATGCCGGTGAAGCTGTGGTCGATGGTTTTGAAGTCGAGTTGACGGCCTTGCTGGGTAACTGGACGATTAACGCCAATGCCGGTTATACCGACGGTGATTTTATTGAGTACGATTTGGGAACCAACACCGCCGATGGCTTCGCTATTGTTGACAGAAGCGGCGAAGCCTTTCCACAAGTGCCGCAAAATGTCAGAGGTATGGTGGTTCAATACGATTGGGAAAGTCCTGTGGGTCGCGTTGTGCCCAGTCTCCAGTATTATTATTCCGATGAGATTTTCATCGGTACCGATTATCTCAGCGGCGAGTACGAGAGTTCGAATATCGGTCAATACGAGATCTATAATGCGCGTATGTTGTGGGATGTGAGCGATCAACTTAGTGTTGCTGCTTATATTAATAATCTTAAAGATAGCTCCTACTTTGTTGGCGGTATTGCCGTCACTAGCGTGATAGGAGTGGCTAACCGAGTGCCAGGCTCACCAAGGCAGTTTGGTGTTGAAGTGAACTACCGTTTTCAATAAGAGATTGATGGATGAAAAAGTTATTAGCTATCGCCTTTCTTGCTTTAATTGCGTTTGTCTTGGTTCGCGGCCTAATGTTTGGGGTAGATGCGGTCGAGGTGCAGGGTATCGAGCCCATCGCCTGGGAAGAGGACAGGCCGCTTGAAAGTCTGGTCGGCGCGATACAGATACCGACCATCTCAGAGGGCGACGGCCGGCCAGTTAATGCACAGGCCTTTGCTGATTTTCGGCAATATTTGGCCGCGCGTTATCCGCGGGTGTTTAATGAACTAGAGGTAGAAATACTGGCAGAGGATTCGCTGTTATTGCGCTGGGACGGATCTGGCAACCAATCTCCGGTAATGTTTTTAGCGCACCAAGACGTTGTGCCGGTGATTCCAGGTAGTGAGTCATCATGGCGTTATCCGCCCTTTGCCGGGGTGGTGAGTGATGGCTTTATTTGGGGGCGCGGCGTCCTTGATGATAAGGGAAGTTTAATTAGTATTTTGGAGTCTGCTGAACGCTTGCTCTTTGAAGGTTTTGTGCCTAAGCGAACCATCTATTTCGCCTTTGGACATGACGAAGAAGTTGGCGGCGAAGGTGCCAAAGCTATCGCCAAGGCACTGGCGCTAAGAAATGTGCGGCTGGGCTTTTTATTGGACGAGGGCGGCTTTGTCACCAAAGACTTAATCCCCGGTATTAAGGGCCGTGTTGCATTAATCGGCCCTGCAGAAAAGGGTTATGTGAGTTTAAATATAAGCGCGAAAGGCGACGGTGGCCACGCCTCTATGCCGCCCAGTCATACCGCCTTGGGCGTCGTTGCTAGAGCAATCACTCGCTTGGAGAATAATCCCTTTCCCGCTGATCTTAGTTTTACCCGCGACACCTTGGAGGCTTTGGGTTCAAAGGTGCCGTTTATCCAGCGCCTGGTGTTTGCCAACCTTTGGCTATTGGGGCCTTTGGCGGAAAGTATGATGTCGAGTATTCCGGCAGCCAATGCGGGTATCCGCACTACGACGGCTGCGACCATGATGAGCGCGAGTGTAAAAGACAATGTCTTACCGCTGAGCGCTACTGCCGTGGTTAATTTCAGAATTTTACCGGGGGATACGGTTGAGTCGGTTATCGCCTATGTAAATCGTGTTATTGATGACCCCCACGTAGTGGTATCGCCGTATAGTGATTTTGCCAATAATCCTTCCAAGGTTGCGCCTGTGGGTTCAGGGGGATACCAAGTGTTGAGCGAGATCATTCGAGAAGTGCGACCAGATACTGCAGTGGCGCCGCGTTTGGTGGTTGGCGCAACTGACGCGCGTCATTTTGAAGCGATTGCAGATGCGAGCTACCGCTTTTTGGGCTTAGAAGTTGGGCCCGAAGAATTGGCCGGTATGCACGGCACTAATGAGCGGGTATCTGTGGAAAGTTTTATGGATTCAGTGCGTATCTATTATCGTTTAATGCAGCGCTCAGCAGAGCTTTAGAAACACCTTTAGAAATCATTTCCCTTGCCTGCGCTGCATATGACACTGCAGGCATTAATGAAAATCATGGGATGAGTTCTTGATATTCATAAGATGGTCGCAGCTTTCAATACTGAAGGCCACCACATGAATTACTGGTGTGGCGTAGCCGTTTGCTGATTTTTGCAGGCAGCCCTTAACCATTAAAATACGGCCTTGTAAGACCGCTTTTTGACAGCGTTCTTGCACTGCTGGCCAGACAATAATATTACTGTTGCCGGTTTCATCTTCCAAGGTCATAAACATCACTCCAGAGGCTGTACCCGGTCGTTGTCGGCAGCTGACCAAGCCGCCAATACGTATAAATTTGCCGTCGTTAATAGTGCTTAAATCTTGCGCTGTTGCACAATTCTTAAAGACCTTGTGAGTGCGTAGCAAGGCCATAGGATGGCGCCGCAGGGAGAGGCCAGTATGGCGATAATCACTGAGAACCTCTTCAGTTTCGACAGGTGGTGTTAGTTGTATGGTGTCCGGTGTTGGCTGTAAATTGCCCAAGGGCGCAGGGGCCTGCCAAGCGCTAATTTCCCACAGGCTTTGATAGCGGTGCATATTAAAACAGTGAAAGGCATCGGCCTGTACCAGTTGCTGCCGGTACTGTTTGGCGATGCTTAGCCGAGTACAGAAATCGTCCATACTATGGAATAGCGCATCTTGCCGCACCTGGCAGAGTTGCGCCGCAATGCGCTGCGTAAAGCCCTTAATTAAACGCAGGCCCAGACGCAGTGCGGGCGCGCTGGGGTCGCCTTCAAGACAATGGTCCCACTCACTATGATTAATGCAGATGGCGCGCACCTCAATGTCGTGACGACGGGCGTCTTGTATCAATTGCGAGGGCGCATAAAATCCCATCGGCTGACTGTTCAATAGGCCACAGTAAAACGCGGCGGGGTAGTGACATTTGAGCCACGCAGAGGCGTAGGCAAGTAAGGCAAAACTGGCGGAGTGGGACTCTGGAAAACCATAGGCGCCAAACCCTTTCATTTGGTTAAATAGCCGCTCGGCAAAATCTTCGCTATAGCCGCGTTCGCGCATGCCGTTGACAAGTTTGTCGCGGAATTTTATTAAGTCGCCGTTCTTGCCCCAGCTGGTCATAGCCCGTCGCAATTGATCCGCCTCGCCGCCGCTGAAGCCCGCAGCGACCATTGCCAACTGTATTACCTGCTCTTGAAATACCGGCACCCCCAATGTGCGTTTTAATACCCTGGCGATGGCGTCATTTTCATACTCGGCTTTTTCTAAACCCTGCCGACGTTGTAAAAACGGATGCACCATGCCGCCTTGAATCGGTCCGGGTCGCACAATGGCAATTTGAATAACCAGATCATAGAACGTGCGGGGCTGTAGGCGCGGCAACATGGTCATTTGGGCGCGGGATTCAATTTGAAATACCCCCACACTGTCGGCGGTACATAACATTTGATAGGTGGCGGGGTCTTCCGCAGGAATATCACTGAGTTGATAAACCTTAGCGCCAGCTGCGCTGATATAGCCAAGGCTTTTGCGCAGCGAGCTGAGCATACCTAGGGCTAATACATCAATTTTCATCATTCCCAGTGCTTCTAAGTCTTCTTTGTCCCACTGGATAATAGTCCGCTCAGGCATGGCGGCGTTTTCTATGGGCACCAAACTGGCGAGGGGGTCGCGGGTAATAACAAAACCGCCCACGTGTTGCGACAAATGGCGGGGAAAGCCCAGAATCTCATTAAGCAAAGCCATAAATTGCTGAATGGGAATGCTGTCGGTATCGAACTGGGTTTCTTGTAAGCGTTGAATAAAAGTGCTTTTATCGTCCCACCAGGCCATATTGCGCGATAATTTTTGCAGCAAGTAATCGTCTAGACCAAGGGCTTTACCCACATCGCGAACCGCGCTGCGGCGTCGATAGCTGATAATGGTGGCGGCGAGTGCGGCGTGCTGCCGGCCGTATTTTTTATAAATATATTGAATAACTTCTTCGCGGCGCTCGTGTTCAAAATCAACGTCGATATCGGGTGGCTCGTCGCGCTCTCTAGAAATGAAACGCTCAAATAATAACTGCCCTCGCGACGGGTCAACCTCAGTAATAGACAGGCAGTAACATACCGCCGAATTAGCCGCTGAGCCTCTGCCTTGGCAGAGAATACCTTGGTTGCGGGCAAACTGAACAATATCGTAAACCGTTAAAAAATAATGCTCGTATTGTAGCTCGGCTATTAAGGCGAGTTCTTTTTCCAGCAGACTTTTAACCAGCTCGGGTACGCCTTTGGGCCAGCGCTGTTGCGCGCCATGCAAGGTGATTTCGCGAAGAAATTCACCGGCGTTTTTATTATTGGGCACCACTTCATTGGGGTACTGGTAACGCAGCTCTTTTAAAGTAAACGTGCAGCGCTCGGCAATAGCGACACTCTCGCTGAGTAAGTCTGCGGGATAGTCTCGCTGTAGGAGCTCCCGCTTTTTAAGATAACGCTCGCTATTAGCCTGTACTTGACTGCCAAGTTTCTGCACCGATGTGTTCAGACGAATGGCGCTGAGCACATCTTGCAAGGGCTTGCGCTGGCGGCAATGCATATGCACATTGCCACAGGCCACCATGGGAATCCCGTGCTCGCGAGCGAGTTGATAGCGCTTAAAATAGTAGGGCTCGGCTTGCTGCTGACCGTGAAAGCTGATGCCCAGCCAGAGTCGATCACCGAAATATTCCTTTAGTTCATTAGCATAGTGCTCTCTGCCGTCGGGGTTGAGCCAAATGGCGAAACAGTGCTGACTATAACGCCGTAAATCTCCTAAGTTCAGCTGGTAACTGCCTTTGCTACTGTGCAGGCGGGCGCGACTAATTAGCGAGCACAGCTCGGTATAGGCAAGCCGCACCGGAGCAATTAAGACCAGATGAATTCCCTCGTCGAGAATAAACTCGGCGCCACAAATTAATTTAATCCCATGTTCTTCACTGGCGCGATAGGCACGCACAATACCTGATAGAGAACATTCATCGGTAATGGCGATAGCCTGATAGCCAAGCTCGGCGGCCTTGCTAACGAGTTCTTGGGGGTGAGAGGCACCGCGCAGGAAACTGAAATTACTCAGGCAGTGAAGCTCGGCATAAGAGCTTGGCGCAGCTTGCGTCTCGGCTTTTTTACTATGCATGGCGCTACCCAAAAAAACCGTGTAAATACCACTGGCGCTTCAGGCAGTCTTTAAAAACCCAGCACAGCGCGCCGTTTTGATGGCGAGCAATATAATAATCTCGGGTTTGGCGCTGCTGCCACCACTGCCCATCAAAGCGTTCCGGACCTTGCAATAAATGCAATTCACCCTGCCAAAATAAACCCTCGCCGGTTTCGCTAATCGCCTTGGGCGGTTGGCAAAGCCAGTTTGGTCTAAGCAGCGGTTTATATTCGCTTGCTGCTGATGGCGCCGCTGCTACCACTTTTAGTTTGCTGTGGCTGGCGGTATGCGCATCGCGAAGCACCCAATTCAGCTCGGGGAGGTGGGCGTCTTGCAAATTGAATTGATGACAACGGTGTGGGCCTAATCTCAGGCGGAGTTTATCTAATACTTGGGCCGTCTTTTGCTGTTGCTGGCTGTTGTTGGCGGTCTCGAACAATTGCTCACTTTGCAGTTCGTTATGAATAAATTGCTCGCAGTGTAGGCTCAGTGTTTCTACCGAACCTTTTAAGCTGAGTTGCTCTAAACGCAGCATCACCAGTTCTATCAGACTGCGACGGTCAAAGTGGTGATGGCTTAGTGCCAATGACCATGGCTCTTTGCTGCCGTTTAAATAATGAAACTGCCACTTTAAATCGCGGTTCACACACTGTCGCAAACGCAGGTAGTGCTCCAGTTCGCTGAGTAGCGCTGAGACCGGAAAGCGTAATTGCTGCTTGTTATTCAGGCCACCGTCAAAATGACGCTGGGCGGCGAACGTCTCGGGGGGAATAAACTTAGGCCGAATATCTGCCTGTTTGCCCTCTAGTTTAGCGAGCAGCTTGGCAATGTCCTTGCCGAAGCGGCGTTCAAGCGCGGCGCGGGGCAGGGCTTGAATATTACCCAAGGTGTGTAAGCCCATTTCCTGTAATGTGCTCAGGGTCTTGGGGGGCAGTGCTAATAAGCCAATGGGCAGCGCGCTCAGGGCCTTTTGTAATGCGTCTTGATGCAATTGGCCGGCGCCATTCACTAAACTTGCCGGGCTTAGGTTTTGATAGCTGAGTAACTCGGCGGCCAGTGGTGTAGGGGCAATACCCAGCTTTACGGTAAGTCCACGGAGGCGAAAGGCGCTAATAAATTTACGATATAGCCGCGCCAAATTGTTAAATAAGCGCAGTGAGGCGCCCAGCTCCAACAACACCGCATTGGGCGGGCAAAGACAGACGTCTCCGCTAAAGCGATATGCCCAGAGTGCAATATTTTCTAAATGCTGTTGCTCACGCTTCAGGTCGCGGGGGCGAAGTTCTAGGGCGCTGCATAAACTGATGGCGGTAGTGACTGACATGCCCGCTGCGACACCCGCTTGTTGCGCCGCGCTATTCACCATCTCGATGGTATTATTATTTGTTAGTGCCAACATACCTGCTGAGCGGCTCTCGCTGATGGCGTCTAATGGCAGCTCTGGTAGCCTCAGGCATAACCACAGCATTAGCGCGACTGCTCTTTGCTGCCAGTGGTGGCGAGCTTTGTTACTTCGTCTTGCTGTGGGGCGGCGAATATAGCGGCCTTGCCAGTTTTGCTTAAGAGGCTAATTTTACGCAGGGCTTGGCGCTGGGATGGCGGAGTGGGTGCAGTGTTATATACCGGCCAGCTGGCGGCGGCGCTTTGCTGTAAAAACAGTGCGGGCGGGCGCACTAATTGCAGCTGTTGTCCGGCATGGCCCCCCTGCTGCTTAATCACATTAATTTGCAGAGCTTGGTTTGCTGCAGCTAACTGTAGCCGTAGCGGCGCGGGAGATATTTGTTGTGCAAAGGCGGAGGGGCGAAAATTGATATGCCAGCATTGCCCCTCCAGCGCAGCAATATGCAGACGTCGCAGCTGTCCATCATTGAGATCCGCGCCGCTAAACCAGCTCAATACAGCGGCATAGGCGCCACTGCGAAGTAACTCTTCAGCCGCCCACAGTTGGTCGCTCAAGGTTTTGGGTCTCACTAGTAGCTGCCTATTTACAGCTAGTCCCTGTTCAGCTAAGGCTGGGGTATAAGGTAAAAACGGCGGGTTTAGCCACGCCATGGCTCGATCTTCAAGGCGCTCACGCAAGGCGGGCATAAGCAGCCACAACTCGCCAATACCATAATCACCCAGCAACTCGGTAGAGCCGCTACGCGGCCAGCCACCAATGTGTAGGGCCGCATCTAAGGCTCTAAACCCAGTGCAGAGGCGATCACCGGCCGCCAGCCTAGGGCGGAGTTGCTGGCCTCGCCAGAGCTTGCGCTCATCGAGTAATTGGTCAAGGGAGTGAGTTTTCATATTGCCGCTAAAAATACGTCAGCAGGAAATTGCTGTATGTATATACAGTATATTAAGTGGGGCGAATGTCAATGTTGAGATTTGCATTCCCATGGAGTTTGAACTTGAGGGCTTTCAATAGCGGATGCTGAGCTCGGCTATAAAATATTGCTCAAATGAGCGCCAAAAGCGCTGTTTAGGTTGGTGTTTCGATTATCTCCGCACGAAAACGGACCTGGTTGAGCGGGGCTAATTTTTTTAAAGTCTGGGCTGGAATCTTCTTTTCTTACTTCAAAATTTGATCTCTGCTAAGTCAGTGAGTTAAGGCCTCCCTAAGCTTGGTAGTCGCTAACTGACCTAGCAAGCAGTTAAAGACAACGCTTAGCCTAGGTTTTTTAGGCAGCGCACAACTTCGATTTGGTAGGCTTTGCCGCGCGCATTAACTAAGTCGAGGATGTTCAAGGATGTGGGTACATAGCCAAAGCCGATTCGGTGTTGCGGGTGCCATTGAAAGATAGATCCGCCTAGCCCCATCCAGCCATAAAAGCCTTCGCGGCCTTGGTTTAAGCCGTTGTCGAATGCGCTACCTTCTTGGCCTTGTTGTGCAAACTCTGCCAGGCCGCCCTGTGTAAAAGCGACATTCATTCCCAGCATATTGCGGCCGATAGCTGCAGCGTGCAGCGCTGCATGGGCCGAGTCGCCCATAAGTTGCTGTCCCTTGAGACTGCCACCATTGGCCATGACTGCTGCCAGTTTTGCTAAGCCGCGTGCCGAGCCCTTAGAACCTGCCGACGGTGTTTCGCCGTTTGATACCAGCGGTGAATTAATAGTGTGTAGATTATTCATGCCAGTAATGGCTTCCGGTGCACCCCGGGCGGTGGAGTTTCTCAGGCTTGAAAATAGGTGGAAAATTTTAGTAATAATTTGCAGTAGATTAAGTTCCATTTTACGGCCGAAAATCCGTGGGATAAGACCTTGTAAGAACTGATATTTGAAGCTGAGTACTTTTACATTGCTAACGCGCTGCAGTTCGGTTTCTTGCAGGCCTATATAGACATCTGCATTAAAGGGGGTACTGATCTCCTGTCGCAGAAATTCGCCCATTGTGCGGCCGCTAGGTTCCAGCCGCCGGAATACCTCATTGGCGACCCAGCCACGTGTTAGCGCGTGGTATTCACGCTGATTATTACTACCTTCTCGAAATTTAGGCCTTTGGCGCTCGATGATGGCGCCGATGGCATTCTGCTTGATGGCGCTAGTCTGCAGCTCAGTCGGTTTGATGGTTTGATCAAACACGGGCAGACCTGCTTCATGGCGCATCAAATCTGCAACCGTAAGATCGCCCTTGCCGTAGGCACTGAATTCGGGCCAGTAGTCGCTTATACGCTTATTCAGATCTAGCAATCCGCGATCAATCAACATGCCGAGCAGAATAGGCTCTAGGCTTTTTCCGCTGCTCCAGATATTGATGAGTGAATCTGCAGAGAATGTTGCATCGTCTATGGCTGATGCCCACAGGTCAACCACACACTCCTCGCCGACATAGATACACAGCTGTGTGTTGCGCTCAGTTAGGGTGTTCATATTGTGTTGGTATAGCTTCTTGACCGACTCATAGCCCGGTGCAACAGTGCCGTTAATTTTTATATTCATTGCTGATATCGCTTAAGGAGGTGAGGGTGATACTAACATTTCACTCAGGCAAATAAACCACCGCTTTGGCTTGTGAATTAATAGTGATTGAGCCTCTTACTTTGGCCCGCGCTGCAAACGCGCAGTGATAAGCATTACCGCATCCCAAAAGCGGGGGATGAACCGTGGGCGACAACTGTAACGGCAGTTTTGGTGGCTCCTAACATCGCTACTGCGGAGTGGGGTTTACTTGCTGTGCGGACCCACAGTCGCTGGTAATTAAGTGTGTAATATCGTCTTTGATTTCATCGAGTTCAGCTAGTAAATGCTCGCGCTGACGCTTGCTCAATGAGCGGTCTAGGGCTTGTAGAAGTCCCCGCGCAGATTGCTGGCTGGCCACAAGCCGACCGCGCTCGTCGTTAGTCAACAGTAATTCCGGACGTAAAAACAGCTCGGTTAAATCGGCCTTAAAATTATCGTAGGGCCGTTTTGAAAATATCTCCTGCAGCCGATCTCGCCAGTGTAAGCGCCGATTAAAGATCAAACCGTAAATGTTATCGCTGCTGCGCGCCCACTCTAGGGCTAGCTGTTGCTGCCCATCGTCGATGCTGCCAGCCCAGCGTTTCATGGCGTCGCGGACACGCTCCACGCGCAGTTTTTCGAGCTCTGTGGCATTCAGTGCAACATACTCTTTTTGGAACTGCTTATTCCTGCTATCGAGTTCCTCTATAAATTGCGCTAGCTGTTCGTCGCTCAGGCTTTCAAGTATTCCCGACGCGTCGATTAATGCCCGTGAAAGTGAGGCGATCCAAGCCTCGCTTGCACGGTCAGCAAAGCCCAGTAAGGAGGCGTCGTTTATACGCAGCTCGTCTTTAGAAAGTGCGGTAGATAAATTTCGCAAATACTCGCCGTAGCGAGGTAGCTCTGCACTACAATGCCAGTCAAGCCAATCGTCTAGGGCCGCATCGAATAGAGTTTGTTGCTCGCGATCAAAGGAAACATAGTCATCTACTGCCCAATTGATAAACCAGTCAGCGCGCTTGTAGACAAAGCTAGCACTACTGCAAGCTGTCAGTAGTAGCAGAATAAGGGGGAGAAGTATCAGTGTGCGCATGGCAGTGATGTCGCTTAAAAAAGTTTATGGTAGCTGTATGTAAGGCGCATCGCGAGCAACCGTTGCTGATGGCTTCCATTTTTCTGTATAGCGATTCTGTTCTCAACGTAAGAGAAGAGTGCGGGAGGGCGAGCGAGTGCGAACCGGAATGTTCGCATCCTATCAGCTATTACTGCCTTGCTCGCTAACGAGGGTATAGCTTTACTGGCATTTCTTTAAAGCCATTTGCCATATTGGAGCGAATCCTCACGGCTTTTCCTGTTAACTCAACCCCTGAAAATAGTTTAAAGAATTCTTCAAAGAATATACGCGTTTCCATACGAGCCAGATTGGCCCCTAGGCATAAATGAATGCCGTGACCAAAGGCCATATGCGGATTGTGTGAGCGATGAATATCGAAGACTTGTGGGTTCTCAAAGACGGTATCATCAAAGTTAGCAGAGCTATAGAGCATGACTACTTTGTCATTTTCTTTGATCTGCTGCCCACCAATTTCAGTATCGCAGGTGGCAGTGCGACGGAAGTAATGCAGGGGACAGGTCCAGCGCAGCATTTCTTCGATGGCGCTCTTCATTAACTCAGGCTTGTCTAGGTGCTTTGCTTCCAATTCGCGATAAAGCTCAGGACGCTGTATTAGTTCGTACATGCCGCCGGAGATTAAGGCGCGGGTTGTTTCATTGCCGGCTACGGTAATCTGCACAAAGAGTGAGGCAAACTCCATTTCGGAAACCTGATGGCCATCGACTTCCACATTCACTAATAGGGAGATCAGATCATCGCCACCCTTATCTTTGCGTTCGGCAGCTAACAGATAACCGTATGTTCCCATTTCTATTGAGGCCGCTTGCACCTCTTCTGGGGTGCCGCCAATATCTGGGTCACTGGCAGACGTCTGCATATCTGACCACTCCCGCAACTGGTGCCACATATCTTGCGGTACGCCCATCATCGACCCAATAACCGACGTCGGTAGTTCTCCCGCCACATCGTAGACAAAGTTACATTCGGGCTTTTTAAGTGCTGCCAGTAAAATAGTGCGAGTGATGTCACGCACTTTAGGCTCTAACTCGGCCAACATTTTTGAGGTGAAACGAGTGATCACCGAGCGCCGAAGAGGTCCGTGCTTTGGTGGGTCCATACCTAGTAGCTGGCCTTTAACCTGCTCTAAAATCTCTGGGGGCAGATCATCTACCAACACGAAGCCACGCTCTGCGGAGAAGGTCTTATTATCACGGGACACCTTCATCACATCTTGATGCCGGCTTATTACCCAGTAGCCACCGCCATCGGGATGCGAGTGCCAGTAAACCGGCGCCTTATCACGCAGCGTTTTAAAGTCTGCTAATGGCACGGCGTCGACATAATTGTCGGGGTCGTAAATATCCAGGTTTTCTAGGGTTTTGGCATTCATAATAGTGTTTCAACTAGGCTGTGGATAAAGGGTGCGAGTATTTTAAAGAATGCTCTCGGCCGAAATGTCGTGGCCCTGTTCTTTACCCAAACGGATATACTCTGCCAGTTGAGTATGGCCATCGGAAATGCCCCAAATGGTGCCGTCTTCGGTGTAGTTCACTAGGCTGCCTTCAATGGTGAAGAAGACAACAGTCGGCTCGCCTGCGTCATCAGCTACTTTTAGCGTATGGGCGGTGTTGGCAGGTTCCATGATGATTGAGCCCGCGGTGGCGGTGAAATCACTTTCCAAATAACCCCATTTGCCCTGCAGGGTATAGGCTTTTACGACACCGCTATGACGATGGGTTGGCAGCTGCGTGCCGGGCGCAAAACGGTTCATAATAATCCAGCTGCCAGTGACATCGCAGACCTGTAATATTTTGGCTTCAATACCCCAGCCCTGATCAACCCAGGGAAAGTCATTGTGATTAAGATGGCCAGATTCCAGAGGGGTTTCAGGCAGAGTAGTGATGTTGACGGGCTCAGGTAATTCCATGGGGCTGCTCTCTATTTGGTTTGCTGCTGTTATCTTTATAGGTGGCAGAGTATTTCATTGCGCAGCTTTGTAATCAATTCTTAGGGATTACCATTTAGTAAGCTAGCCCCACTGCGCGCCACGATAAATAAGTCTGTTCTGCTGGCGACAAGAGGGCGCACGCCTGTTTGGGCAGATATTGACCATTTTGGACCTTAGTATCGGTAAAGAATTATTAGGCTGAGCAGCCATTATCGGAGTGATCTCCTTAGGTGATGAGAGCTGTAATGATCAGTGTGAGGCCATGCTGGCAAGAATGTGCAGAATATTGATATTTTAAGGCACGGCAGTGATCAAGCTAAAACTGATAAACTAGCTTCAGCCTTAGACAAATAATAAAGAGAGCATTACAAAAAGTGGATAGCGTTTACAATAATCGAGATATCATCGCGCGTTTACGCGAGCAAATTCCATCCTTCGAATGTGTGCCGGGTTGTCACGATTGTTGCGGTCCGGTAACGACCTCTTCGGAAGAAATGTCGCGTCTACCGGAGAAAACTGACGCCGAACATGATGCCGCTCTAAATGACTTTAGCTGTGTACATTTGGGTCCAAAAGGTTGCACAGTCTACGGGGAGCGTCCTTTAATTTGCAGATTGTTTGGTACCACCCCGCGCATGCCCTGCCCAAATGATCGTCGCCCAGAGACCATGATTGATTCTAAAATTGAGCGTCAGGTTCATCACTACATAGCGAATACCCGGCAAGTGTTGGTGTAAATTATTTCTAAGATGTTTGAACTTAAAAGAGTGAGCAGTCGCCATAAGAAACTGCTAGCACTCAGTTAACCCTCAGTGCTAGCTTAGGAATGTCACTTCACCCAAATCTGTTTGCTATTCACAAACTCCCGAATGCCATGTGGCCCGAGTTCGCGGCCATAGCCAGATCCTTTTATACCGCCGCTGGGTAAACGTGAGTCAGTTTTGACGATGCCGTTGATAGCGACTTGGCCAGCTTCCAGGCGATTGGCAATATTGATGGCTAGCTCCGCATTGCTAGTCCATACGGCGGCACCTAAACCATAGGGTGTTTCGTTGGCGAGCTGTACTGCCTCTTCCACATCGGTCGCGCGTATCACTACCATAATGGGACCGAAGGTTTCTTCTTTAAACGCGCACATATCTTCGGTGACATCAATGAGTAGGGTCGGTGGATAAAAGAAACCGGGGCCATCGCTTAGCTCACCGCCCAATAGGCATTTGGCACCGGCGTTAATAGTTTCTGTGACCTGGCGATGCAGGTTTTGCCGCAGATCGTCGCGGGCGATAGGGCCAACATCGGTGTCTGGCATTAGCGGGTCACCGGATTTGAATTTGGCCATGCGACTTTGGAGTTTTTCAACAAAGACATCGTATACCGAGTCTTCAACAATAATACGTTTCGCGGCAATACAGGATTGCCCGGCATTGATCATTCGGGACAGGGTGGCGATATCGGCTGCGGCTTCTAAGTTTGCATCTGCAAGTACAATACAGGGGTCAGAACCGCCTAACTCCAATACCGTGGGTTTGATTTCTGAGCCAGCTACAGCGGCAACTTTACTGCCCGCGTTGCCGGACCCAGTGAAGGATACCGCTGCGATGCGCGGGTCGCGGATGGCGGTTTCTATGGTGTCGTTATCTATGGGTAGATTGACCACAATATTTTCTGGCGCGCCGGCGTCGGCAAATACTTTAGCGATCGCGATGGCGCAGGCCGGCACATTGGGATCATGCTTCATTACGCAGGTATTACCGGCCATTAATGCAGGTGCCAAGTAGCGGAAGGCCAACCACAGTGGCGCATTCCAAGGCAGGATGCCAAGTAAGGTACCCAGTGGCGGGTGGCAAACGTAGCTAATGCTGGCGTCTGAGGGCAAGGTTTGCGGGGCTAAATACTCGGCGGCGTGTTCTGCATAATACTCGGCGCAGCCAGCAGCTTTTTCTACCTCAGCGAGACCTTCTTTGAAGGGCTTACCCATTTCAAGGGCCATTAATTCTGCCAGCCTGTCTTTTTGCTTACGTAGCTCGGCGGCGACGGCTGTCAGTGTTTGCCCTCGCTCTTGGTAGCTTAGTGCTTGCCATTGGTCTGCCGCGCGGAAGGCGTCGCCAATCCGCTCGTGAAGTTGGGCGTTATTGAGGGTGGGGTACTCGGCAATTATTTTACCGGTACACGGGTTTTTCGCTATCAGCATAGCTACCTCGTTATGATCTTGATTCAGGCCTTCATTGCCATGAATAAATGTGTGGTTTACTCACCGTTTTCTACTTTTGCGCTGTCGGCATTTTTAATGCTGTCAGCTTCTTCCTTTTTGTTTTTTCGTGCCTCGTCAATCTTTAGCATTGTCTGTTCTGCTGGTTCTGGCTTTACGGTGAAGTCTCTGTCCATAGTAAAAAAGGATTCACAACCGGTGTCGGTGATATAAATGGAATCCGATATCCCACAAGTCTTATCGCCGTCTACACCCCACATCCACGGAATAATATGGAATGTCATGCCAGGCTGTAGCACTGCAGATTCGCCTTGTTTAAGACTGACGATATAGCCTTCGTCCCAGCTGGGCGGAAAGGCGATGCCAATAGAGTAACCTGAGCGGGTGATAAGTCGTGCGCCACAGTCGTTATCAGTAATAATATTGCGCACTATATTATCAGCGTCAGAGACGGTCATTCCCGGCTGGAATTTTTCATGAACAGCGTGCAGGGCGTGATTCATTTTCTCTTGCGCGTGATGCATAGAATCGCTGAGTTCCCCGAGCACCACAGTGCGCATCATGGCGGTGTGGTAGCGACGATAGCAGCCGCCAACCTCTAAGAATACGTGTTCGCCGGGTAACACAGTGCGACCTTCCCAGGTGGCGTGACCGATCATGGAGCGTGGACCTGAGGTCACATAAGGCATAACCGCAGGGGGTTCTCCACCGGCACGGAACATAGCCGCGCTGATGGCAGCACCTATTTCGTTTTCAGTGACACCCGGCAGGCAGGCATCTATTCCTGCCTGCATACCCGCTTCGGTGGCGAAGGCCGCTTTTCGCATGATGTCAATTTCTGTCGGCGATTTACAAATACGCCCCTGTTCAACAATACCAAAACAGTCGAGTAATTTTGCTTCGGTGAGTGTGGTGTGTACGCGGTCCTGTTGGTAGGCAGGGAAGAAGTAGCTGTTACGCTCATAGCCAATACGCTTTTTGGCCAAACCAAACTCTCGTAACGCATCAACCAGCATTTGAATAGCATCGCCCGTATCTGGGTAGGGGCGGGTGCGCTCCACCCACGTGCGAGCAATAATATTCGACTCTTCCAGGGCCCTTGTAATCATGAAGGGTTCATCTTCCAGCGGCACAACTAAGGCTTGGAAGAATGAATAGCCGGTGGTTTGGTAGTCAGTTAGATACATGATGTTTTCTGGATCAGAAATCACCACCGCATCTAATCTTCGGTCGGCAATACGCTGCCTCAATGCAGATAAGCGACGCTCGTATTCTTCAAAGGGGAAGGTCATGTCGTCGCGCGGAATCATTAGATGGCCTCCATTACTTTGGTGGTATGACTTACCAGAATGTCTAAGCCTTCTTGAAGGTCTTCATCGGGAATGGTTAATGGCGGAATTAATTTAATAACTCTACCACCGGTGCCGCAGCTAGCAATAAGTAGACCGGCTGCAAAGCAGCTATCTACAATCGCTTTGGCTTGCTCGCCGCTGCCAACATCTAAGCCAAGAATCATGCCCTTGCCGCGTACCGCAATCGCGCTAAATTTCTTTTCTAGTGACGCCAGGGCTTTTGCCATGACCTCAGCTTTTTTGGCCACCCCGGTCATAAGCTCATTGTCTTCGAAATAGCTTAATGCTTCACTGCCGGCGACAAAAGACAGCGATTGGCCACGGAAGGTTCCGGTGTGTTCGCCGGGCGACCAATAGTTATCAATTGCGGGTTTAACAAGATTTAGCGCCATAGGTATGCCCATGCCGCCAACGCCTTTGGCGAGACAAATAATGTCGGGGTCGAGATCCATATTATCGAAACTAAAGTAGCTGCCGGTGCGGCCACAGCCTACTTGAATGTCATCAACAATAAGCAGAGCGCATACGTCTTCAGCGAGTTTGGCCAAGGCGAGTAGCCACTCTTTGCTAGCGACATTTACACCACCTTCGGCTTGTATGGTTTCTACTAAAAATGCGGCGGGAGGAGTAATACCGCTAGACGAATCAGCGTAGTGTGCCGCCAGTTGCTCGAGAGATTGTAGACATCCAAATTTATGATGTGAGACATGATTAAGTGGTATGCCCGCGGCACCACGGAAATACGAATTAGCGGTGCAGGCTAGGGAGCCTAAAGTCATGCCGTGAAATCCATGGGTAAAGGCAGCTATCTCTTGCCTCTTGGTGGCACGCCGCGCAAGTTTAAGGGCAGCTTCTACCGCATTGGTTCCCGTCGGGCCCATAAATTGCATTTTATGTGGCATATTACGTGGTTCAAGAATTGTCTTTACAAAGCGCTCCATAAAGTCGCGCTTTGCGGTGGTATGCATATCTAAGCTATGGGTAACACCATCCGATTCTAGATAGTCGATCATGGCCTTTTTCATGCGTGGGTTGTTATGTCCGAAATTTAAAACTCCCGCGCCGGCAAAAAAATCGATGTACTGTTTGCCATTCTCATCGGTTTGACGGGCATTGGTGGCTTTGTCGAAGACCACTGGCCAAACGCGGCAATAGGCGCGGATTTCTGATTCACGTTGTTCAAAAATACTCATGCGAACTCCTTCGTATAAATAAAGTTCGTCGACGTGTCGACGGTAACTATTTTGAAATGGTTTGTGTTGCAGGTTTTTTGGGCGTCGTCACACCACATAGGCGAGAAAATAGATTACTCACCAAGGGAATTAGTTTGTCGTTAAAATCATAGTGCGGGCTATGACAGGGCACTTGATGGTGCTCGTCGCCATCATTTGCTCCGATAAGAGCAAACGCGCCGGGAATTTCCCGCAGATAATAACTAAAATCTTCAGACGCCATAATAGGTGTCCGAATGTTGAGGTCGATAGCGTCGACGCCATAGCTTTCTTGCCATAGTTGCCGAACGTATTGTGCTTGAGTGGGATGATTAATAGTTGCGTAGTAGCGAGGCATAATTTCCACATTGCATTCGACGCCATAGCTGCGCGCGGTTTGCTGGCTTACCTCGGTGATGAGTGCATTAATTTGATCGCGTGTGTACTGATCTGGCACCCTTATACTGCCGCTCAATACTGCTTGTTGCGGAATAATAGTGGGGCCGCTATCAGCCATAAATGATGTTACGCTGATCACCGCGGCCTGTTGTGGCGCTAAGCGGCGACTCACAATTTGTTGTAGAGCAAGGGTAATGGCGCTGGCGGCAAGCACCGGGTCGCGGCAGAGTTCAGGTTGACTGGCATGTCCTCCTTTGCCGGTAACGGTCACAGTAAATATACCGTTGCCACACATAACAATATCGTCAGGACAGACCAGCTTCCCGAAGGGTATGGCTGGCCAGTTGTGCCAGCCGTATATTTCGTCGATACCGTCTAATGCGCCTTCATTTATCATTTCGCGCGCGCCGTGGCCGCCTTCTTCAGCTGGTTGGAATAACAGTGTGACCGGCCGGGTCAGGCTTCGTTCATGGTGTTTTAGCCACTGCGCAGTGGCTAATAACGTGGCGGTATGTCCGTCGTGGCCGCAGGCGTGCATGCAGCCAGAGCGGGTGGATGACCACGCCTTACCGGTTTGTTCAATAATAGGAAGGGCGTCTATGTCACCCCTGAGAGCGATATGTTTAGCGCCGGCTTGAGGTATCGCTGCGGCTAAGGTGGCTATGGTGCCTGTTCCCGCGCATTTTCTCCATGGTATGGCTAGTTGATCGAGGGTATTGCGCACGGTTTCAGCAGTGCGGACCTCGTGCCAGCCAGGCTCGGGGTGGGCGTGTAAGTCGCGGCGTAGAGTCTGCGCGGCGGCCATTGTATCTAGCCAGAAATCAGTCATTACAGATTTACTGTGGCACAGCTTTTGTGTTGGGGCAAACTTACTTTTGACTATTTTTATTAAATTTATAGGGCGGTCAGTTTTGGTGCGCCTCTTAATTTGCTGGTGCACTAACGACTAAGGCTAGTGGGATTTAAATTTATCGATAAAATTTCGTTTTTAAAAAACAGGGCTATTAGCCCTAATGGTCGAGTTTTTAGCGAGACTGCTATGGAAACCTGATTTTTAGTAGGCACAATCCCTGCATGCATTGTTACTGAACTGTACACAGCTAAACTATTTAAATCATTGTGTAGGTTGGCTGTGTAGTATGTTGATGTTATGAATTTTTTATAACAGCACCCGGAGTCTGGTGGGAGCTAGACTCTGCGATTAAACGCAGGTATTACTAATGCTTTTAGCAACAGATTTAGACGGTACATTTCTCGCTGGAGATAACGAGCAACGCCTTAAGCTTTATCAGCTGATCGCAGCGCACCCCGAAATCAAGCTGGCCTTTGTAACCGGTCGTGGACTTGAGTCTGTATTACCGCTGCTTTCCGATCCGACTATTCCAGATCCCGATTATATTATTTGCGATGTAGGTTGCACCGTTGTTGACGGTCATACGCAACAAGCGATTCAACCACTGCAGGGCAATATTGATAAACGTTGGCCCGGCGAGCATGTGGTTGAGCAAGCAGTCGCCCATATCCCCAATTTACAACGTCAGGATGTTCCACAAGAGCGGCGCTTTTCCTTTTTTTGTGGGGCGGATGCCCTTACTAGTGAGCTTAAAGACGTGGTCCGTGAATTGGATTGCGAGCTCCTTTACTCGGCAGGTTTGTATCTAGATATTTTGCCTAAAGGTGTCAATAAGGGCTCGACCTTGCGAGGCTTGGTAGAGCTGCTTGGCATTGGCGACGAAAACGTATTAGTTGCTGGAGATACCTTAAATGATCTTTCAATGTACGAGCACGGTTTTATTGGTGTTTGTGTAGGTGAGTCCGAGGTTGGGTTATTAAAAGAGACTGAAAATCGGGCGCGGGTATATCACGCTGAGCTCCCAGGGTGCGGTGGTATTCTGCAAGCCTTCGAGTATTTTGGTTTTTTGGGCGCGGCGGGCATGGAGGCAGAGCAGCGCGAGGTAGCGGTACCGGGAAAGTCTGATCTAGTGATTGTATACCATCGACTTCCCTATGAAGAATTTCGTGAAAATGGTGTGACCATTCGTCGCAAGCCCACCTCACCAAACGGTATTATTCCTACCTTGATGAGCTTTTTTGCGGATGGGCGTGCGGGGTCGTGGGTGGCGTGGTCAATTCACGAACCTGAGGACGGCAAGTTCGAAACCCATACCGAGGTCGATACCGCGCAGTATCCTAATCTGGTGGCGTCGCGGGTTGCTTTGAGTAAAAGTGATGTCGATATTTTTTACAAGAAATTTTCCAAAGAGGCATTCTGGCCAACATTACATACTTTTTGGGAGCGAGCGACCTTCCGCGAAGATCATTGGCAGGTGTTTCTTGATGTGAATCGACGTTTCGCTGAGGCGGCGGCGGCCGAGGCCGCTGAAGGTGCCACGGTTTGGATACATGACTACAATTTATGGATGGTACCGGCCTATTTGCGCGAGTTGCGTCCGGATGTTGTTATTGCCTTTTTCCATCACACCTACTTCCCCTCTGCAGATGTTTTCAATGTTATCCCCTGGCGCCGAGATATTATTGGCAGCTTATTGCAATGTGATTATATTGGCTTCCATATTCCACGTCAGTCTGAGAACTTTGTCGACGTGGCACGGGGTGTAACGCCCTTAGAAGTGACGGCGAAAATGAATTGTGCGCCACGATTTTTTACCTATGGCTGCGCGGTAGGCCTAGATGAAATGACGACCGAGATAAAGGTTAATGATCGCCTTATCCGGTTGGGGGCACACCCGGTCGGATTGGACTTGAAACGGGTGAAAAACGCGCTCAACGACGAGAAGATTCAGCGGCGTATGGATGAGCTTAGACATGAGCTGCATGGCACCCGTATGATTTTATCAGTGGGTAGATTGGATTATACCAAGGGTATATTAGAACAGCTTGAGGCCTATGAACGATTGTTGGATGAGTACCCGGATTTGCACAACAAAGTAACTTTGATGATGGTATGTGTGCCGGCTGCTAGCGAAATGGTTATCTATCGCGATTTACAAGCCCAGATTGAACAGGCGGTGGGGCGTATTAATGGCCGATTTGCAAAAGTCGGCTGGACGCCGCTGCAGTTTTTCTTCCGCAGTTTACCCTTTGCCGAATTAGTCGCTTATTACAGCATGGCGGATGTGATGTGGATTACACCGCTGTGCGACGGACTTAACTTGGTAGCCAAAGAATATATTGCCACCCAGGGTATGACCGATGGCTCCGGCGTATTGGTATTGTCTGAATTTGCCGGTGCTGCTGCAGAATTGCGCGGCCCGATCTTGGCTAATCCCCATGACCGCAACGAGATGGTTAAAACCTGCTATTTAGCGCTAACTTTAGAGCGCGAAGAGGCGCGCAGTCGTATGTGCGAAGCCTACGATGTGGTTCAGCACTATGATATTAAGGTGTGGGGCGACGAGTTTATGAGCGCCGTTGATGCCTGCCGAAGTATTGAGAGTGCGTTACCGTCAAGCGACCTATCATCTAAAGTGGCTTAACTAACTATGGCCGCTTAAGGCGTTTTATCATCTAGCTTGGTCGCTGAAATTTGGCGGCTAATGTGCGCTATTGGGAGTAATTTGTTGGGCGGCAATAATACGTTCTAAATACGCGATCATCGCTGCGGCGCATTCGCGCCGATAGGCTGGTGTGATTTCGCCATGAAGAAAATATGACAGCCGCAAGCACGCGGTACCCAGTTCGACAACGAGTGCTTTGGCGTCAGGATTTTCATCCGCCAAGGTCACACCTATGGCGCGCATTAAGGTGTCCACGTGGCGGCCAATATGGGAAATGGTCAGGTGCAAAGCCTGGTGACTTTCATGACTTGCCACACTGCCAAGTATAAGTATTCCGGCACCTTTGTGGTGGTTGTAATAGTTGGTGACAATGTCCGCGACTTCACTGATAACCTGCTGCCAAGGTTTGCCTTCAATGGCATAGCTTAGTTTTTCAACTTCCTCTTCTAGCGTGATCAAGTGTCGCCTTGTGAGTTCATTGAGAATCGCATAGGGGCTGGGGAAAAAATGGTAAATACTGGTTCGCGTACAATTTAGTGACGACGCTAGTTCTGGAATCGAGAAACTACTCAAGCCACCTTGAATTAGCTGCGCCTCGGCGGCTTCAAGGATGCGCTCAAAACGCTGACGACCGCGCGCTTGTTGCGGGGGTCTGGCGGCGGATGGGGCAGAAGTGATAGCAGTAGTTTCAGTCATGGCGGCATCATATCACTTGACACAAATATCATACAAATGTACAAATAATGAAATCATACAAGTGTATGATATTGCTCCCAGCATAAATATAACAATAAAAAGTAAGATGAGGCAGCGTTCAAATGCAGAAAATTCTATTGGTTTTGGCGGCATATTCCCTGTTGCTGCTGACGGCATGTGGCGGTTCATCGAGTAACCCTTCACCGCAAGTACTTAATCCCGGTGGTGACGACACTAGCGTTGATACTGGCTCGGATACTGATGCGGAGTCGTCGTCACTGCTAGTGAGTCGGCGCGGCGGCCATTATTGGCATGATTACTGTGCCGATAAACCTGATAACACAGCTGTGCCTGCCGATCCCCGTGAAATGGTGGTACCGGGTGTTAACGAAAATAAGGCCGTGTTGATGAATGCATGGTGGCAAACTTGCCAAGAAGATAATCAGCCGGCCAATTGTGGTGAGCTTCGTCAGCGTGCAGAACATGGTCTGGCCTTGGTTGCCGCCGAGGGACGACTCGGCGCCGCCAGTTTCTTTTCTGGTGACGCTAGTGAGTCAGGATTTTCGTTTCCCGCTGATGGCTATGGAGAGATGTGGAAATCGATTTGGGGTCTCAGTGAACGCCCGCTTCAGTACGATGAATTAGTTGCCCAGCGCTGGGGTATGCCGCTGTCTGTTGGTCGCAATCCCTACCCGTTGACGGGTGAAGATCCAAATCTAAGTGATGGAGGCAGCGGTCAGCTGCCAATGGGAGTGACTCAGCTGCGCGAGACCAACGGAAGCTGGACCGGACAGCTCAATGTCACCTGTAGTATTTGTCATGGCGGGGCGGTGGGAACGGCCGATGAGGCTGAGGGGCTGGGGGCAATGTACGGCAATAATAGTCTCAGCGATATTACCGTGATGTTTTCTGAATTGGCGCGTTTGGCACCGCAGCAGGCGGCGCTGGCGATCATCTCTCAGAATAAAGTGCGCGGGACAGGCAATATCACTAACTTTCAACTTTTCGGCACGCTGACGCTTGCTGATTACGATACCATTCCTTCTTATCTTACTATTCAGGCTGAGCCTTCTACCGGCACCGAAGATCCGCCGGTGTGGTGGAATGTGGGAAGTCGCAGCGCAAAATTCTATGATGGAGGTCAGGTCGTCGATGCCAAACGTATTGAGCTGTCGTTTCACTTTCCTGATGCCTTTAATGATATTGAAGGTGCCAAGCAATGGGTGCTGGATAATCAGCAAGATAGCGATGCCTGGATTAGCTCGCTTAAGTCACCGCCGTGGCCAGATTCGGTTTTAGACAGTGTAGATACATCCCAAGCGGAAGCTGGCGCGGTGCTATTTCATGCTAAAAATTTATGGGCGCCGGATTTGAATAATCCCACACCGCGTCCGGAAGGCGGCAATGGGTCGTGTGCAAGCTGCCATGGTGCTTACTCGCCGCGCTATGTGAATGATCCGACGTACTTAGATTCGCCATTGTTAGATGGTGTGGCGGCGTATATCACACCTATTAACATTATTGATACGGATCCAGCCCGCCTGAATGGTAATTCTCCGAGGGTGGCAGAGTATTCAAAAAACAATTGGTTTGCCTATTCGGAGGGGCTATATAACGACGACGGCGTATCGCTATGCGGTAACTGGGCTGATGAGTCCCTGCGGGGTGATCGCGAACTGGGCTATTTAGCGCCGCCGCTTTATGGGGTATGGGCTACGGCGCCTTATTTTCATAATGGCTCGGTGCCGAATATCGACGGTGTCCTAAATCCGGCAGTGCGGCCCACCATTTGGCGTCGCCTTTCAAATGACGCACCGGCGGACTTAGCGGGGCAGGTGGTAATGGGTTTTGATTACAGTCTTAAAACTGGGTACGACGCTGAAAAAATAGGGTGGCGTTATGACGAGCTGGAATGCGGTGCGGGTTTGGCATTGCCATTAATTGGTGTCGCTACCCCGGGTGTGGATTGCAACCCACTCGATCCTAGTGGCCCAGTTTTACAAGATGCCTTGTCGGTGCTTTGGGGTAACGGAGGTCTGGCATGGAACTTATTGAATGTGCCGATTGTGAGTGATCAGCAGATTGAAGAGCGAAAAATCTATAACACTAAACTTTACAGTCAAGGTAACGGTGGTCATGAATTTACCAGTGTGCTGAATGACGTCGAGCGACGTGCTATTAAGGAATATCTTAAAACCTTGTAAATAAAATTTAAAAAACCTCAGTGTTAACTGGGATTTAGTATTCAAGCAATTGGTTATTAAAGGAAATGATTATGGGCAGTATCAGTGACTCAATACTTAGCGATGCGATGTCTTACACGCGGCCTGCGGACATTAGCGCTAAATTGGCGGAATTGCGTGAGCATCGGCCGATCTGCTTGATAGAGCCTGAGGATATTCGTCCGTATTGGGCGATAACCCGTTACGAAGATATTCGTTATATCGAATCGAATCCCGAGCTATTTAGCGCAGAGCCCAGAGCGGTCTTGATTTTAGAGGCATTAGAAAAATTAAATCAAGAGCGCTTCGGTGAAATCATGGGCGTGAAAACCTTGGTTCACATGGATGGTGAGCGTCATTTAGCGCTGCGTAAAATTACCCGTGATTGGTTTATGCCGGCGAATATTTCCAAGATGCGCGGTCATGTTGCCGAGCTCGCAGAAAGCTTTATCGAGCGAATGAAAGGCATGGATGGCGAGTGTGACTTTGCCACTGACATCGCTTTTTGGTATCCCTTGCGGGTTGTGCTGCAGCTGATTGGTATTCCAGAAAGTGATGAGGCCCATATATTAGATTTGACTCAGCGCCTATTTGCTCCTGAAGGTTTTGCCAGCGCCGAAAAAGATTCCATGACCGTGTTTATTGACTGCGTGCAGGCAATGGCGGAGTATTTTACGGTGCTGACAGATGATCGCCGCGCCGCGCCAAGAGATGATATTGCCAGCGTGCTAGCCAATGCAAAAATCGACGGTGAACTGATTGATCCGTTTACCCTGACCTCGTACTTTGTGTTGCTAGCCACGGCGGGTCACGATACCACCAGCGCAACGATCGCCGGCGGCTTGCAGGCCCTTATTCAAAACCCGGCGCAGCGCAAAGCTTTACTTGATGATCCTAGTCTTTATCCAGCCGCTGCCGATGAGAGTGTTCGCTGGGTGACACCGGTGAAGCACTTTGCGCGAACTGTGCTTGCAGATACCGAGCTGCGTGGTGTGAGTCTTAAAAAAGGTGATACCGTTGCCATGTTTTTTGAGGCGGCTAATCGGGATGGTGACGCCATCTCGCAGCCAGAAGTTTTTGATGTGTCGCGCAAGGCAAGTAAGCATCTGGCATTCGGCCAAGGCCGTCATAACTGTTTGGGTATGCATTTGGCAAGAATGGAAGTGGAGACATTTTTGCGTTTGCTACTGCCGCAGCTGGAAAGCATTGAATTGAATGGCGAGCCTGCCTATATTCCAAGTCATTTTGTAAGTGGCTTAAGCTCATTGCCTATTAAATATAAATTTAAAGCCTAGATTGGCTTAATTATTAAATAGCTGTTTTTTAAGGTCGGGAATAGCATCTATAAATGAATTTTTTATTGCTGTGATTCCCGCTTTATTATGTCGATAATCAAGGCCGCCACTATTCTTTGAAGTACGCCTTTGTTGTTCTAATTATCCCCGCCTATGAAAATTTACTGTGTGCTAGCTAAGTTGTTGGCTATCGCGCTAAGCATAATCAAGTAGGACTCTTTCTCCGGATATTGTGATCTGATCCTGAAAACACCGACATTCTGCTCGTAGAATGCCCCTGTTAGTTTGCATGCTTGCTGGACAATAGTTATGGTTAGGCATCCCTGATAGAACGGAGCCGTCGTATGGCCTTGCGCAATGCTGTACAGTTAATTTGTTATCCCAATCGTCTTGGTAATAACCTTAAAGATTTACACACCGTCATTGAGAGGCATTTTTCAGAAGCAATAGGTGGCGTGCATATACTGCCTTTTTTTCCCTCCAACGCTGATGCGGGATTTTCGCCGCTGACCCACAAAGAAGTCGATCCGGCATACGGTGATTGGGACGATATCGAGCGCATTTCGGTAAAATATGATCTCTGTTGTGATGTCACCGTCAATCATATTTCTGACGAGTCTGAGGAGTTTAAGGACTTCGTTGCCAAGGGCTACGATTCTGAATATGCCGATCTCTTTGTGCATGTTGATAAGTTTGGTGATATCAGTTCTGACGACCTAGCGAAAATTCATATCCGTAAAGAGAAGGAGCCGTTTCGGCGGGTGGACTTTGCCGACGGCAGCACCGGCCGAGTTTGGTGTACCTTTACTGAGCATCAGATTGATTTAAATTATGAATCTGAGCAGACCTTTCAGTTGATGGAAAATTATATCGGCTTTCTCGCCCAGCGCGGGGTGAAGTTATTCCGCTTGGATGCCTTTGGATATACTACCAAGCGTATTGGCACCAGTTGTTTTTTGGTTGAGCCGGATGTCTACCGCAACCTCGACTGGATTAATAGTGTTGCCCAATTGCACGGCGCTGAGGTCTTGCCAGAGGTGCATGATCACAGCAGTTATCAGTACGCCATCAGTCGCCGCAATATGCATCCCTATGGTTTTGCCTTGCCTCCGCTATTGCTGTTTTCTCTACTCGATGCCAATAGCGTTTATCTAAAGAACTGGCTGCGAATGTGTCCGCGCAATATGGTCACGGTACTTGATACCCACGACGGCATTTGTATTCCGGATGTGGAAGGGGTGTTGCCGGAAGACAAGATCCGCGCTCTGATCGACAATATTTCCAGTCGCAGTGCCGATCCCATACTGCGGCGTTCAGCGGCTAATATTCACAGTGTCGGCGCCATCTACCAGCTAACGTGTACCTTTTACGATGCCTTGATGCGCAACGATGATGCCTACTTGGCAGCGCGTGCGATTCAGTTTTTCTCGCCAGGTATTCCGCAGGTTTACTACGTTGGCCTGTTGGCGGGTTGCAATGACAATGAACTAATGGAGGTTACGGGTGAGCTCCGGGATATTAACCGTCATTTTTATACTATGGACGAAGTGGCCGAAGCGGTTGAGCAGCCGGTGGTGCAGCGATTGCTCGCTCTGATGCGCTTTAGAAGTAATTATCCCGCATTTGATGGTCATTTCGAGCTGGGCTATTCCAATGACTCGAGTGTGTCAATGGCGTGGCGGCATGGCGATTATTACTGTCATCTCTTCGTTGACCTGAATTTTAATACTTCTAGTATTACTTATCTGGATGAGGAGTCCTTGGCGGAATGTCGCTTGCTGTGCTGATACTTATTTCTGGATTTCTGTGTAAACCCTATTTTTATAAGAGTATTACACAGGAATTTGCTTGTGATAAAGGGTAGACAAGCACCGAAATGTCTATATACTCACTCCCAGCTAGAAAGTTCGACCTATATTTATGTACACCATTTCGAAGTCCTGTCTGTAGTTTTCGTCCTGTACTTCATAAGTAATAGAATCACTTCCAGCCTAATCGGTCTGATTTCAGATCAAAATTACCTTTGAATATATCAGGAAAAAAATTATGTCTACTACTACTGGCACAGTAAAATGGTTCAACGAATCTAAAGGCTTTGGTTTCATCGAGCAAGAATCTGGCCCAGACGTTTTCGCTCACTTCAGCGCAATCTCTGGTTCAGGCTTCAAAACTTTGGTTGAAGGCCAGCGCGTACAGTTCACTGTTACTCAGGGACAAAAAGGTCCTCAAGCAGAGAACATCGTAGCACTGTAATTTGCTATGGGCTGAGCCTTAGGGTTTCAGCCAGCTTCAAACCCTTGTGGATTGAATGCTAAAGGGGCAGGACCTATGGGTCTTGCCCTTTTTTCTTTTCAGAAACACTGTTTTTATTTGCGTACATTGCGCCACCGCCGCGTGTTCATTCTGGCGGTATTACAGGAAAAACACCGTGAGCCAGCTAGAATTTTCTACCCTTCCGTTAAATCCCGCGTTATTAGATAACTTGAATTCATTGGGCTATACCGAAATGACCCCGATTCAAGCCAAGGCCTTGCCGCACACCTTGCATGGCAAAGACGTGATTGCGCAGGGAAAGACCGGCTCCGGGAAAACCGCTGTATTCGGTTTGACGCAGCTGCAAAAGCTCGATGTTAAACGCTTTTATGTACAGTCATTGGTCTTGTGCCCGACCCGTGAACTGGCCGACCAAGTTGCCAAGGAGTTACGCAAGCTAGCGCGTACCATCCACAATATTAAAGTGCTTACTCTCTGCGGTGGCATGCCCTTTGGTCCGCAAATTGGCTCATTGGAGCACGGCGCCCATATCGTAGTTGGCACGCCAGGAAGAATTGAAGAGCATGTTCGCAAAGGCACTCTTAAGTTAGAAAACGTTAATACTCTGATATTAGACGAAGCTGATCGTATGTTGGAAATGGGTTTCCAAGATTCACTCGATACTATTATTGGCTATATTCCCAAAGAGCGTCAGACTTTACTTTTTAGCGCGACCTATCCCGACGAGATTCAGGATGTGGCGATGCGGATTATGCAGCGTCCCTTACTCGTAAAAGTAGAGTCTACCCATGACAATGACAGTATTGCCCAGCACTTTTTTAAAGTCGCAGATAATACCCAGCGCATTGTTGCCGTTAAATTACTATTACTTCGTTACCGTCCTGATTCAACGGTGATTTTCTGTAATACCCGTCATGAAACTCAGCAGGTATGTGACGATTTGCGCGAAGCCGGATTCAGCGTGTCTGCATTACACGGCGATCTGGATCAAAAAATGCGTGACCAAACCTTGGTGCGCTTCGCCAACAAAAGTGTGTCGGTGCTAGTTGCCACTGATGTGGCAGCACGCGGTTTGGATATAGACGCCTTAGATGCGGTGATTAATTACCATATTGCCCGCGATGCTGAAGTGCATATTCACCGCATTGGTCGTACCGGGCGAGCGGGCGGAAAAGGGATTGCTTGCAGTCTCTATACCGAGCGCGAAAGTGCCAAAATTGCTCGTATTGAAGAGATGCGCGGCAGTAAGGTAGTACCTGAAGCACTACCTAATGTTAATCACCTAGATAAACCCACCTTTAAGCCGCCGATGGCTTGCTTACAGATCGATGGTGGTAAAAAGCAAAAAGTACGCCCCGGTGATATCGTCGGTGCGCTTACCGGCGCAGATGGTATTGAAGGTACCGATGTTGGAAAAATTCACGTCTTTGATAATACCGCCTATGTCGCGGTACGTAATGATGTGGTGGCTGATGCTCTGCGTAAATTAAGCGAAGGGCAGCTCAAGGGTCGTAATTTTAGAGTGCGCCGTATTCGCGGTTAAGCCGGGTATACGGATGATCTAGTGTTAATCAGGAATGAATAAAACGCTGTTTAATATTCACCGGGTATTGGCATTGTTGATCTGTCTGCCACTGGTGCTAATCTGCGCTAGTGGCAGCGTGCTGGTGTTTAAGCATCAGTTAGATTTAGTGTTGATACCTGAGCGCGTTCGTGTTGCCGAAGCAGCCGCGACGCGGTTGCCTTTCGATACGCTGCTGCAGTCATTTAATAATCATTACCCCGATTACGAAGTCACTGGCTGGCGGGTTTTTGCGAAGTCAAACCGATCTGATTTAGTTTATGCAATGGCCCGCGGCGGCAGCGATTGGTCTTCGCTGTTTGTCGATCCCTATACCGCTAAAATATTATCACCACCGCAGCCGCCGCGATATTACTTAAGTGATGCGCTGCGTGAATTCCATTATCAGTTGTTGCTGGGTAAATTGGGTTTGTCTATTGCTGCCTTGGTTGCTGTGTTGATGTGTTTACAGGCAATTACCGGCTTAATTCTGCATCGCAAGTTTTGGAAAGTCCTGTTCACCCTTCGTCTTCAGGCGCGACCGATTATCTATCTGGGCGATATGCACAAACTAGTCGGTGTACTGGCCTCGCCGGTGCTTTTGCTGCTGGGTGTGACGGGTGCTTACTGGAATATCAATCAGCTGATATACAGCGTCGGTCAGCCTCCTGCAGCGCCTTATATCGTGGCTCAGCGGCTGTATAATCCAAGTCTGTCTGTGGATGCCTTGGTGGCAGAAAGTCGTAAACGATATCCTGACTTCGAAGTAAGTTTTATTGCTCTTCCAGCAAAACCTGGCTATGCCATTAATGTACTCGGTGGCCGTAACCAGCAAAACCCCTTATTCAGTGAGTTTTCGGTTTCCTTGAGTTATCACGCTCAAACTGGCGCCCTTGTTACGGCGCGCGACATCCAGGATGCTGATCTTGGTGATCAAATTACCCATAGCTTTCGACAACTGCACTTTGGTGATGTTGCTGGTTTAGGTGGTCGGATAATTTGGACCTTGGCAGGTCTAAGCCCACTGGCACTGGTACTGAGCGGACTGTCGATGTATTACTTGCGTAGACCTGTGCGTAAGAGGGCGGCGCAGCAACGACGTGAAGGTCAACCGAAATAAATGTGATTAGCAGAGTGCGGTGAGATCTTTAATGATTTTTGCGCATCATTATTGCGTTTCTCTCGGCAGTTTTGTGCTGGTTGCTTCCATAAAAAAGACTAAAATTAAATCAACTTTTAATCAAGTTTAGACTTGTTGATGAATCCGGTAACCGGGTCGTCTATTAATCCTATATCTCGGCCCAGTTTACGGCCGGTGACGCCGGTGGAGTTGGCCCCTTCTTCTGCGGGCGCAAATGTAGCTAATACAAAGCCCATTAACATCGCTCTGCCTAGGCCCGTCAGCGCACCCGAGCTTGACAAAGCCCGGCTAAATTTACTAAGAACCTCTAAAAAATCTGAATCTATTTTCGCCGAAAATGGTGTATATCCGGCTAAAATCGCCATATTGTCAGCAAAACCGGTATTGCTTGCAGAGGTAATATCATCGCCAGAAGTCGTGATATACGCCGGGGATGCGGGTGGCCGGGGCGGTCCCGCTGAAGCTTGAAGTGAAACTGCTAAACCGCCTGGTTTGTCTGCTACGGCAGGTGACGTTTCGCCGAATGATCAAGCAGGTCGGGCGGAGAAAGCAGAAAAATCATCAGACGCCGCGCAAAACCGCCAGTAAGGGCAGGAAATTAAAGCTGAGGTGCGCGACCTCGTCGCCCGCGAACGCGAGGTGCGTAATCACGAGCTTGCTCACTCAGTAGCGGGAGGTCGTTACAGTGGCTCATCTGGTTATGAGTTTAAGCGTGGCCCTGATGGCAATAACTATGCGGTGAATGGTGAGGTCAGTATCGATTTGGGTAGAGCCGCTACCCCTCAAGCTACCATCGAGAAGATGGAAATTGTCCGCCAAGCAGTCTTGGCTCCAGCGGAGCTCAGTAGTTAAGATCGTCAAGTTGCGGCTGATGTGGCTCGAATGGCAGCCCAAGCGCGTCAAAAGTTGCTCGCCGAATCGGGTCAGACGTCTCAAAATACAGAAGTAGCACTAGCGTGCGAGCTGGGCAGCAAAGCTTGGAAAATGAGTCGAGGTCATTGCGCGACGGTCAGCAAAACGACGATCAACAAAGAGCAGATGCCGACGCGCTTAAAGCTCGGCGAGTTAGCAGTCTGTATTTAGAAAATAGCGGCTTATTTGAACGCGAACCGGCTAACTTTATAAACAGCCGGGCGTAACAAGCTAAGTATATATATTGTGAATGGTTAGGGGCGCGTCAGTGATTGTGACGCGCCCTTTGTCTTTACTCAGCCTAGTTAAATTAGACTTTTGGTGCCGAAGAGCGAGCGCGATTTCCGTTGCTATTGCCGTTACCACTTGGGCGTCCGCTGCGACGGGCGGCGGGCCGCTGACCATCGCGGTGTTCTGTGTGGCTTTTCGGTCTAGGCTTACGCGCTGGGCGTTGATTTAAACGCGACTCTGGCAGAGCGTGAGTTGGCTCAAAGCCAGGCAGTGTTTCCCGTGGCAACATTTCTTGAATCAGGCGTTCGATGTCGGCCAATAGTTTAAAGTCATCCGCACAAACCAACGATACCGCGCTGCCGACTGCACCAGCGCGACCGGTACGGCCAATACGGTGTACATAATCTTCTGGCACATTCGGTAAATCAAAATTGACCACCTGTGGAAGTTGGTCAATATCTAAACCGCGTGCGGCGATATCGGTTGCTACTAAAGCGCGTACTGCACCGCTTTTAAAATCGGCTAAGGCTTTCGTGCGCGCGCCTTGGCTTTTGTTGCCGTGAATCGCTGCTGCGCCAATGCCTGCTTTTTCTAAGTGCGCAGCCAGGCGGTTGGCTCCGTGCTTCGTTTTCGAGAATATAAGAACCTGTTGCCAGTTATTACTGTTAATCAGATGCGTTAATAAGGCCGGTTTCTGACTTTTATCAACGGGATAAATCGACTGGGTAACGCTTTTGGCGGTGGTGATTTCTGGGTTAATAGAAATTTCCACCGGGTTGTTTACCAAGCCTTTCGCGAGTTCGCGAATATCACCAGAGAAAGTGGCGGAAAACATCAGGTTTTGACGCTGCTTTGGTAATACCGCTAGAATTTTACGAATGTCGTGAATAAAGCCCATGTCTAGCATGCGATCGGCTTCGTCCAATACTAAAATTTCTAGCTGCTTAAATTTGACCGCGTTTTGATTGTACAAATCTAATAGGCGACCGGGGGTGGCAACTAACACGTCTACGCCACGACGTAATTTAATCATTTGCGGGTTGATTTTAACGCCGCCAAATACCACTGCTGAACGCAGCGGCAAATGTTTTCCGTAGGTCGCTACGCTCTCGCCCACTTGCGCAGCAAGTTCGCGGGTTGGCGTCAAAATTAAAACACGGGCTTGGTTCGCCTGAGCTCGCTCGCCTCGAGATAATAATTCCAAAATAGGCAGCGTGAATCCCGCTGTTTTGCCGGTGCCGGTTTGTGCTGCGGCCATAACGTCACGGCCTTCTAATACAGCTGGAATGGCCTGTGCTTGAATGGGGGAAGGGGTGTCGTAACCTTGCTCGGCAACAGCTGCCAAAATTTGGGCGGATAAGCCCAGGGAGGTAAAACTCATAGAATCTATCATCTCAAAAATGTCGCATGTCGCGGCGTGATGCTCGTTGCCAGAGTGACAGCGGGCGTGCATCTTACTGGATTAGTGGCTTTGGCGCCAGAGTTGTGGTGTGTGAATAGGGCAGAGTACCAGGATGGCGCGCGTGGTGGCGATGATTTTGGTATATCTGCGTTTTATCGGTAAGCACCAGCTATTACTGAGTATGGTTCGTGAAAAAAAAGCGTAAATAACGTAGAATCGCGCCTCCACAGCGACAGTCTTTAGGTCGCGTCCATTATTTAAGCCAGAAGACCCATTCAGATGTCGAAATCGTCTTTACAGCAGGAAATCGCTAAGCGTCGTACCTTTGCGATTATTTCTCACCCCGACGCCGGTAAAACCACTATCACTGAGAAGTTGATTCTGCTGGGGCAGTTGATTCAGGTGGCGGGTACGGTCAAGGGCAAGAAGAATGATCGCGCCGCTACGTCAGATTGGATGACTCTGGAAAAGGAGCGGGGGATTTCGGTCACGTCCTCTGTTATGCAGTTTCCTTACCGCGATCGAATCGTTAATTTGCTTGATACCCCGGGTCACGAGGATTTTTCTGAGGATACTTACCGCACGCTGACGGCGGTGGATTCGGCGTTGATGATTATTGACGGCGCCAAAGGTGTGGAAGATCGCACTATTAAACTGATGAACGTCTGCCGCCTTCGCGACACCCCTATTTTGGGTTTTGTAAATAAGATGGACCGGGATATCCGCGACCCCATTGAGCTATTGGATGAAGTAGAAAGCGTATTGGGTATTGCCGCTGCGCCCATCAACTGGCCGATTGGTATGGGTTCAGACTTTAGGGGTGTTTATAACCTTTATACCGATACCATTCATGTGTTCACCAAGGGTAAAGGTTCGGTGATCGCGGAAGACATCCAAATCAAGGGTTTGAATAATGACGAGGCGCGCAAATTACTTGATGATGATTACGATAATTTTCTAGAAGAAATTGAGTTAGTTCGTGGTGCCAGCCATTTCTTCGACCGCGACGCGTATTTAGCAGGTAAGCAGACCCCGGTGTTTTTTGGTACTGCACTGTCTAATTTCGGTGTTAAGGAAATGCTTGATGGCTTTGTTGAATGGTCACCAGAGCCGCTGGATCGTGCTACCGACAATCGTGAAGTGAGCGCCAAGGAAACCGAGTTTTCAGGCTTTGTATTTAAAATTCAGGCGAATATGGACCCTAGGCATCGGGATCGTATCGCTTTTATGCGAATTTGCTCAGGCACATATACTAAGGGCATGAAAATGCGTCATGTCCGGCTGGGTAAGGACGTCAAAATAGTGGACGCGGTGAGTTTTCTAGCCGGTGATCGGGAACTGGTGGAAGAAGCGGTGTCTGGGGATATTATTGGTCTGCACAATCACGGCACCATACAAATTGGAGATACCTTCTCTTCAGGTGAGAACTTCAAATTCACTGGTATCCCGCATTTTGCTCCAGAGCTGTTTCGGCGCATTCGTCTGAGTGATCCCTTAAAAGGTAAAGCACTGCATAAAGGCTTGCAGCAGCTTTCCGAAGAGGGCTCTACTCAGGTGTTTATGCCGCAGCGCAATAGTGATCTGATTGTGGGCGCCGTGGGTAATTTACAGTTTGAGGTGGTGAGTTACCGCCTCAAAGATGAGTACAAGGTAGAAGCTTTGTATGAGCCGATTAATGTCTATACCGCGCGCTGGGTAGAGTGTGATGATCCTAAGAAATTTGAGGAGTTTAAGCGCAAGTGTGCGGATAATCTCGCGATTGATGGTGGTGGACATTTAACCTATTTGGCACCTACTCGGGTGAATTTAGCCCTGACCGAAGAGCGTCATCCTGAGGTGCGCTTCCGGGCGACTCGAGAGCACTAATTTAGACGCCGGCGTGATAGAGGCTGACTCTGAGCTGAACAGGACCATAATCTTATAAAAAAGTTGCGGTGAAAATTACGCGATTGACTACTTGTCACACCGGAATGCTTCTCTACAATGAACATTACATAACAAGCGTGACAAAACAAACGGGAAAGACATCACCATGAAAATGAAAAATATTGTAATCGCACTTACATTAGTGGGTTTGAGTGGCAGTGTCATGGCTGCTGAAGGCAGCTTTTTAAGCCGCATTGGTCTCGGTAGTGATGACTCTAAGTCAGAAGCGAAAGCAGAGGCCAATATCAGTGTTGATACCAACGTCGATGTTAAAGCAACCGAAGCGAAAGCTAATGCTGAAGCTAAGCGTGACGAGATGAAGGCCAGTGCCGATGAGCAAAAAGCGGAAGCGAAAGCCAAGCGCGACGAAATGAAAGCCAAGGCAGAAGCTGAAAAAGCTGAGCGAAAAGCGGCTAAAGAAGAGCGTGATGCGCAGGCTAAAGCCGATGCCGAAGCTCGGGATCAGAAGCGCGCTGAAGCCAAAGCAGAAGTAAAAGCAAGCATGGAAGAGAAAAAAGCCGCTTTGCGCAGCTTGAGTAATATTAAAATTAATGCAAACGTTGAAGCAGGTGCGGACGCTCAGTAAACCTGACCTAAGCAAGACGTGATAAAAAAGGGCCTTTAGGGCCCTTTTTTTATTGCCTGCTTGAAGCGCCAGAGTAGTTACCCGACAATACCGGCATTATTTAAGAGCACTAGGATTTGTGAAGACTTCTAACAAGCCAATACGCTTGGACCGCTATCTGGCCAGCGTGACTGATTATTCCCGCAGTGATGCCAAAAAACTGATTAAATCCGGCGACGTCTGCGTTGATGGTAGTTTGGTCCGCGATCCGGGGCAGCTGATATCTGCCGAGGCCGATGTCACTCTTATGGGGGGGCTACTGCGTCCAGTTGGTCCGCGATATTTAATGCTGAACAAGCCCCAAGACGTCGTCTGCGCTGCGCGTGACCGTCGTCATTCCACCGTGCTGGATTTATTGGATGAAGATAATCTAGAGCATTTACACGCAGCCGGCAGGCTAGACATAGATACAACGGGGCTGGTGCTACTAAGCGATGACGGCAACTGGTCGCATGCAATAACCTCACCGCATCACAAGTGTTGGAAAACCTATTACGTAGAAACTGCCGACCCTATTCCAGAGCATACCGTAACGCAGTTTGCGCAGGGTGTGTTTTTAAAAGATGACAAAGCGCGGACACTGCCAGCACAGCTAACGATTTTTGATGAACGTGTCGCAAGATTGAAAATTTGTGAGGGCCGCTACCATCAGGTGAAGCGTATGTTTGGCGCGGAGGGCAATGCGGTTGTCCGTTTACACCGAGAGGCAATTGGTGAAATTCACTTGGATGCCGAATTGCTAGAAGGTGAATATCGCGCCTTAACCGCGGATGAAGTCGCCAGTGTTTACCACGCCGAAACTAAGTAGACATGGTCTGTTTATTGACAGGCGCGGCGCCACAGGAAAGAAATGACGATGTCTAAATTGAAGCCTAAAGCTAAGTCTAAATCTAAAACTGGAGAAGGCTCGATGGGCCGTGAGGGACCTGCGGATACGGCACTAGCGGCGCTTTATCGGCAATTTTCTTCGCTACCTTCTCCGGTTTGGTGGTTTGCTGATGAACATATTGCTGGTTTGCCCCTGCCACCAGCACAGAGCGATTGGCAATGTTTTACCAACCGCTGCGACATCGCCGATCAATTGCGAGCGGGCGGATATACAACGCAGCTGGGTGACTTTGATGTTCCTATGGATATGGCTCATCCACAAACACTCTGCTATCGCGTATCTAAAGAAAAGGCATTAGTACATTACATTATAAATCAGGCTTTAGCGCGTTTACCGGTGGGCGGTAGCTTGCTGCTCAGCGGCCATAAAAATGATGGCCTGCATAACTATGCCAAGAAAGCGGCGGCGTTGATGGGCTGCAGTGCCGATATTAAAAAGCATGACGGCGCTGCGTATGTGGCGACAATTGTCAAACAGCAGGCGCCAAGTTCACTGTTGGATGACAGCCAATACACGCTGATTCGTGAAATTGCGCGAGTCCCACAGTTGTTCAGCAAGCCAGGGGTGTTTGGCTGGCAAAAACAGGATCGCGGTAGCGCCTTACTTATAGAATATTTGCCTGAGTTTTTAAGTAAATTTGATACTCCGCCGGCCCGGGTTGCCGACCTTGGCTGCGGTTATGGCTTTATCTCAGTGATGGCTGCGCAGTGCTTGCCGGATGCACACTGGTTGTTAACGGATAATAATGCCAGTGCGATATTAGCCGCCGAAAAAAATTGCAGTGTCCACGGATTAAGATCTGAGCTGATATTGGCAGATTGCGCCGCCGGCTTGCAGGGTCCCGTCGATATGGTGCTATGTAATCCGCCATTTCATCAGGGTTTCGCGGTGGCGGGTTCCTTGGCTGATCGTTTCTTAGCCGCGGCCCATCGTTTACTAGCGCGGCAGGGCCGGGCGCTATTTGTCGTTAATCAGTTTATCCCCCTTGAGCGCAAAGCCCTGGGTTTGTTTCGCGCTAGCGAAGTGCTACTTGAACACGACGGCTTTAAGCTGGTCGTTTTGCAAAAGTAGTCACGCTAGTGGTCTGTTAAGTGCCGCTGCCGGTATCGGTGTTGCGGTGCCTTGATCGTCTTGCGGCAATGTTGCTTCTGGTGCAAGGGGATTCAAAATTTCATCGGGCAGTTCTTCCACCGTTGGGATGTCATCAATATCACCGTCGCAGGCGCTACCCGAGTAAATTGCCCGCTTGATCAGGCCCTGTGCTAGCAGCGACAGCCCGCCGGTGTAAATGGCGGCGCCGGTCGACAAGCCCGAGGTGAACATGCCGGCAGGGTCGGCGACAATTTTGGGCTTGCTAAAGGTGCCGCCCAGTCTAACTAAACTCGCTGCCGCGCCAACATTAATACCCACTCCTGTGCGGGCGATAGGGGAAAGTCCGAGTAAAAACTTTTCCTTGCCGATATCAATATTGCCGGTACCGATAATTTTGGTTTGTTTGGTTTCCAAGGCAATGCCATCGTCGCTAATAAATTTGCCTTTATTACCTTTAAAATGCACCGCGACGCATTCTATCTCGGTGCTCGTCTTCGCTTCAGAAAAGGGGTTGAGCTTGTCGATGGTTTCGCTAAGAACGTCAGAACCTATAAGATTCAGGGCATTGCCTTGGGCTAGCAAGTCAGTAATTTTTATATCCAATTTACCATTCATATTGGCGGCTAATTGGTGGAGGCTAAGGCCTTTACTGTCGGCGTCTAGACGAATGCGACCTTTACCCTTATCGATGTCAGCCGCCTTATTTAGGCCAAGCTTGCCATAGTTCTCGGCATCAACACTGAACCGAATATCAAACTCGGGGATGGTTTTACTCGCATCGAGTATCAGCGCAACTTTTGCTTCGCCGCCATCAAAGTTGACAGTGGTATCTTTGAGGCGTAGCAAGCCATTTTGCAAAGTGGGCTTTAATTTTGCCGATTTAATAAAGTTATAGCCGGTGTCGATGTCTTCAAATTCTATTTGCAGCTTGGCATTAATGGAATTCAAGGCATCTAGTGCTAAGGGATCATTACTAATCATTTTGGTCTTTGACGATTTGGCAGGCAATTTCGCTTCAGTGTTATTTTTGGCACTTACTGGCGGCGAGAGAAAGGCGAGGTCAATTTTACGCAGCGCAATGTTGCCGCTCAGTACAGGTATTTCTTCAGGTTTTAAGGCCGGTGTAAAACTGAGATTGAGGTCGCTACTTTGCGTACCTAGCCGACCGCTACCTTTAATGGCGTAGCTGTCGTCGCTGGTTTTAACAGAGGCTGCTATTGATAGCTTACCCGCCTCCCGCCAGGGAAGTTGGGCGAGGGTCCAAACTGCTTTACTGGCCTGGGCATCCGCGGTTACTTGCAGCTCTGTTCCTGGCACGCCATTAAGATTAAGTTTGCCGGTGACAGTCGCGGCGATGCCCTGTTGTTGGGTTTTTAGGGACAGATTTACGTCGGCGCCAGAGGTCTTGTTTGATAGTGGCTGTAGGCGAATGTCGGCTGAAAAATCATTGATGTCGCGTTTACCTGCCAACTCTGAAATTTTGCTGGCGCTCACGTTGACATCGATAGATTGCTTTAGGGTGATGTTGGAGTTCAGCTTCGTCAGTTGCCAACCCACGGCCTTGAGTTTTTCAATACTGATTTTGAGTTTTACATCGGTTTCGTCCAGCCATGCCCAATCGATTTCCGCTTCTTTTACTGAGGCGTTGCTTTGCACTGCCAGGTTTGGTGACGAGGAGTTTGCTGGCGATGTATTTTTGGCAGCAATACTATTACCCTCAACTTGGGCTGGCAAAGGCGGCAATAAACGATCTATATCCAGTATCGCTGAGCGTAAGCTTGCGTCAACAGCAGAGGTTTCTGCATTAATGTTAACGTTGCCCTCAATGATATTGTCGTTTAGCTGAAGGACGATATCGCTTAGTTCGTAATTTGGCGTAATCGCGATATTACTTGAGAATTTGATTTTTGGTAGTACCGGGACTTCAGTATTTACTAATGTGTTGAGTGCACTGGCACTGCGCAAGTCGATATTAATTGATAGGGTGCTGCCGCTTAAATTGGCGTTGAGAAACAACTTACCCTTGCTCTTAATATCAATGTTTTGATGGTGTAGTGAAAGATCGTAGCCGAGTATGCCCTGTAGTGGGTCGAATAGGGTAATTGCGCTATTGAGTTCAATGTGTTGCTCTAAATAGTCGAGGCCAATATAGAAATTGCCGTTGCCGGCTTCAATTCGCTCTGCTGTAATTTCTGGCAGGTAAACTTGGCTTTCATGACCTTTTTTATTTCTCCAATTTAGGGTGATGTCCTTGATGGCGATGCGATTGAAATTGAAATCCCCTGGGAGTATCGGGCCATTGCTTATCTCCTCAGGAATCGCAGTGTCGACCTCAGGTTTTAACTTATTGCTTATCCAATTAAGTTCACCCGCCTCATTTTGCTCTAGGTTGATATCTAATTTCTTGGCGCTAAGTTCCCAAAAAGCTAAATGACTAAAGGGGCTTTGGGTGAGTGCAATAGTGATGTCGGCTAAGGCCAGTAGTTCAGGTCGTGGCCATTCGGGATTATTAATACGCAAGCCGCTGATTTCAAAGCGCAGTGGTTTAAGGTGTGATTGAATGTCGTAAATTTCCACCTCAAGTCCGGCAAAGCGTTGGGCGCTGCTGCTGATTAATCCGCGCAATAAGTGAGGTTGTATAAGCCCTATACAGATTGCCAGTATAAGAATCAGTATAAGTAGGCCCAAGCCTAGTAAAAATTTCTTAATCACAATGAATACTCTTTTACAGCACGTTGTTGTTTTTATACTAGGGTGTTGCACATAAATCACATATAAAAATACTACGATAATTAACGTCTTGCAGATATTGTCGGTCAGGTTCTTGATGCACTCACATTAACATTGCTATGTTCGAGATGGTACAGATTGACGGATTGGCGGCGGGAATGAGGCACTGTGCTGGCGTGGAAAATCGTGGCTTGGCGGGGCATAAGGTATGATTGCGGTTAACCCCCCCCTTTTTTGAATTTTGACGGAGTATGGCGTGAAGTGGCCTGAAAGATTAGTGCAAGGGCACTTATTAAAACGCTATAAGCGTTTTTTAGCCGATGTGGTTTTAGACAGTGGCGAGGAATTAACTGTGCATTGCCCCAACACCGGAGCCATGACGGGGTGTGCGGTGGCCGGCAGTAGGGTGTACTTATTAGATAGCCACAACCCTAAGCGCAAGTATGCCTATACTTGGGAGCTTGTTGAGAGTGATTCTGGGGGGATGATATGCATTCATTCAGCCCGCGCTAATCGTTTGGTGGCTGAGGCTTTGGGGGCGGCTAGAATAGCGCCATTAGCCGCTTACACCAATATTTGCCGTGAAAAGACCGTGGCGTCTGGTAGCCGCATAGATTTCTTTTTATCTTCCCCGGAGACGGCCTTACCTGACTGCTATGTTGAGGTGAAGTCGGTGACGTTACATTGCGGTGACGGAATTGGCGCGTTTCCCGATGCGGTCAGTACCAGAGCCGTGCGTCATATTGAAGACTTGCTTGATCTGCGGCGACAAGGCGCTAGGGTAGTGTTGTTGTTTGCAGTGCTACATGAGGGGATTGATGTTGTGCGACCTGCCGCGGAAATTGATCCGGTGTATGCGCAAACACTTAAATTAGCGGCGCAGCATGGGCTTGAGGTGCTTGCCTATAAGGCAGTCATTAATGATGCCGAAATTTTTCTGGCAGATCGGCTTTCCGTGATTTTGTGAGTTGGCTCTGCTTATAGACTTATGGCTTACGCCCTCTGTTAGATAAGTTTGTCGCTAAGGACCACACAGCCATTTTCGATTTTACTGGCCACGAATTCAAGTTTTTTGCCGTGGCATGGCCCTGCAATACATTCCCCCGATTCAATAATAAACAAAGCACCGTGGGTCGCACACTGAATCAGTGAGTTGTCGAAGTCGAGAAATTGATCGTCCTGCCAATTTAGTTCAATGCCGAGGTGAGGGCAGCTATTTTGATAGACAAAAACCTGTCCTCGCTGGCGCACAGCGAATAGGGATTTGTCTTTAAATTTAAACCCTTTAGAGCCGGGTTCGGCTATGTCTTCAAGTCGACAAAGTATATGCATAATAAAATATAAACTGTTTGAATTTGCTTGTTGGGCTGGGCTAGTCAGTAAACTCTAGGAAGCGATCGTCACCTTCACTGTTAAACGTATGGCGAATGGCTGGTAACATTCGATCAACCGCGTCGCGACCTTCTACAATGGCTTCTGCAGCACTGCTGAATTCCAGTAAGCCAATATGCCCAAGTCGCGGCCACAACATAATATCAGCGGGCTCTCCCGCGAGGCGACTGCGGGTAATTCGATCCTGCATTATATTAATGGCGTTCATCATAACGCTCATGGTGCTGGGCGGCTCTGGTTTTTTCGTCGCGTCTGAACTACGGAAATTGGTGGCCGCGTCTTTGATTGAGGTCGCAAGACGACCGAAGGCTGCACCTAGGGATGGATCATCTTCGGCATCTGCCGCTATTATTAATGCGTCTTCTTCAGATTCTTCTTCTTCGACGGTCTCTTCGTTTGCGGGTACTTTGGCGTCGGTCATCACCCTTTGACGGCCAATTAAATCGCTATTGAGGTCGACGCCGATAATAATGTCGGCACCCAAGGCGCGGCATACTGAAACCGGGACAGGATTAACCAAACCGCCGTCTACGAGCCAGGAATCGCCGAATGCCACAGGCGTCAAAATGCCCGGAACAGCCATGGATGCTCTCACTGCATCCCACAGCGGGCCGCGCTGCAACCAAACTTCGCGACCGCGTATTAAATCGGTGGCGACGGCGGCAAAAGGGGTGTTCAAATTTTCTATATTGGGATTGCCGTATTCTTTTACAAAGAACTCTATGAGTCTAGTGGCCTGGGCAACGCCGCCAGTGGCCGTCAGGCTGACACTCATATAATGCAGTACTTGTGCAGTGCTGAGAGACTGAATCCAGTCAGTGAAGTGCTCTAGCTTGCCGGTGAGGTAGCATCCTGCGATAACCGAGCCGATAGAGGTGCCACAGATAATATCGGGTTTAATACCCAGTTCCTCTAGGCGCTGAATAACGCCAATATGAGCCATACCCCTTGCCGACCCGCTGCCGAGTGCGAGAGCTATTTTCTTTTTACCTAGCGAGGCATTTTCCACGTTATTGTTCTCCGGAATTTCAACACACATCAATTGCCGGTAGTATGATGCTAGGGCTAGCTACAACTCAACTGCCGGGATAATTTCTACCTAAAATATGTTAAATCTGAATAGTCATGATATCAGCACTGAACTCCTGCTAGGACTCGATGAGTCCGCGATGATTATGCTTGACGGTATTCTGGTCCATCAAGATATCGTTGCGCCTTTAATATCGCTTAAAGCTGCTGCGGCTAGTTCGGGTTTTGAACTTCGGATTGCGAGTGGTTTTCGTAGTTTTGAACGTCAACTCGCTATTTGGAATGCCAAGGCAGCGGGTGAGCGGGTGCTGTTAGACGATGCGGGCTTGGTCTTAGATTGCGCCTCTTTGTCTGAGTCTGAGCTAATGGCAGCTATTCTGCGTTGGTCGGCGCTGCCTGGAGCATCGCGGCATCACTGGGGTACGGATATTGACGTGTATGACGCAGCGGCGGTAGCTAGCGATTACCAAGTGCAATTAACGCCAACGGAAGTGGCAGATGAGGGCGTGTTTGGGCCATTTCATAAATGGCTTGATGGTGAGTTTGCGGCGGGACGGGGTAATGGTTTTTTCAGGCCGTATAATATTGATCGCGGTGGCATTGCTCCGGAGCGCTGGCATTTAAGCTATGCACCTTTAGCGGCGTTCTGTGATTTGGCGTTGCACGCCGAGCTTCTTCAGCAGGCCTTGCAGCGACGGGAAGACCTGCGTTTAAAGAACGTGATTTTGAGAGAGTTACCCCATATTTTTAGACGTTATATTGCAGTGCCGGCGAGTTGTTACCCAGCGTCCTATGCTGATGCCTTGCGCGGCCGGGAGGTCCTATGAGTTTAAGCGTAAATGAAATGTGGTCTGCAATGACCGCTGAGGCCCGGGAATACGGCCGCAATGAGCCGGTGTTGGCGAGTTTCTATCACACTAGCATTTTGAATCATGCAAACTTCGCAGATGCATTGAGTTTTCACATTGCGGCTAAGCTGGACTGCGATTCAGTACCGGCAATGTTGATTAGAGATGTGTTTAATGAAGCGTTTGCCAGTGATCCGGGCATCGTTGACGCTGCGGCTATGGATATCTGTGCTCATTTTGAGCGTGATCCAGCCTGCGATCACTACGGTATGCCGTTTTTATATTTTAAGGGCTTTCAAGCGATACAGGCATATCGTATTGCGCATTGGTTATGGCTGCAGGGGCGTGAGTCTTTGGCGTTATTCTTGCAGAACCGAATAGCCAGTGTCTTTGACGTAGATATTCATCCCGCTGCGGTACTCGGTTGTGGAATTATGGTGGATCACGCAACGGGCCTAGTCATTGGGGAAACGGCGGTTGTTGGTAATAATGTGTCAATGTTGCATTCGGTGACCTTAGGCGGTTGTGGTAGTGGCCCAGGATCCCGTCATCCGCGTATCTGTGATGGCGTTTTGATCAGCGCCGGAGCAAAGGTATTGGGACCGATTGTGGTCGGTGACGGTGCAAAAATTGCGGCGGGTAGTGTGGTTTTGAACGATGTAGCGGCACATTCCACGGTTGCTGGGGTGCCGGCGAAACAAGTAGGCGCATTATCGGCAGAGCTACCAGCTTTGAATATGGATCAATATGTCAACGAAGATACCTAGCGCAGCTATATTATGGTGTCAGATTTATTAAATTACATATGTTATATTTCGGGTTATAGTGAAGAAACAGGAAAAGCGAGGTTAATGTGAGCGTTAAACTACTGGATAACAAAGCTTTCTATGGCTTTAGGGTGCGTCGTACCGTGGCGGGTAAGTTGTATCAGGAGTATTTCTCGCTGAAAACCGGCGGTAGCCGCCTTGAAGGTAAGAAAAAGAAGGAAATCGAGAAGGAGGCGCTAGCACGCGATGTGGTGTTGGAAGCGCAGCAGAAACGGTATTTAGATGAAACCAAAGAGGACCGTTGTTTTAAAAGCGACGGCACTGTGCGCGGAATTAGCTACCTACTTAAGACAGAAAAAAGTGGCAACTTAACGCCTATCTTTCAGGTCGGGGTAGCGTCGAAGGTGGAAAATAAAACTGTATGTACCAGTTTTTCTCTTAACGCTCATGGCAGTGATGACGCCTGGAATCGGGCAGTAGAAGCTTATGCGAAGCACAAAACGATTCGCAAAAATACTAAGCTGTATCAACGTTTATTAAAAGCGATGCCAAACGTATCATAGTGTTTTAATGCTGCTATCGGTGGATGCTGGTAGGGTGATGATAATTAAAGCGGGGTCAATTATTAGGCGCCGTTTTTTTATGGCTGGATTTTACTATGATCAAAGGTTTTAGATTCGCGATGGCTTTGCTGAGTGTTGTTAGCCATAGTGCTACGGAGCCGACAGCGCGGCTCCGTCGTCGACCCTAGCCTTTGTAAGCTGCAGCCGCTTTCATGATTTCTGCTTTAGCTTCTTCGCTGCCAGCCCAGCCATCAATTTTAACCCATTTGCCTTTTTCCAAATCTTTATAATTCTCAAAGAAATGCTCAATTTGCTGGATCAGCAAGGCGGGCAGATCAGAAGGTTCTTTGACGTCTTGATAAAGTACGCTCAATTTGTCGTGTGGAACAGCGACTAATTTAGCGTCTTTACCAGCTTCATCGCTCATATTGAGAATGCCGATGGGGCGCGCGCGAATAACTGAGCCAGGTACGACAGGGTAGGGGGTTACTACAAGTACATCCAGTGCGTCGCCGTCTTCAGACAGGGTATTGGGAATGTAGCCGTAGTTAGCTGGGTAAAACATGGGCGTCGCCATGAAGCGATCGACCATTAGCGCATCGAATTCTTTCTCGATTTCGTATTTGATCGGGCTGCTATTCGCAGGAATTTCGATAGCAACGTAGATGTCATTAGGCAAATCTTTGCCAGCTGGAATTTGGTTGTAGCTCATTGTGGGCGTCCATTTCAGATTGCGTTTGGGGTGGATAAATCTGCGCAGATTATAAACTGTGTGCCAGAGGATTGCCAAAGGCGGGTATATATTGTCGGCCGAGTGCCTGAAGTCAGTCCGCTGCGGTGGTCAAATCAGTGTGAAAAAGACAGTTTTAGTCCTCGTTGGTGGCTCGCTTAGCTGAGCCGATCATTGGCGACGGATAACAGGGCTAAGGTTTGGCTAGTGGGTAATAAAGCCTTAGCCAATGATTTGAAATTCAGTATTGCGACTTTGGCATACTAATAATCATACCGTCCATTTCGTCAGTAATAATAATTTGGCAGCTTAAACGGCTAGTTTCTTGTGGTTCTAATACGCACTCGAGCATTTCATTCTCAGTACTATCGGCCTCGCCGGTTTTAGCTACCCATGCAGGATCAACATAGCAATGGCAGGTTGCGCAGCTGCAGCTGCCACCGCATTCGCCAAGAATGCCGTCGATACCATTATCAACTGCTGCTTGCATAATGCTGCTGCCCACTTCGGCGTGAACTTCTTGGATGTTGCCGTCGTGTGATGTGTAAAATATTAATGGCATTGTCTGTGCTCTCATACTTTGAATTAGTTGAATACGTCTTTGATCTCAATCGACTCGTCAACGAGTTTCAGTGGATCAGCCGTCTGGCCGGTGCTGAGCGC
>NZ_JBLIKC010000015.1:0-104569 GCF_047636175.1 Zhongshania sp. | reverse complement strand
CCAGCTGCCAACGGGCATCCGCTGTAAAGAGCTCTACGACTCGCTCGGGCTCGCCTAAATCAACATGGCGTGCGTACAGATTAATTGTGCGCTCACAGGCGTCTTTACGGGCAACATCCTGACCAACACAACCACTCAGGAGTACAAAAAAAGCTATTATTATTATGTTACAGCGCATGGTCTTCCCTTAACGTAAAAGCAATTTGAACAATGGCTCAACCGATTGGAGGTCAGGCGACTGGCCGGTAATAAAGCGTTTGTAAATATAAGATTCGCCAAGCCTAACCACTGCGTAGGCCAGCTCGCTGGCAGGCAAGGTCAATACGTATTCACCTGATTGCACACGGCTTTCCACTAACTGCTGAACCCACGCGACGATTCGCTTTTGAAAACCGCCATCCGCTAGTGTCAGCAAGCGCATAGCAGCCTCCCCCTCACGATCCAAAAAGGCATTCATTGCATCGTTATTTACAACCTGTGTAATAAAACTTGCTAAAATCTCGGCAACATACGCCCCCCCCTTAGCGCTTGAACTCGCTTCAGCCGTTTGGATGATAGGCTGCACCCCCGCCCAAACAACCTCCATCAGCAGAGCTTCGCGACTGCCAACCCAGCGATACAAGGTCGCCCTACTAACCCCAAGCTTTTCAGCGAGCTGCACCATATCTACACGGCGACCACGAGCAAATAACCGGCTCGCCTCCGAGAATACGCTTAATGGACTAGCTTTTTCGCAAGCCGCACCTTGAAGTTGTTTTTCCAAAGGCGTGCGCTTTACGATCAGTGGGGGCCTCATAAATCTCTCTGCTGGCTCTGTGTCTTGATGTAAGTACAACAAGCAAATCGTATCCTATATTTGTTATATTTTCGACACACTTTTATTATATGTATCACCCTGCTATTGTCTGCGCTGGACTTTGGCCGCAAGGAGTCGCAAACCGCCATAACTAGCAAACGCCGTGATTTCTTAAAATCCAGTTTAGCAATCGGCGTACTGGCGAAATTAAATGGCAGCTGCAGCACCACGCACAATCGGAATGAATGTCAGCTATAACTTTTAATTAACGCACAAAAAAAGGATATGGATTTTCATGAATTATGTAGCCTTTGCCGTTCCATTTTTCCTCCTGCTGATTATTTTAGAAATCACCTGGGGAATCCTGCGAAAAACCAATACCTACCGAGTCAACGACAGCATCAACAGCCTTAGTATCGGCATGCTGAGCACATTGACAAAACTGGTCATTCTGAATATTGGCATGCTGATATTTCAGCGCATCGAACACAGCGGCCAGTGGCTCACCATGAGCACCGGCTCTGCGCTCCACTGGGTTCTAGGTATTTTACTTTACGACTTTTGCTACTATTGGTTTCATCGAGTCAGCCACGAACGCATTTTATTTTGGGGCTCCCATGTTGTGCATCACCAAAGCGAGGATTTCAATCTAAGTACCGCACTGAGGCAAACCTCAACGGGTATTTTTACCACTTGGATTTTTTATCTTCCTTTGTTTTTCCTTGGCATGCCCATTGAAATGTACATCAGCATTGCATCGCTACATCTTATTTATCAGTTCTGGATTCACACACAATTTGTGCCAAAACTCGGGCCGATTGAGTGGCTATTTGTCACACCGTCCAATCACCGCGTGCATCACGCACAAAATACCCGTTATGTCGATCGCAACTACGGCGGACTCTTATGCATCTGGGACCGTGCCTTTGGTACGTATAGCGAAGAAAGCGATGACGAACCCATAATTTATGGCATTACTACTCCCCTAAATACATGGAACCCATTATGGGCAAACATGCATATTTTCACCGGCATGCTTCGTGACGCTTGGTATACCCGCAGAGTAAAAGATAAGCTAAACGTTTTCACCGCCCGAACAGGCTGGCGTCCCGAAGATGTTGAAAAGCGATTTCCCTCTAATAAATCACAACTCAACAATTTTCAAAAATACAACCCCGAGCTCAGCCGTACAAGTAAGTTCAGTTTGACGGCACTGTATATGCTGGCCACCGTCGTCTATTTCTGGTTGGTGCCGCAATCTGCAACCTTGTCATTAATGCAGCTTTACTTGTCGCTGGCCTATACCATGCTAATGCTTGTCAGCATCGGCATGCTTGCCGATCAATCAAAGCACAGCAGACGATGGGAATTAATACGTTTTGTATTTTCGATAGCGCTACTGGGAATTGCTGACTTTGGCGGTTTTTTTGACCGCACTATTATTCTGGCGGGTATAGCGCTACTAGTAACGAGTTGCTTTTTTTCATGGCTTGCCATTATTAGCGCAAAAACAGATAGCGATCTCGGCCAAGTCGCTCACTAATTTTCTAGCGTCATTATGAATATGGGGCTAACAATCGGCTCAGCGTGAATCATACGGAATTTAGTAAGACCACTCTGGGCCGAACGCAATCACCATTAAGAAACATTGACTTACCCAAGTTAAGATTTAAATTAAACAAATCATAATGACGCAGTCGACTCTCGTATCACGAGCTTATGGGGCAGGAATATACGACTAATTTTTGGTTTTTCTCCCGCCAATATTTCCAACATCAGGGTCATGACACACTCGCCAATTTCATTGCGAGGTTGATGTATTGTTGTCAGTCGCGGACTGGTGTACTCCCCAAAAACTAGGTCATCAAAACCCACTATCGACATCTCTCCTGGTAACACAAGATCTTCATCTCTACAGGCCTGCATAGCGCCAATAGCCATTTCGTCATTGGCGCAAAATACGGCCGTCGGGCGTTGCTTTCTACCGAGCAAATTCTTCATTGCCTCGTACCCCGAGGCCAGCGTGAATTCGCCTTGCGCCAGCCAGTGCTTGTTTACACGGATATTACTACCGTGCAAGGCGTTGCTGTAGCCCTGAAATCTGTCTTGGCAAAGCACTGAGTCTTTGGGGCCATTAATATATGCAATTTTTCGATGCCCGAGCGCCAATAAGTACGTCACCACCTCAGCGGCGGCTGCAACATTGTCAATACAAACCGATGGCACTGGAATTTCACCGTGATACTCGCATGCCATCAAAAAGGGCGGCCACGCTGGATCGATTGACTTCCTTCCCTTGCGATAGGCGAAGGGAATGTTACGACCGAGGCAAATTATGCCGTCAGCTTGCTTTTGAGTGACTATCTCGCCGCAAGCGCGCTCATTTTCTTCATTACCTTGGGTATCACTTAACAGCACCCGGTATTTGTGACTACTCGCCACCCTCTCAATACCTTGAATAATATTGGCAAAAAAGGGATTCGCAATATCTGGCACCATGACAACAACGGTATTACTGCGCCGACGGCGAAAATTTTGGGCTAATGTATTAACAACATAACCGCTGGACTGCACTGCGCGCATAACTTTTTCGCGCGTTTTACCTGAGACTTTCTCCGGTTGCGCTAACGCGCGGGAAACTGTCGCGATAGATACATTAGCCAGCTTAGCGACATCTTTTATATTGACCATTGTGTTTTCCAAGAAAGAGGACCTATTCTACTGAGATTGACGTATTGATAACAGCACTGACCTCTCCCCGTCGCGCCAGCAAACCGAACATAGGGAGTAGCAATAACGGCGATACCACAACTGCCTGAAAGAATTCCAATCAAGCATAACGCAGTGCTTTGCTTAACCCGGCCCCACCAATCGCTTGCAAGCGGGAGCAGTGGCACAGTGAATTTGGCGACCTGATTAGAGCTCTTATGATCACCGCTATAACGACACCAGTGATCAATAAGCAATCGTCCAAGACCGCGTTCTGGTCCAGAATTCCGCTTGTAAGCATCTCGGGCTGGTTGTTAATCAAGGACGCTTCATTCGCGATGCAGCCGGGCGATAGGTGCGGGCAAATCCAGGGTGGACAAAGGGTTGCGTCAGCCTCGACTTAAACATCCTTCTGAATGGCCTGAAAATTTACCGCAATAAATGTCACGAAACCCTGTGTTTTGACGAAGTTAGCTAAATAGTGATTACCACCTGCGCGTCTCAGGTAGATATCAGAGAAGTGTGAACTGCCTATATTATCCAAATCAGAAATGACCTTACTCGGCCAAATGCAAAACAGTCGGACTGGGAGAAGTGCTGTGAGGCTGAGCAACCAAGCAAGGTCAACCGCAAAGCGCGTTGACCTTGCCCTAAGCCAATAGCTAGCTAATCTGCCGTGCCTGACCCTCCCAAAAAGGCTTGCGCAACTCGGTTTTCAATACCTTGCCTGCACCTGACAAGGGCATCGGTTCAGAGCGGAATTGCACACTTTTTGGCAGTTTGTATCCGGCAATAATGCCGCGGCAGTGAGCTTTGATTTCATCTTCCGTGGCCTGCATATCCGGCGCTAAAATAACAATGGCATGAACCGTCTCGCCCCACTCTTCCGATGGAATACCAATTACTGCAACATCTTGCACAGCGTCATGGCTCATCACCGCATTTTCAACCTCGGTGGTAAAGACGTTCTCACCGCCAGTGATCACCATGTCCTTAACCCGGTCGACAATATACAGGTGGCCGGTATCGGTAAAATAGCCCGCATCACCGGTGTAAACCCAACCATCTTTGAGTGCCCTCTCAGTCTGCTCAGGCTGCTTCCAATAACCCATCATGGCCTGCGGGCCGCGAACGAGTATTTCACCTGGCTCACCTAATTCACAATCAATGCCATCCTCGTTTATACAGCGAATATCACTGATGCTGCTTGGGCGACCTGCAGAGCGCAGAAATTCGCTTCCCGGGGCATGGTCTTCGGGAGGTAAAATAGTGGCAATAGGCGCCAACTCAGTTTGACCATAGGCCTGCGCCAGACTGACATTTGGCCAGACGCGCATAAACTTCTCCAATGTTGCGGGAGGCATCGGCGATGCGCCGTACATGACCATTTCCAGCGAGGAGATGTCAGTGGTCGCCACATTGGGATGATTTAAGACCATCTTGATCATCGCCGGCACAATTAGAGAGTGGGTAACGCTCTCCCTCTCAACAAGCTCGAGAAACTTTGACGGATCGAAGGCTTGTAAAATAACGTTGGCGCTACAGGTTAAGATCGCTCCCATGCTGCCAACCAAGTCAGCCATATGGAACATTGGCGCGGCATGTAAATAGCGCGAATGACGCCCCAAGCCAAAAGCGGGCAGGGCCGAGACTGCACTCGCCCAAATTGCCAAATGCGATTGCATCACTCCTTTCGGAAACCCAGTAGTCCCACCTGTGTAGAAAATACCGGCCATCTCTTCGCCACCGCGAGCACTTGCAACGACTGGCGCCGAGGTCTCTATCAGCCTCTCAACATCTAAGGCCCAATCTGGACATTCACCGCCACCGATGTATATTGCGTGAGTTAAGCTAGCCACCGATTCAAGTAACTCTTTCACCTGAGCCGCAAATGCATCGTCAAATAAAATAACTTTTGCACCAGAATCACTAAGTGCGTATTCGTTCTCTGGCAGCACCCAACGGGTATTTAACGGCACTACACAGTAGCCCGCCCAGGGTACCGTAAAGAGCCCCTCGTAATAGTTGGCGCAATTCAGACTGAGAATCGCCACCCTATCGCCTTCATCGAGATTTAAGGCCTGCAGCGCAGCAGCGAGTCGTGCAACACGCTCTTGCACCTGCTTCCAGCTGCGGCTCTCTCCCTGAAACACGACACAGTCACCGTTGGGATTAGCCCGCGCGGCGCGCTCCATCATTCTCTGTAAAGAAATCGACATAGTTTAATTTCCTAAATACATTATTTTTATCAGCTATTCTAAAGTATAAAATTTGTTGCATTATTGATGTTCTGCAGCATAAATTTTATTTACAGTTTTTATAGGTTAATACTAGGAGTGGGCCTAGCTAAAATAGATTTTATTAGTATGCTCTAACGGACAAAAAGTATTCATTTGATAACGGTTAATACCGGAAAATAAATTTCAATAGCCAGGTCAGCTTAGCCGTTTACCGCGCATAGAATGATGGTGCGCGAATAACATTCGCTGGTAATCAGCGCCTTAGCGACTGATCAATATTCGCAGCTAACGCTACTCAAAGCCAGCCTGCGTGAAAGCAAGCTAAGCTCTGGAGCAAGCCGAAGCACTGTATTTATTGCCACCCACCCCGGAGGACAGGACAGGCGGCGTCAGACCGACGCCGCAATCGAGACCGGGGTTCATAAAACCACCATCCAAGCAGTGAGTCGGGTTTAGGCTGCGTTGTCTCCCAAAACCGCTTTCACTTCAAGAAACTCTTCAAAGCCGTGCACGCCCCACTCACGCCCCATACCTGATTGTTTGTAGCCACCAAACGGAGCCTCTAAATCAACGGGGGCACCGTTCAAATGGACGGCGCCGGTACGCAAGCGACGCGCCACGCGACTCGCTCTGTCATGATCGCCGGAGAATACATAACCCGATAAGCCATAAGGCGTATCGTTAGCGATGGCGATGGCTTCTTCCTCGGTCTCGTAGGGGATAATACACAGCACCGGCCCAAAGATTTCCTCTCTAGCTATAGTCATCTGATTATTAACATCGCTGAATACGGTTGCTCGAGTGAAATAGCCTTTGCCAATACCGTCAGGCAAGCCTGGTCCACCACAAACTAGCTTCGCGCCTTCATCTATACCAGTGCCAATGAGTCCCTGTACCTTTTCGAACTGCATTTTGCTCGCTAGTGGTCCCATCGTGGTATTCGCCGCACGGGAGTCACCCACCACAATACCTTCACAGGCCATGCGAGCTATATCTTCGGCCTTAGCCAAGCTCGATTTTGGCACTAACATCCGAGAAGGCGCGTTACAGCTCTGACCGGTGTTCATCATCATCGTGGCGACACTGCTAGTGATAGCCTCTTGCATATCTGCATCATCAAGAATGATATTGGCGGATTTACCACCAAGCTCTAGGGACACATTTTTGAGGGTGTCCGCAGCCGCTTTGACGATCATCTTGCCCGCGCGGCTTGAACCGGTAAAAGAAACAAGATCAATATCGGGGTGCGCGGTCAAATAGGAACCAACGCCCGGTCCATCGCCATTCACCAAATTAAATACCCCCGGCGGCACACCCGCTTCATGGAGGATTTCGGCAAGTAAATAAGCAGAAAACGGCGCAACTTCACTGGGCTTTAACACCATAGTGCAGCCCGCTGCTAATGCTGGCGCCACCTTGCAGGCCATTTGGTTCATCGGCCAGTTCCAAGGTGTAATCATTGCCACCACCCCGGCAGGCTCGCGCAAGATAGTTGTAGTGCCTTTTTTCTCTTCAAACGCGTAATTCTTCAAAATTTCCGTGGTCGTGATGAAATGACCCAGGCCCATGGGAGCCTGCGCCTCTATCGCAAGGCTAGTCAGCGGCGCGCCCATCTCCTCATTAATCGCCTCCGCGATGTCTTGCATACGGGCACCGTACACTTCGCAGACACGCTCTAGTACCGCGACCCTTTGCGCCGGTGTAGTAAACGACCATTCCGCGAAGGCATGTTTTGCCGCAGCGACTGCCTGATCGACATGACTATGATTGCCAAGTGAAATGACACCAGCTACTTCTTCAGTGTTAGGGTCAATGACGTCCAATAAGGGCGCGCCACTGGGGGCTATCCATTCGCCATTAATGTAAAAATTCTGGTAATTACGCATTTGATACAATTCCTCTATTATCGCTGGGGTTTCATTATTGTTAGTCTTTTACTGCAGAACAGTGGTCTGTCGAAACCTCAATAACTTGCGGGCAAAGACAGGCTCACACGAAACCCATATACCATAACCTAAATACCTAGCCTACTTACAGAAATACAGTTGAAACTAACTTAGTTTATGGCGAGGCAAAATACGCGATCAAGCGAGGAAGAATCTAGCTTGAGTACGCGTTCAATAAGCAGAAATATATCCACAATCCGGAATACTCGAATACATTAATTTGGCACTGAGGCATTGAGAATTTAAATCGAGTGGGAGGCGGTAAGACGAGGATCGTCAATGACCACGGATTCCCAGCAAATCAACAAGGACAACCAGTATTAGAAGTGCTTATTTTCTGCTATTTTTGGGCTCCGCAACTGAAATGCTTTAGCGATTCGAGCTAGCCTGTAAGTAGACAATAGTGACCATTAGCACACTATTGTCTGGTGGCATTTTTCAAGCAACATGACCCTATATCAAGCTAATATGCCCTAGCAAAATAGTTGGCAAGCTGCACCGCATTGCTTTAGGTATCGGACTTGCCAACGATAAAGCTTGCGCAAGTAGTCGCGCTCCCACCTAAATTAAACGTCATTACATTTTGGGCATTGTCTATCTGATAATCGCCGGCGCCACCAATAATTTGCTTATAACTGTCTAACAACATTCTCACTCCAGTGGCCCCTACCGGATGCCCCAAACCAATGAGCCCACCGCTCATATTCACCGGGAGTTTCCCGCTGCGGCTTATGTCGCCATTTTCTATCGCTTGCCAAGCCTTGCCGGGCGGATATAAACCGCTGTGGTCCAAAATCATATACTCGGTAATATTGAAGCAATCATGCACTTCTAAGCCATTGATAGCGCTTAAATCATTCATGCCAGCGCGCTTTAAAGTCTGCTGAAACAGCGAGTGAATGTGGGGAAAGATATAACCATCGGGCTCACTCAGACGTAATTTTTCCTTAAAGGAAATGGGTGCATTGATATGCCCCCAGCCTTTAATAGTGGGTATCGCACTTAAGGCAATACCTCGACGAGCAGCGTATTCGGCGGCCTTGGCTTCCGTTGCCAAAAAAACGACCGCGGCACCGTCAGTAGTTTGGCCACAATCCTGCTTGCGAATATTACCGCTGATGATTGGGTTAGCGGTATCATCATCGCTGAAACTGTTTTCAGTAAATTGCCATTGCCGAGTTTGAGCATTGCTATTGCGACGCGCGCTGGCAAAATTCTGCTGCGAAATATTATAAAGATACTCTTTTTTCAGCGCGTAACGCTCTTCGTAAAGCCCGAGCATATCGTTGAATGCGCAGGGCCAAACGTAGTCAGTTTCGGTCCACTCTTGGCTCGCCCACGCCGCAGGCCGCAAATTAGCAGCGGCCTGATCACCACTGACGTTGCGCATAACTTCAATGCCGAGCACACACGCAGTCTGATAGCGCCCCGCCTCTAGGTCCGCCATGGCGGCGAGAAGGGCCATTGAGCCAGAGGCGCAAGCGGCCTCATGCGCCGAGGCCGGCATATAACACATGGCGGGATCAACGTGACCAAAAAAGCCGCCAAGTTGCGCCTGCCCTGAGAATAAGGAGGAGACAAAATTACCAACATGACCAACGTCAATCTCGCCGGCGTCGAGTTCACTTGCGGCGAGACCAGATCGCACTGTTTCAACAAATAAGTCCGCAACGCTCTGATTTACGCGGGCAATATTTTGCGCAAAGTCACTTTGATATCCACCCAGTATATAAATTTTTTGTGCGCTCATTATTTAGTTATCTCGCTTAATTTTTTATATAACATGGTTGTTATCGATTTTAAAAACGTTCAATCAGGGTGGCAACACCAACCCCAGCGCCACCGCAGATCGCGACAATACCACGCTTAACGTTTCGTCTTTCCAGTTCGTCAAGCAGCATCCCCATCAGATTGCCACCCGTTGCACCCAAGGGGTGACCAAACGCAATAGCACCACCGTTAACATTGAGCTGCTCATTGGCAATATTAAAATGGTCCTGAAAATATAAAACACTTGCGGCGAAAGATTCGTTAACTTCCCACAGGTCAATATCACTGGCCTGCAACCCTGTGGCGGCGAGCAGCTTTTCGGTGGCGCGCAGGTGTCCGGTGAGCATTTTGACAGGCTCGTCACTGGCATTAGCGTAATGGCAAATGCGGGCGCGCGGGCGCAGAGAAAGCTTCTTGCAGGCGCTTTCGCTAGCCAGTAATAGCAGCGACGCGCCGTCTACCAGCGCGGGAGAGTTGCCTGCCGAATGATGGGCCTGCAGATGTGTATCGGGGTAACGCTGACTCACTAAGGCTTGGCCGTGCTGAACATAGTCGGCAAAACTGGCGGGTAAAGCCGCTAATTTTTCAAGACTGAGCTCCGCCCGCACACCATTATCCCTATCTAATAATGGCGCATTGTTAGAATCACAAACAGGCACTAGGGACTGTTTGAAATAGTGATTACTGGCAGCATGGTTGGCGCGCTGATGCGACTGTAAAGCGTAAGCATCGAGGCGCTCACGGCTATAACCCTGCTGGGTGGCAATAAGATCGGCGGACAAACCCATGTGCATGAATTTGGTGGCCTTCATTACTTTGGGATTGCTGAACCAGTCGCCCTGATCGGCAAACATGGGTACCGCACTCAGCTGCTCCACACCGCCGGCAACCAATACCGACTCCATACCAGACATGATTTTACTGGCCGCGAGATTAATAGCATCCAACCCCGAGCAGCAAAATCGGTTTACGGTAACACCAGAAACCGCCTCGGACCAACCCGCATAAAGTGCGGCAATTTTGGCGACGTTAGCGCCTTGACCGCCGCTCTGCGTGGCGCAACCCAGCAACACATCTTCAACCTGACTGCTGTCGAGATGATTTCGCTCGGCGATGGCGGTAAACAGCGGCCGCAATAACTCTACCGGGCGCAGTGCTGCGTAAGCAGACGTGCCGCGCAGGGTAGCCCGGGGAATTCTAACAGCATCGACAATCATCGCACTTTGCATTTAATTTACCTTTATCACTGCTACGCCTTCTATATAATTCACAACTTCGCCGACGTGTTTATTTCTGGTATTTGCGAATAGACTCGCCGCTTGCCCAAGTTGCGTGGGTACCACTGCTGATCCGATGAGGAAGTATAATTCGGCACACTGGACCGGCCTCGATGTCTTTGGCGTCAATGAGCACACATTCAGAGCGATCTTCTTTCATATCAGTGATAAAACTCACTAGATAGCCGTCATCTTCATCCTTGGCATCAATGCGGGGCACGAACGGCGCCTCGCTGCCAAAGCGTTGTTCACCAAAGGGCAAGCTCCAAGATTCACCGGTCTCCAGATCGTGCTTGACCATACCCGAAAATAAAAACCAATTGGGCTCGCCCCACACTGAGTAAATATAACGGTGTTTACGGCCAGCATACTGCTGATTGATGGTGCCGAATTCCAGTGGACGATCATCGAGTCGCTCTTCTTTTACATCGCCGGTTTTGAGATTAAAACGCCAGCGATGCAACTTCGATTGAAAGGAGTTAATGTCGAGATTAGCCATCATTTTACCAGCCGCTTTTGGTAAGCCGGCAAGTGGTTCGGGGTCTGGTTCATCCTGAAAATAACCATCCAAGACGATTTCGTCGCCCTCCTCGTAGGCATTCATCCAGTGCAGCACATAAGTGGCCGAGGCTTCAAACCATTGGACATCTTCGGCATTGCCGTAGCGCGGCAGGATGGCAAATCGCGTGGGCATCTCCGGGTGATAGCCGGCATGATAGCGCCCGTTTTTTAACTCTTCCGGATCCCAGAACATGGGTAAGTCGGCAAGTATCGAATAGTTTTCTGAGAAAGCCATATCGTGGGGAAGTCTCGGACCCGGCAGGGGAACGGGGGTGTAATGCACCAGTTTATTATTGCAGTCGATCACTCCGTAGTGCTGGTAGGGTGGATAAATAGAGTAATTAAAAAACAACATCTCGCCGGTGTTCTCATCGACTTTAGGATGCGCAGAAATACCGTCTACCGGCGTCCAGCTTTCGGTGCCCAACTGCTCAAGAGTATAGGGATTCAAACGGTAGCCGTCACCGCACTGCCAAAAGGTGGACACCACTTCACCGGCGTGAACGGTTACATCAGTTGAGGAGGCATCTTTCACCCCTCCCTGAGCACCCCAACCGGGTCGCGTAGACATGCTGGGGCGATTGGCAATACCGGCCCAAAGCGCCTGCCCTGCCTCTTGTTCCGCGTCAAAACCTTTGGTTCGTACAAAGCGATTTCGATATTCCGCCTTGCCGTCTTTAAAAGACATACTATGGAGCATGCCATCGCCATCGAAGGGATGGTAATGGCCAATAGACTCTTGCACGGGATTTTCGGTATTGCGGATATAAACACCGTCAATGTCGTTGGGAATTTGACCAATAACTTCCATCTCGGTGGCGGTGTACTCGGTAAAATTGGGTGTCCAGGCGCCATTCAAATAGGGATGATGACTAGCTTTTAGACTGGATTTTACGGTGTTTTTGTAGCTTATAGCCATAACGATGCCCCGAAAATAAGATAAACAATACTTTTATTTGTTGCTTGCATTATGAGACTAATATATATTTTGTCAATGCAGTCCGAGAGTTTTAATTATCGCTGATGGAGACCGTTTGGCAATGAGTACCCAAAGAGTCGGCAATAGCTTATGAGCAACAATCATCTGGTTGTAAACAGCGCTATTGCCCAGGGCTTAGACGTCATCGGTGATCGCTGGTCGCTACTGATTTTGCGTGATGCCTTTTTAGGCCGCCGTCGTTTTGAAGAATTCAGGCGCTACACCGGCGCCAGTAAAGCAACGCTGACTCGGCGCTTAGCGGCGCTGATTGAACAGGGACTGATGCTTAAGCGCAGTATTTCGCCACTATCTAAGCGCCATGAGTATCTTTTAAGCGCAAAGGGTGCAGCGCTGTTCCCCGCTTCATTGCTCGCCTGGCAGTGGGAGCAGAAGTGGCTGGCGGACGCATCAATTAGCTTGCCTGACACCCTGATTCACCGCGACTGCCAAAAGCCGATATCGCCACAAGCCGTTTGCGGCGGCTGCGAGCAGCCTTTCTCGCTCGACGAGATTCGGCTGTCACCGATAGCCGTTCAGGGTATTCAACACGTTGAAGAGATTAAATCTTTAAGCGGCCACCGGCGAGTGCGATCGCCACTGGTATCAGCAACTGCCGATACCCGTCTAGCGGGAATCAGCGATTTGATTGGTGATCGCTGGACCTTACTTATTTTGATATCTGCATTTTTTGGTATGCAGCGTTATGAGATGTTTGCAAAGCAGCTAAATATCGCCTCAAACATTTTAAGCTCACGCTTAAATCTGCTTATCGACAACGGAGTATTGCAACGTTGCAGCTATCAAGATTCGCCGCCACGCCATGAATACCCACTCACAGCAAAAGGCGTATCGCTTTTCCCGATTGTGATTGCCATGCGGCAATGGGCGGTAGAGTGGGAGGCGGATGCGACAGCGGTTGCCGGCCTGCTGCACAGTCGTTGCGGCGCAATGCTGAGTATAAAAGTGAAATGTGGAAGCTGTGCTGAGATTATAGATCGCCAAGATATCGACTATGTGTCACAGGCAGCCACTCGACAATAATAAATAACGCTGAGCTGAATATAATGCGATAAGTATCATTACTTTACAGCGCCAACAATTTAACAATAACTATTACCTATACCTTGTAATGATGTGTATGGGCCGATGTAAACGGAAGGATCTGATATGAAGAGACTATTAATTTGTACGGCGCTAATTGCGCTCTGCTTGCTGATTGCCTTGGGCCTGTCCTATGCGGGCGGTGACGGCGGTTTATACTCAAACGGCTATCCGGTGTTATTGATCTGCGCCTTTATTGCCTTTGCCATTCAATGGTTGGTATTTATTCCAGCCTATATTTTTCAAACCGAACACTATTACGACCTTACCGGCAGTAGCACCTATGTGCTTATTGTTTTACTGGCGCTGTACCTCAGCGCAGGTTCTGAAGCGGGCCTAGATAGTCGTGCAATATTACTGACGGTACTGGTGGTCATTTGGGCTGCGCGCCTTGGGCCTTTCCTATTTCGGCGGGTTAAGCAGGCAGGCAAAGACGGTCGCTTTGACCAGATAAAAGTATCGATACCGCGATTCTTATTAACCTGGACGCTACAAGGTTTATGGGTCTTCGTAACACTCATTGCGGCACTAACCGCTATCACCAGCAAGCACAGTGAGCCCCTGGGTGTGATCGCCCTGCTGGGAACGCTTATATGGTTACTTGGCTTCGCCCTTGAAGTGATTGCTGATGCGCAGAAGTCCGCCTTTAATAAGCGCCCGGAAAATAGCGGTAAATTCATCAATATGGGTGTGTGGCGCTGGTCTAGACACCCGAACTATTTTGGTGAAATTGTATTGTGGGCTGGCGTTGCTTTGATTGCCCTGCCGGTATTTCAGGCTTGGCAATGGCTCAGTCTCATTTCACCTGTCTTTGTATTCTTACTTCTGACCCGCGTCAGTGGCGTGCCCTTACTGGAAAAGCGGGCTGATGCGAAATGGGGAGGCAATGCAAATTATGAAAGTTACAAACGCGACACACCAGCTCTAATGCCACGACCTCCCAAGCGCAGCATCTAGGCAGCGTCACGTGCAAAAAAACAACTCCTTTAAAAAATAGAATGAGACCTTTATGTTTAAACGACTGATAAGTTTCGCCCTACTGTTGGCGGCTCAAGATGTTTTAGCACGCGGCGCGCCGGTGTTGGAAGAGATCATCATTACGGCTCAAAAGCGCGAGGAAAGCCTGCAAGATGTACCCATTTCACTGGTCGCAATAAGTGCTCAGGCGATGCAGGACGGCAATATTGACGATATGTCTGACATTGCCGCAGTGACCCCCAATCTCAGCGTGTTCAGCCACCCACCCCTAACTAGTTTGCGAATTCGGGGCTTGGGCTCGCCCTTCGATAAGGGTTTTGAGCAATCTGCAGGTCTATTTCTAGATGGCGTATATCTCGGGCGTCTGGCCTTTCTCGACGCGGCATTCTTAGACGTTGCCTCTGTTGAAGTGCTTCGCGGCCCACAGGGCACCTTGTTTGGTAAGAACACCATTTCTGGCGCCATCAGCATTCGCTCCGTGCAGCCTTCGCAAGAACCAGAGTTTATGGCAGAGGCACTAACGGGGGACGACGATCTGGAGAAATATACCCTCACCGGCAACATTCCCCTTGGCGATACCGTAGCGCTACGCGCTTCGACGCTAGTGAATAAGCGCGATGGCACGGTTTACAATACCACCCTAGAGCGCGATGAAGGCGGCATTGACTCTCGAGTGGGACGACTGCAGCTGCGCTGGGATATTTCAGACTGGCTAGATGTAACAGTGGCGGCTGCCGACACCAATCAAGAATTCAGACTTGGCAGCTTTCAAGTACGAGCCGCGACCGACGAACAATTTGCGCTTATGCAGTTTTACGACCCCAAGGTTGAAAAAGACACTAGCAATAATCAGAGCGCCCAAGATTATCCGGCAATGACCTATCAAACGGGTAATAAGTTTGATATCCGTTTTAACGCCTCGCTGTGGGGCCATGAGTTCAGCTGGATAAACGCCTTGAGCTCTATCACTGAACTGTCATTAACAGATCTCGATTTCTCGCCAATACCTCTGCTGTTCTTTCTCAACGGAGAAGACTATGAACAGCTAAGTAGTGAGCTACGCATCGTGTCACCACTGGGAATGCTAGGTGGCAAATTGGATTACGTAGCCGGCGCTTACGTGGCCCAGAGCGATACCACGATTAAAGTTATTATTGATGCCGCGCCAACGCCTGCTGACTTGGCGTCTGGTCTAAGCGCAACAGGCGGCAGCTTGGGTGGCCTGGCGTCACTTTTAAATCCTGTCACTGGCGATGCCCCAGGGGAACGCTTATTGATTGACGGTGATCAAGAGAGCATTAGCTCGGCCGTTTACGCGCAGGCGACATGGCATTTTAACAACGAGTTGAGCTTAACCGGCGGTATCCGGGTTTCAACGGAAACCAAGGACGTAGATCAAACTCTACAACTATTCACCGCCGGCACAGACCTTGATGGACCAGTTTTCACCCAGGTAGTGACCGCTGAGGAATATCGCTTGGTCGACAAGCGAGTGGATCGCGACGTTAGCCCCAAAGTATCGCTGAACTGGCTGCCTAGCGATGATCTAACGTTTTATGCGAGCGCGGCTAAAGGCTTTAAAAGCGGCGGCTACAGTGGCTCTGCCGTGCGCGCCGAGATTGCCGAAGTGGAACCTGAGTCTTCAAGCACCTATGAGATTGGCGCCAAGACAAGACTGCTTGACGGCGCCGCAACGCTCAATGCAGCCACATTTTATACTGAGTTTGAAGACCTCCAGTTGACCATATTTGAGGGCAATGTCAGCCGTATCTCCAATGCTGCGGGTGCCATCTCAAAAGGCGCCGAGGTCGAGGCGGCTTATGTGACGCCATGGGGCGTGTCGGGTAATGTTTCACTCGCCTATCTGGACGCGACGTTTACTGACTATGCCAACGGTCCCTGCCCTGCAGGCGAAGACACTCCCTGCGATTTGAGCGGCAAACCCTTGGCTTTTGCGCCGCTGTGGAAGTCGACATTTAGCGTCAATTACTTTCATGACCTGTGGGCTTTACCGGTCAATATACTGCTAGGTTTTGACTTGCTCTATGAAGCCGACAAGCTACTGCAGTCCGATCAAGATCCCATCGACGTTCAGGGTGAATTTGCGACGGTGAATCTCCGCATGCGCTTGGCAGATGATAACGACCGCTGGTCACTACAGGCTTTTGTACGTAATGCCAGCGATGAATTTGTCTTAGACGGCGGCGGCGATATTCCCACCTTATCGGGCGCCCACTTCGGGCGGTCTATTGCACCGCGTCAATTAGATATTGCACTGCGGTTTAAATTCTAAGATGACATCACTGGAAATAATAATCGCCTTCATCGGGCACCAGTAAGCTAAGGGGAAAGTAAAACTTTGCGCTATATTATTGAAGCGCAAAGTTTTAACTCTTTTGATGACTCATACCCAGGCACTCTAGCCTTTTACGCACCACACTATTGAACTCTCACATCGAGGCACAGCACCGCGAGTCGAGAATCCCCTATACAAGCAATTAAGATTGCTCCGCGTCGATTGGCTTTCTGTTCCATATACCAATAATCGGTGTGCCTTGAGCACGGAGTATTGGTTCTATCTCTCGGTGAAGCGCGTGATAGCGATAAAAAGGCACTCGTGGAAACAGATGGTGAATAGAGTGAAGATTTTGCCCCAGCCAAATCCATTCAAATGGCCGCATCCAGATCGGCATAATTAGGCTACTGGTATTCTGATAGCGCTGAGTATTGTCATAGGGAAAATGCGGGCGGTAAGCAAACCAATACGCCGTAAAGAAGCCACCCATGAAATACCCAAGAAGTACAACAATGGCAATGCCCGAGCGCTCCACAAGGGTAATGGTCAACACCCGCCAACCAATCGAAAACAACATCTCAAGGCAATAGGTAACACGCTCTTTTAACTGTGCGGTATGCCAGTTGTTCTTCGCGAAGAAGCTATTCTGAATATAAAAGAATCTAAATGTTGTCCGTAATACCCCGAACAGACCAGTACGCATACCGCTAATAATAAAATCAGGGTCCTTGCCCTCAATATTTGTAAAGCGATGATGGGAAAAGTGTTCATGCTTATGCGAGTTGTAGGGCACGCCAATTATTGGCGCAACAAGATAGCCGCAGACATCGTTAATCCAGCGAAACTTCGGGTTATTACCGTGGATATTACCGTGCACGGCTTCATGCAAAGTCGTATACGACATATAAGTAAGCAGGCCGACTAGCAGCGTCGCAATCCATACAGGCATCACGCCATTGGCAAACAGCACAATGCACAACACAAAGAGATTACAGACCAGAAAAGTCAGTGCTATCGTTAACCAAGCCGTTTTTCCGATATAATTCTTTGCAGCACCTAGGGCTTGCTTGTTTAGTTCTGCTTGCATCATTTCTACCTTTTACAGCCATTGGCCGACCAAATTATTTGCCAATACTGTACTTTAGATGTATTGCGTATAGCAGGGCATTTTTGTCCTATTACGCCGGAGAGATGGCCATACGCAACCACCACGACTCACACATAAGCAACTAGACTCTAGCGATGGGCAATATAAAAACGACACTTAGGCCGGTAGCTATCAGCAAAGTAATGATTAATTTTGCGATTAACGAGGGTGTGGACCTAGAAACCTGCTTGCTCGGCACCGCTATTTCAGAGCAGCAGCTGAATGACGGCAGCGCCTTAATTGAGCCTGAACAGGAAATGCGGCTCATTGAAAACCTAATGTTGGCCTTACCAGACATACCGGTACTTGGCTTTAGAATTGGCCTTTGCTACAACATCGCGACCTTCGGTATCTGGGGATTTTCGCTTCGCACCTGCAGAACCTTGCGAGATGCACTTCAGGTCGCGCTGCGCTTCTTGCCACTGAGTACCGCTTATTGCGAGATTACCCTCTTCGAGCAAGATGGCACTTTTAGTTTGCGAATGAACCCACAGGGTATTCCCTCCCACCTTCGCCAGTTTTTACTAGAGCGAGATATGGCGGCGGGAATCATCTTAGTCAAAGAGCTTAGCCTAAATGAAATTCAGTCAGTGGTGGCCGAATTCATCGAGCCAACATCAGAAGATGCGCGCTTTATTGAGAGCGCCTGCGCGGCTAAGCCGACATTTCAAAACACCTACAACGCCCTTTCCATCCCCAGCAAACACCTCGATAAGCCACTATCCACCTACGACGCCACCCTAGCGAGCATGCTAACTGAACAATGCTCCAAGCAATTACGCGAGCGCCAAACTGGTGGCACGGCCGAGCAAGTTAGGCAGCACATATTAGGTGAATTAGGACTCACAGCATCACTCGAAGATGTCGCATCGGCACTAGCAGTTTCAAGCCGCACCCTTAGACGCAAACTAGACCAAGAAAAAACCAGCTTTCGCGGCGTAGTTGAAGAGGAACGCAAGCAAATGGCGTTTCAATTATTGACTGACAGCGACATGAAGATAGAAGAACTCGCCGCTCATTTAGGGTATACCGACACCCGCAGCTTTACACGCGCGTTTCAACGCTGGAGCGACTGCTCTCCTAGTCATTACCGGCAAACAAATAAGCAGCATTAGGGCCGAAAAGACCCTTTAGCAAAGGCAGATTTATAGCGGCACAACGGCATCAAGCGCCAAAAAATTTAAGGTCGGCCCACCCTCTAGTAGATCAAATAATACCAGCTCTCGATTTCCGATTATCGGCAAACCACCATTGAGATTAGGGTCGCCCCCGATAACTTGAACTAATCCTGAGACCAACATACTCCCGCCCCCCAAATCACCAATCACGGGAATGCCACGGCCATCAATTAATGGCAGCTCACCGATGACAGGTAGATCCATCAGGACTGGAATACCGGAATTAATTAATAGGCCACTTTTAATACCGCCGACCGCCAAAGGTAGAGTATCAAGGACACCAAGTCCTCCATCGACACCCCCTAAAATGGATAGCTCGATCGCATTAGCAGAACCTGCTAGACCTAGCATGACACTTAAAACTATAGAACGCGGAGTCAATTTTATTTTCATACATTCCCCTCCATTTTATTATTAAAAAAGTAGGGCTTGCGGTTTTAGCGAAAGCCCGAAAAAGATAGTCCCAAGGTGGAACAAAATAGTTTCCAAATCTCTATTCTTTATATTTTTAAAATTCAGCAGCATTAATAAAGATGCCAGTTACAATTTATCTATAAATAGCACTCAAGCCGACCAATTTTGAGTTGACACTTTATATTATTAAAACTTATAGGTCGCTTCTAAACCGTAGGTTCTTGGCGCTCCCTGTTGGAAATAGTCAAAGCCAAACCCTGCCTGCAGGTTAATGGCGTAACCATCATATTCTGTTTCTGTAATATTTTTAGCCCATATCGCGACGCTGTAGCTGTCATCACTACCAAACCAAGTGAAACGTGCGTTATACAAGCCATAACCTGCTTGACGAATTTTGTCATAGCCAATCTTGTCGTTATAAGCGCTGTACCACTGATCGGCCTGGTAATTTCCGTTGAGGTTCATACTCAGATATCCGTAATCATTGGTGAAGATATCGTAATCAACAGAGATATTGGCGCTTACATTTGGCGCAGAAATCAATTCGTTACCGGATAAATCCACAACATCATCATCGTCATTTACAGTCTGAACATCAGACAATTCTAGCTCGGTATACTCACTTTTTAGAATCCCTAAACCGATTTGCACTGTAAGCTTTTCAGTGAGCGCGAAATACATTTCCGATTCAAAACCGAAGATCTTAGAGCCACCGGCATTTTCCAAAAAGTTCGAGACGCCGACAACATTAATAAATTGCTGATCGGTATAGTCGTAATAAAAGAAGGCACTATTTATACGTGCTCGGCGATTCCATAAGTCAGCTTTAAAGCCAAATTCGTAGGCATCCAAAAATTCGGGGGAGGCGTAAGCATTTTCAAATTCCCGCTCCTCATAATAAACACCTGCATTAAAGTTGCCTGCCCTAAAGCCACGGCTGTAACTGGTGTATATCATTAGCTCGTCATTAAAGCGGTAATCTAGACCAATTTTTCCCGTCCATTCTTTCTCATTCGCACTTAATGGGGTCGCAGAATCTGTCGTGTATGGGCCATGGGTATAACCGGTCTGAGCGGTCAACAGGAGTTCATCTAGACCGATATTGCCACTCAAGAGCTCCGCCAATAATAGCCCCGGCTCCAGAGGACTTTGCCCGGCGACATTAGCGGGTATAAAAATATTATCGACGCCGGTGTTATTGCCGGGCACATAGGTTCCACGCGGGCTACCGTCATAACCTAGTCGAGAAATATTTAAATACGTCATATCAATTTTATCATCGGTATAACGGAGACCAAAATCGATGCCCAAATTGGTGGTGACATTCCAACGAAGTTGTGAATACAGCGCAGCACTGGTTTTTTCGGTATCCATTTTCTGATCAAGGACGCCGAAATCTAGCAGGTAGGGATAGTAGCCTGTCACACCGGGGAAAGTTGCAGCCGCCCGTGTATCTGGCGGAGTCTCATACAAGCTGTACTGATTATCTAACTGCATGTCCTCAGTCGCGTAATACGCACCGGCAATAAGATCAAAGTCATCTAAGAAGGTAGTCGTAATTCGAAAATCCTGACTTAAGGCCTGTGTATCTACGCCCCAATTAATCTCCAACAACTGGTCTGGGCTGCCATCGACGTTTTGCGCTTGCGAGTAATCAGAGTCTGCCAAGGAGGTAATGGCAGTCAGTGTATAAGCGTCGGCAACATATTCGATCTTGTTAACTAGTAGATCCGAGTTAACTACCAGAGCACCGGTGAAGTTATCTTCGACCTCGTAGTAATCTAGGTTCTTCGCAGGGCGAGAATACCCCGTATTATCGATAAAGCCATTATTAGGCTTATCGTAAACACCCACCCCCGACGTTTCTAGCGCTGTCACTAATTCTGGGTTCTTAGAGAGATCCCCTCGAGGCTCATTGCGGCTTGGACTGCCCAAAGCATCATTGCGAGCGGTAGAGTACTTCAAGACCATATTTGTAGAGTCTGTTAGCTGCCAATTAACCACCAATCGCGCAGCCTGGAAATCTTGCTCCGACAAGTCGGGGCCACCGAGAGCATTCTCAAAATAACCATCCCTGCGCGAATAAGAATAAGCCAATCTTGCCGCTAGAACATCTTCTATCAGCGTGCTCTCCACTCCATAATCGCCGGCGTGACCATTGTAATTCCGTACACCTTGCTTGAGATTAAATGCGGTAGGATCGCCAATTAATGGTGTCTTGGTGACGATATTGATTGCACCACCGGTGGTGTTTTTCCCGTATAAAGTGCCTTGTGGACCGCGTAACACCTCCAGACGTTCGACATCAAAAAAACTCATGCCATGGGTGTATACCGCGCCCAAATAGGCTTCATCGTTATATACCCCAATCGGGCTGGCTTGGTTAGAGCTGTAGTCAGACATGCTCACGCCACGAATCGAGAATATCGGCTGCACCTCGCCGTAGGGACCGCTCACTTGCATATTAGGTACCTGCGCCGAGATGTCACTCGCATTAGAAAAGCCAAACTTTTCCAGCGCACCCTCCGACATACCCGTTATTGCAATAGGCGTATCCTGGGTGCTAGCAGAACGCTTCTGCGCTGTAACAATGACCTCTTCTAGCTGAGGAGCCGCCATCGCCGGAATCGAAATAAGAAACAGACCAGTACAAATCGTTAAGCGGGTCTTATTCGGGGGGGTTCTCATTATTATTAATCCTCTAAAAGCTTATTGGAATTATTATATGAAGCCACAGTAACGCAATATTTTTATTATTTTCGGTCAGAAACATTCAAAAAGAGACAGCAGCAATTTTATGAGCACTGCCACACATATACATTTTCTTTGTAGATACCATGCCTGCGATACCAGCCAGTTAAGACTTAACTCTGCGAGCGCAGACTTGAGTGCCCTAGAGCAAAGTCATCACTGTTGGCCGAGGTATGTGTGGATACCGACATTAAGCGGCTTCACTAACGGGCAAAAACAGGTCATAGACTCAGATATCCAGTATCAGACCCTATTCCCTAAAACGACATCACGAGGACTGAGCGTAGAACTCAATTTCCCGTTCAAGCGCTCGCCCGATGATATCACTAAGCCATTGAAATAATTAACTATTTATCTGAATATCGAATTATTATTGATGATTTTAAAAAGCCTGTAGACGAGATTCTACGCTCACGGTATATTATTTGTTACTAACTGCGGCAAACCACAGAATAAAATATGGCCAGGGCCTTTAACTACTGCCTAAGCTGAAACCACCGCGAAGATTACCGAAACAGCCTTAACATTCACATAGATTGACAATAATGAGAAGTGCACCGGAAGAGAGCCTCTCCTTCCACGCGAAGGTATTCCCCATCGCCTTACTCGATTTGGCAGAGAACTTTTACGTCCGCAGAAAACTAAGCAAGACCGCGCTATATAGCCGCTGCCAGATATCTCCAGCTCAAGTTTTACGCGAAGAAAGTAGTATTAGCGGGTGGCAGATACGAGAGATCTTCAGATCTTGCAAGGATATAGCGCTCCCCGGCACACCTCTCTCGGTGCAGCTTGCTGATTATATTCCCATCACGGCTCCCGGCGGGATGTTCGGTCTAGCATCCTTCACCGCAAAGGATATTCGACAGGCACTGGAGGTCATGGTTGACTTCTCACACACTGTCATGCCCGCATATCGCTTCGAGCGCCTTAGTGTGGGCGGCCAATGTCACATCATCCTTAAACCCGTCATGGACTTCGGAGACGTTCAATTTTTCTTAGATGAGGCTGTTTGTGGTTATTTTTTAAATCTCAGGCATTTTACGCAGTTCAGCGACCCTCCCATACAAGTTCACCTTAGCCACGCGCCATTGGGCGAAATTGCTGCCTATGAAGATTACTTTAAGGCAAAGCATCTATTCTCACAAAAAACTATTAAAGTCATTTTCGAAAAGCACCACCTTAGCCAAGCCCTTTACACCCACAATAAAGCCACATTCAACGAGGTGTATTGCAATCTGAAGGGTACATCTAATTCAATCTCAAAATTGTCGATAAGCGCTAAAGTTAAGAAAAATCTTCAACTGCGCCTAGCTGGTGGTCTATCAACCAATATTTGCCAGATCGCAGAACAAATGAATATCTCTGAGCGCACACTGGCTCGACGATTGCACAATGAAAATAGCTCCTTTGCAGAGATCAAGCAACAGGTCTCCTTCGATTACGCCAAGCTACTGCTGGAAAGCACTGAATATCCAATATGTAAAATTTCCCATATCTGCGGATATAATAGCGACTCCAATTTTTCACGCGCCTTTAAAACCTCAACAGGGCAAACCCCAAAGCAATTCCGCAGCAGATGCTAGATTAGATGCAATGCTGACTAATAATAGCGCCGCGCTAATCTAGGTCTCTGACGCCCACTCTAGCTGCAAGCCCCGCACCCCCTGGTTAAGCAAAGCGCAGGCCTGAAACTAACCAAGAAATACGCAGGTGATCTGCGCACAAAGCACAGACCTCTTTTTGCCAGACGCTAGCTTGAGATAGGACTAAGCTTCACATGCATTGACGTATAGCCAAACACAAAGTTTGAGTGCACTCGCTCAGGCTCTTCCACCACTTTAATATCATCGAAGCGTTTCAGTATTTCTTCCCAAGTTACTCGCAGCTGCATTTCACCCAGACGATTACCCATACAGCGGTGAATACCAAATCCGAAGGAAAGGTGATGTCGCGCATTAGCACGATCAATAATAACGTGGTCTGGATTTTCGATGACGCGCTCATCACGGTTCCCCGAGATGTACCACATCACAACTTTGTCACCTTTTTTAATAAGCTTACCGCCAAGTTCAACATCGCGGGTAGCAATTCGCCGCATATGAGATAGCGGTGTTTGCCAGCGGATAATCTCTGACACCATGCTGGGAATTAACTTGGGGTTCGAGCGCAGTTTTGCAAACTCTTCGGGAAACTTATTCATAGCCAGAACACTGCCGCTAATGGAATTACGAGTTGTGTCATTGCCACCGACAATCAAAAGCGCCAGATTCCCCATGAACTCCTCAGGACGGCTCATCATGTCGCGGGTGTCTTCATTGGATTCCATAAGACTAATCAAATCGAAACCGACAGGGTTACCCGCCTTGCGCGACGCTGATTTTTGCTCCCACAAAGCGCCGAAAGTATTCACCATATCGTGTAATGCAGCAAAGCGCTCTTCCTGCGACGCAGTGCCACCGGACAGCTCCGGGGCGCCAGTCGCCATATCCGACCAATAAGCTAATTTGTGGCGATCCTCATACGGGAAATCAAAAATAGTCGCGAGCATTTGCGAGGTCAGCTCCATTGAAACACTAGAAACCCAGTCAAAACTCTCATCCAGCGGCAGATTATCTAGAATGGTGCCAATGCGCTCGCGAATTAAGCCCTCCATCGCCGCAAGGTTTCTCGGCGCAACCACAGCTTGAACCGCGGCACGCTGCTGATCATGCTTGGGTGGATCCATGGAGATAAAGTTAGCAACGGGGATCGTTTCGTCTGGTTCACCGATCATAATGAACGGTTCCGAAGAAAAATCTTGGTGATTGGTATCAACCGCCACAATATCTTCAAATCGGGTAATTGACCAAAACGGACCAAACGGACTGTTTTTTTGATAATGAACAGGATCCTCATCACGCACTCGACGGAAATAATCTTGCCACCGGTTTTGTGAATATAAACTGGGATCACTCAGATCTATACTCTCTAGTGGCAGGGAATAAGGATCCGCTAAAATAGATTGTTTATGCACGGCTTGGCTCGTCATGACAGTCACTCCAATTATTTTTGTACTACATCTGGAACTCAGGGATCGCTACCACCATACCGCTCATTTCCGGCCCAATGGTGATCTGGCATGCCAAACGAGAGCGCTCACTATGCTCGGGGGTCATCTCCAACATTAATATCTCGCTCTCACTGCGACTGCCTATTTTAGCCAACCACTCCGAATCAACGATAACGTGACAGGTACCGCAGGCGCAGGAGCCGCCGCAATCGGCGTCTATACCGGGAATTGAGTTGTCGATAGCTGCCTGCATTAGGCTGCCGCCGGGCTGAGCGCTTACCCGGTGACGTTCACCGCCGTGCTCAACAAAAATTAGGTCAATCACTAAATCTCTCCATATTGTTTTTAGTCACACCTCTAAACAGCCTTAGCTTAGCGGTGATTGGCCTATCATTTATGGACTAAAAATATTCATTACAGGACATGCCGGCACAGAGCGGGAAATGACTTGGAAACGGTTTACTAAGCGAAAAATTAAACACTTAAGAGCTGCCCAAGCTCAGAAGACTCCACACAAATATCGTCCGCTGACGACAACAAAACTCAGGCATAAGACGATGGCTGTCGTTAAGTAATAGCACAAGTGCTGGAGAGGCATTCAATGATTGGTCGTTAAAACTGCTAGCAGCCAGCAGAACCATCATCGCCGCACTGTCGGTGGACCTCTTAGCCCCCAAAACAGGGTATCTGCGGGGAAAGCGGAACATAAACAGGCCGATCCCTAGCCAGCCCCGCTTTCGCCATCTTACGTTGTGGTTTATAGCCATCATATTTTGGCCGTCAAAAGCTCAAAGCCTTAGAACACTAACCCAGATCGCTATGCCAGTCGGCAATGGCCCGGCCTATCTCATGGGGAGAGTCTTCTTGTATAAAGTGCAGCCCGGCAACGGTGACCTCGCTTAAATTACGCCACGATCTAACATAATCCCGCACAGCCCCGCTTATCAGTGCGCCAGGATCAGCATTAACAAATAATTTTGGTATTTCGGTCTGCGACAACCAAGTACTGTAAGCAGAAACGGCTTGAACAACATCCTCAGGTTCGCCAGCAATAGGAAGCTGCCTCGGCCAGGTTAGCGTTGGCCGGCGGTATTCGCCAGCGCGTGCAAATGGCCGGCGATATTCGTCCATTTCAGCGCTAGTCATCGTTCTCATGATCATGCTCGGCAATACGAACTCGATAAACAAGTTATCGTCTAATATCATCACCTCGCCAGCCTCGGACCTAAACCCCTTAAACAATTCGACGGCATCTTCTGGAAATGACGCCCAATCAGATACCGGCGCCACTATGGCCTCCATAAACGCAATGCCCTTAATCCCATGCGCATTCATTTTTGCCCAGTGAAAACCTAGTCCGGAGCCCCAATCATGAACCACCAAAGTGACATTCTCTTTCACGCCGAGCTCGTCTAACAGCGCATACAGGTAGGTCTGATGCTCTGCATAGCTATAACTTTCAGGCCCAGTATTATCGAGTTTCTCTGAATCACCCATGCCGATCAAATCGGGAGCAATAAGCCGTCCACGGCCCTCGAGGTAGGGCATAATATTTCGCCAAAGATAGGATGACGTGGGATTACCGTGAAGAAATACAATCGGGTCTCCGCTGCCCTGATCGATATAGGCCATACGCTTGCCGTGGATAGTTTTATATTGCTTCGGGTAGGGGTATTGATCCAAAAAATCAGTCATTAAAACGTTCCTATCTTATTAGAATTATGGGCACTTCAGCTGATAATAACGTCGTAATTTAAGCCATATCATCGCGTTCAAATGCCTTCAGAACAGCAACGATAGACGTTCGTCTAGATGCTATCAAGACATCCGTCTATAAAATGCGTGGCAGCGACCATTTTATAAGCTCTAGATGGGTTATCATGGCGCTAGCGACATTTGCCAACTACAAAACCAAAGAGGACAAAATGGCCAGAGCAAGGAAAGTGGAAATAGGCACGGCCCGCGCTCTCGCACTCAGCGCATTCTGGTCACACGGCTATCAGAGCCTAGGCGTTCGCAAGCTAGAGGAACTGACGGGTATTAACCGATTTATGCTGCAAACCGAATTTGGCGGAAAACAGGGGCTCTTTCTAGAGATAATAGATTCATATATCAGCCAATGGGACGAGAACTACCTGATACAAATTCGCGCCGGCAATATTGATCAAATAGTCCACTTCTTTAATCTCCGAGCAAGCAATGCCACGGCCCCTGAGGCCAATAATGGCTGCCTCATGATCAATACTCTGTGTGAAGGGCAGGTCGAGGATAGTGAAATAAAAGATCGCGTCTTCAAATTCATGCGCTTAATGCGCCGCTCGTTGCGTCTGGCGCTTTGCAATGAACGCAGCCAAGGTAGCCTTAAAAAGAGCGTCGATATAGATGAAGCCAGCGAGATGCTTGCCAACGCCTTAATTGGCATGAACGTGACGATTAAGTTGCACGGAAAGAATGAGGCAGCGCAAGCCGCCGCCAAGCAATTATGTAAAACCGTATTAAGCTGGCGAAAAAAGAGCTGACAACCGCTAAGCACCCAGACCGTGACGGTGAGCTGCTCTGAAGTAAACGCCCTCGATTCGGCAAGAATAATTCATATCCCTGCCGACATATCGTGCTTTTGGATAGACACTATTGAGGTCAAGATACATACAGCTTCGCCAAATCAAAACAACTCATATTAAATTTATTTTTCGAGCATAGGCCACCGCTGAGGTCCTATTGCGAACACCCAACTTGTCAAAGATATTGTGAACATGCCATTTGGCGGTCGACAAACTGATATGCAGCTCTTGGGCTAATTCTTTATTGCCCAAGCCGGAACAAATCAAACGGAGAATTTCCAACTGGCGATCAGTCAGGGGGTCGGCAAGCGCTGAAGACTTCAACCGAGGCTGCAATTGACCGCCTCGAACCCTCATGTCCACCGAGGCATTAGCGCCAAGCAACTTAATGAGCTGCTGTTGAAATTGATATTTCGCATCCAGAGCCTCAACATCACTGACGCGATCATCATCTAGACGCTGGAGGATAACAAGAAGCCCGCTACCCACACGATATAAGGGGTACATATGCAGTTCTGGCGCGGCGGAATTAACGACCTTATCAAGCTCTCGCATTGCCTCAGTTTCTTTTTCTAAGGCCCACAGCGCTATAGATTTCATCGCACGCAACTGCTGCATCAAAGCTGTTCGGCGCTGGCTTTGGGCTTTTCGCAATATCATATTTAGCAACTTGAGGGCCTCTTCACCTCGACCTTCGGCGAGAAGCAGGCGCGCATCAGTCAACTCAATATACTCCATCACCGCAGATTGGTGACGCGCTGTAATAAGGCTGTTTTTACGATTAAGAATATCCGTTCGGCTCGCGGTGTCTCTGGCGCCACGAATATCACCGCTATGCAATTGCAGCTCAATTTCTTCTGCGATAAACCCAAAGTAAAGCCTCGGCATATCCATAGTTAGAGCTAGGTCTTGGCCCTGCCGCAAGACCTCACGCGCCGCCTCAATATCACCCGTCCACAGCCTAAATCTAGCCTCGCTACGACGCGCGATAAATAATGGCTCCGGTGAGCTAGAAAGAATAGACATAACTCGGCTATCAATCATTACCTGCTGCAAACTGTCAAAACGACAGCGCTGACAGTCGACCTCAGCCTTCACAAGAGCAGCAAGGGCTGCGGTCTGGCTGTCGCCAGAAACCTCAGTCAAGGTCTGGCCGGCCCGGCGCGCGACCAGTTCCGCCGCCCCGATACGACCAAGCTCGATATTGGTCATGGCGGCAACAAAGTCCGCCCAAATCGCCGCATAGGCACTTTCGCCTCTGCGGCCATGAACATAGGCCTCATGGGCTGATACAAGCGCCTGGTTTAAATCCTTCTGAAGGTAATAGCTGAAAGCACTGGCAACCGAGGCCGACGCTATTAATGCATCGTCTTCCTTGGGAAGCTCCGTTAAAAGCGCCTTAGCGGCGACAAGACAATCATCTATCGCCTCCACGCAAGCGAATGTAATACAGCGAATGACATTGCAAAGATGCACCAGAGATTGCACCTCTGTCGCGGGTAAATCCCAGCGAGGCGCCTTAGTGTCAGCTAGAAGTTTTTCAAACTCATCGCATATCGATACAGCAATCCCCACACCATCGCGTGTAAAGGCTCTAGACCAGGCGTGGTGTAATAAAATCTCTGGCCGACGATATTGGTATTCAAGCGGCAGTTTGCGCATCCATTCGAAAATAATGGAATGATTTCCCTCGCCTATGGCAACAGTCTTCGCCTGCTCGGCAATCAGATCTGTAGCTTTCTCAAAATACGACGCATCCAGACAATACTGTATGGCCTCAAGTACGTAGCCCTCACCAATACACCAGTCCGCAGCATTGGCACATATCTGCGCCTTAAGCCCGGGATCTCCCCTCATCAACTGAGTAACAAGATACTCTGAGAACAGATGATGGTAGCGATACCAACGCCCCTCCCTATCTAAAGGCAGAATAAATAAATTGGCGGCTTCGAGTTGAGCAAGGCGATGGTAGCCGTCATTTTGACCCGTCACCACATCGCACAACTCCGCTGAAAAGCGATTGAGCGGCGCAGTAAACAACAAAAAATGACGAGTTGCCTCATCTTGCAAACCGTAAACTGCCTCGAATAAGTATTCTTGGAGATTTCGATCGCGGGCAGAGAACCCGCGAATAATTTCTTCCTTATCGCGATCAGACTTGCTGATCGCCATCCCCGCAAGTTGAAGACCGACCATCCAGCCCTCGGTACGATCATGCAGCAGCTGAACGGTAGGCATGGGCAGCGCCACATTGTGCTGTTCCTTCATGAACCGCATGGTTTCTTGCACACTGAGGTTAAGATCATTCTGACCCAGTTCAAAAATACCTCCCGCAATTCGAAGCCGGCTCAAATCGAGGGGTAATTTAGATCGCGAGGCAATAACGGTCCGCACGCTGCTCGGGGTATAGCTAATAAACCGTGTCCAAAAGTTGAGAATATCTGGATTTTTCAAAACGTGAAAATCATCAACAAACAAAGTGAAACGCCTATCGATGGCCGCTATATATTCAATAATGGCATCAAAAAACCGCGTCAAGTCAGCCGATCCACTGGACTTTAAATATGCCAAATTCGTCTCAGCGAAAGGCTTATCTATCACCCGGAAAACCGAGCTGATGTAGCGAGCAAAGCGCGCCGGCTCATCATCTCCCGCCTCAAGGCTCAGCCAAGCACAGGCACTTCCTTCCAAACCACATTTTTCGTGCAGCTCCACTAGCAAGGTGGATTTTCCTGAGCCAGCCGGCGCCACCACACTAACAAACCGCACAGAACCGGCCTCTTCCGCCATCCTCTTTAAAATAGCGCTACGATTCATTCGCTGTTGGCGAATATAGGGTGGACTCAGTTTTGTCTCGATGACGTCTATCAATTCAAGCTACCTAACTGTATCTCTTCATGTAAAGCTGTCCGCATTGGCACTCTCTCAAAAGCACCCTCGCGCACCACATAAAATTATGCCGCCATTACTCCTAGAACCGTACTAAAGATCGGCTCACGACCCAAGTTCCTCATCTAATCTACTCATACGACGATAGTATTCTTTTAATAGATGCTCGGCTTCGCAACCGAAGCACAAGGTAGCACTAGCACCTTGCAAATAATAACAGAGGAAGACACATGCGAGCGCACTACTCCAACCTATTAATCAAACACGGCCTAGCCGCAATGCTTGTGGGGCTTTTTGGAGGATTCCTGCTCGCCTTTTCCATGGTCGGAGGCGCATCCATCAGCCCGCTACCCGTGTTCTTTCAATTTGAACTTCCTGGCCCAGATTCCGGCTGGCGAATACTCCATGTTGGCACGCTAATGAACGGCATTATGGCTTTAGCTTTAGGGCTAGTAATGCGCACTGTGCACTTGTCCGACCGACGTGCACGCCTAATATTCCTAGGGATTGCCATCGCCATCTGGGGTAACTTCTGCTTTTACCTATTTGGAATGTTCGCTCCGAATCACGGTTTAAGTATCGAAGCAAACCGTCTTGGTGAAGCAAGCGTGGCAGGTGCCCTTGCCTATATCCCCGCTATTTTGGCCGCGGTCACTTCAATCTGGGCAGTGTTTGTGTTGCTTTTTACCGAGCCGGCCTATGACGCCCAGAGTAAATAATCACTAAAGACTCGCAATATTGACCTTCTGACGGAGCGCCAAGTTAGCTGATTATTAATTGAGCAAATCATTAGCTAATCACGCTGTTCACAGACTTTTCAAAAGATAGCAGGGATTAATATGAAGCAGGCCGCAGCATCGCAAAACAGTGCCCACCCCATGGATGACTTCCCGGTACGAAAATTAGAGTTCAACTTCGACAACATTGAGTTCAACGACCCTCTATGGAGCCGATCGCACCGCGATTTTTCGATGCTTATAAACGCTTTGGGAGTTCATGTCCCACATTTCGAACGTTATCTCGTTAAAACCATGATTGAAGCCAGACCAAAGATTAAGGATGAGAATCTGCAAAGCGATATGACGGCAATAATCGGACAGGAAGCTCAACATGCCAAGAATTTTCTCCACTACAACAAATGGTTGGCGAAGCGCTATCCAAAAATAGCCCAGTTAGAAAATGATGCTCAAGGTTTTTTTAATCACCGTAGCAAAATTGATTCACTAAAGCGCAAAGTGGGTTACACCGCTGGCTATGAAACCTTTACTTTTTTAGCCGGGCTGATCATTTTAGAAAACTATGATCGCTGGATGAAAGATAGCGACCCGGCCATAAAAGCACTATGGGTATGGCATCAGGTCGAGGAGATCGAACATGGTGCAGTCGCCTTTGACGTGTACAAAGCACTATACGGCGACGCCGAATGGTACCGAAAATGGATGGTACTCGCTGCACTTGCTCACATCGCCAGCGAAACAATAAAGTGCTACACCGCCATGACCATTGTCGAAGGATACTGGCGAAACCCCTTTCGCGGCATTCGCAAAATGGGATTCTGCGCTTATATGTTATCTCTGTTTTTAATTAATGCCCTGCCGGTATTTAAACGTAGCTACCACCCCCGCAATCATAAGCTTGTAAGCGGCAAAAAAAACACTATCCAAATTGCATGGCGCCGCTATGAACACGACGGTGGCGACGTGCTGTCAATAAACCGTGAAAAAATGGCAGAAATACTCGGCATAGCAAATCCTGGCGCCTGAGCGTGAACCTTGAAACGCCACAAAGGTGTGAAACCATTTTTTACAGTCGGTGCTTAATAGTACTTACCGTTTGGAGATAGCCATGACAGGGAATAGAAATACACCGCGCACATTAGTCGTCAGGCGGATGCCGTTTACCTTTGACGATGACATCAGTGTTCAGTGGAACGCCGCTCGACCTGAGTGGAGCTATATGGTGAATGGCGCATCATTAACCATGCCCTATCTGGAACCCTTTTTGATTCGAACAATGAAGAAAGCTCTGCCTCAGTTTCAAGATCCAGCACTTATCCAAGAAGTAAAAGACTATATCGGCCAAGAAGCGCAGCACTATCAGCAACATAGGAAGTTTAACGACATTATCAAAGCGAAAGGCTACGATCAAATTGAGGCATTAGAAAAACAAATGCTCGACGAGTTTTCTTACCTAGAAAAAAACAAAAGTCTCAAGTTTAACTTGGCCTACGCGGCGGGTTTCGAATCTATGGCGCTCACGCTAGGTCACTGGTTGATCAATCAAAGGGCCTATTTGTTTGGCGGATCCGACTCTAGGGTCGCCTCATTAATTCTCTGGCATTTTGTTGAAGAAATAGAGCATAAGTGCGCGGCATTCGATGCTTACCAAGCAGCCTACGGTCAATACTGGTACAGACTATATGGCACCTTCTTCGCCGCCATTCACATTATGAAGTTTAGCCGCAGGGGCTACATCATCATGATGAAAAAAGACGGCGCATGGGGAAGTATCCGCAGCCGCATAAACGTCATTAAGTACAACCTTCGTTTCTTAACGGGTATAGCGCCGAAACTACTACACTCTATGCTCCCATCTCATCACCCGACCGATATTGACGACCCACAATGGAGCAAGGAGTGGCTTAAAGTTCATAAAAGACATGATGCCGAATTGGCCCATTTAGATACTAATAATTTAATGACACCTATAGGTACGAGGTTTTCCTGATGAACAATGACATATTAAAACACCAGCGCTTTCTGGTAATTCACGGCACGCTATTACTACTGGCGGCTTTTATCATCGGATTCGGTTTTTTATTTTTCATCACCGGTGAAATCAGCCTCTGGCCGATTCCCGGCAAGATAGTCTACCAAATGCCTGGCACTTACGACGCATGGCGGATGGCGCATATGGAAGGCATCGTCAATGCTTTACTGCTGTGGCTTATTGCCGCGCTCTTGCCGGTATTTTCAAGCTTTATAAAAAACGTAAAGTGGCTGGTAATAATATCGCCAATCATCTCCTGGAGTATTGTTATTGGGGCTAGTTTTGATCCTTTATTCCCCGAAGCGCGCGGCCTAGTATTCGATGCGAGCACTAATATGATGAATGATCTTTCGTTTTTCATCTTCTATCCCGGCGTTGTGCTGTGTTTTGTATTGGTGATCGGCATCCTCGTTGCCGCTTGGAAACATTCTAAGAAAACATTTTAAGCTCACCGTTATTACTGAAATTTACTGGACTGGATTACTTATATTAAAACCTGAGTTTTGAAATGAAAAAAAAGAGGTTCTCCACAAGAGAACCCCTTTTTTATCCGCTCAGTGCTTTGGTTCAATAGCGTACTAATTCACTATTGGTAGACCCCAGACTTCTTAGATAGGCAGTGAACTGCCATCACCTCCTACGCAGTCAGCATTCTCATAACTGGCATCTATAACGGTGTTGATCCACGCATCTAGGACATCAACTGCTTCGCCGTGTTTAACACTCCTAGCGATGGGCGGCATCTGCACCGAGGTATCTACCGAGTGCACTCGGTAAGAAATAATCGAACCCTCGGAGCCAGTCGCGCCGCCGGCTGTTCCGGGCAGAATATCGTAATCACGACCACCGCCGGAGCTACCGGCCGTAATGGGCTCCTTGCAGATACCGTGGCTGAGGTTGACCTTTCGGAATACATCAAAATACAAACCAGTGCTTTGTGCTTGACCCTTGCGATTGTGGCAGTGGGCGCAGTTAACTTCCAACCAGGCGCGAGCTCGGTACTCAAGATTAGCGTCACTAATCGCTGCCACGCGCTCGGCTTCTGCAGAGCTTATCTGGTAGCTGTCGCCGGGCACATTAAAGCGCGGTAAGCGATTTGCATTGGTCGCGATCTGCTTGCTGTCCAGTGCCAAGATTGGCGCGCCACTGAGTTTGCCCATGTCAATAAGATGCTGCAGCTGATTCTCCGGGCCGTTGCCGTAATCAAAGCCACGATTCAAATTGCGCACTTTAGGACCGATTGGCGCATCACCAGCTTGACGGTCTTCATTGTTATGACAGTTACCACACTGATTCGGAGTGGGAATGGCGTAGCGGTCGGTGCTGCCTACGTAGGTAGCAGTAACATCGGGGTCGGTATCGTCGTAATCCCAACTCACGGCTTTAGAACCACCAGCGAGAGCGATATCGGCGTCGCTGCGGTCTTCGCGCCAGACATAGGACATACCTTCCCAGAATGAGCTATCGCCTTGGCCTGCGCGATGAATCAGCAAGCGGGTTTCAACAAGGTTTTCATCCTCGGCGTTGCGGTCGCGAAAGGCGAAGGTTTTGGCGATGACGGTGCCCACTGGAAAATCTAAAGTCGCGTTTGGTACATTGATATTACCCTCTGCCCATTCGGCGGACTCGCCAGGTGGCAGGAATAACACCCGGTACTTTACTGAGTAGTCAGAGAACAGAGGCGTGACTAAGTCGTAAATCACGCCATCTTCACGGAAACCACTGCGGGGATCAGTTTGATCGGCAAACAAATTGTAGTGGGATAATTTACTGCAATTGAAAGCCAGTGCATCTCGATTAACTGCGGTGCCAGAGTCACTTTCACAAATGGCGGCAACTTCTGCGGCCGAGGGCGGTTGGTCGGCGCTGCTGCCGGGAATATACGGCTGCACAACCGCTGGATTTAAATGCGGCAATTGTTCGCCAAAACGGGTCACACAGTCGTGAGCGGCCAGATCAGTTTGAGGCGCGGTGTCGAGCTCCATACCATCAAAGTTCATGAAAGTGCGGCTATCCGGGGAGAAGGTGTTGCCGTACTCGTCACTTTGGTCAATACATAGCCAGTAATCGGGATGTCTGCGCTTTGGATCAGCGGCGTTGTCTGGCTCGGCAAATTTATAGCGGTTGTAGCGACATTCTGGCTGACTCTGACCGTTGTAATCGGGTTTGCCGTCGGCGTCTAGCGGCGCGCCGGCGAAGTCGGTGCACTGCACGCCGTCAGCGCTATTTACAGCTTCGTCGTAGTAGCCGTCCCAAATAATATGCGCGCCCTGCCCAATATAGGGGTCCTGTGCTTGCAAGCTTCGAAGTTGCACCAAAACCGGTAAGAGCGAGTCGTGACCATCATCAATACCAGTCGGTATACACGGAATGCCGGTATTGCCACCAGTGCCGTCCGCGCAAATCAGTACGCCTTCTTCGGGTAACTGAGGCAGGGTGCCATTGGTGGTGAAGATATTACTGTGAATATGGATGCCTTCTGGATACAGGTCCATGCGTTTATCAGAGTTATTGGTGTTGCCATCTATCAACTCATGGCTCGCGCTGACAAAACCCAAGGTACGGTTAAACTCCACCACATTATTAAAGAATTCGACTTTGTCGTAACCCAGTTGCAGCAAACCAGTGCCCTGCGGCACAGCGCTTACCACCCCGCCGGGCGCGAAGTTGGCCAAATTATTGTAGCCGGCATAGTTATTGAAAATACGGGTCTGTTCGCCGTATTGATTCAAACCGGGCAGATCAAAGACCAAGAAACCGGCTGTATTACAATGGGCGACGTTGTCGTGCATATCAGCGCGGTCGCTGTTTTCAATCTCATAGCCAGCCACGTTGAACAGAGCTTCGCTATTTTTGACAATAATGTCGTTGGACTGACCAACGTAAATACCGGCGTCTGACGCGCCCAGCGATACTACATTGTCCAGCAGTACATTATTAGACAACACCGGGTATATGGCGTAGCCACCGTTAGAGCTGTCGATGGTGTAGTTGCGCGGCAAGCCGTTGGCATCGGTATACAAACCTGTTGCCAACGGGAACGCAATTGGCAAGCCATTGAGGCGCGGGGCGGGAACATTCTCCGGACGCGCAAAGCTGTCTGGCCACGGGTGCTCGCAGGTGACCTCTAAGGTTGAAGGGATTTTGGGGTCCATGCCACCGCGATCAGTGCCGCCGCTTGACCACATGGCGCGCAAATTACGCAGCGTGACGAAATTCGAATGTGAGACCTTTACCGAGAAGCCGGGAGTATCAAGCACTGTCATTTCTTCAATAGTAATGCCAGTCATATGACTCATTGAAATGCCTTCCGGCGATTTCGACTGAGCGAAGTCAAAAATGGTTTCAGCCATACCCTGACCTTTCAGGGTGATACCCTGCTTATGAGCCATGTCTAAGGTGGTGGTGAATTCAAAAACGCCGTCACTAAACTCTATGGTATCGCCCGCTTTGGCAGCAAAGAGTGCCGTTAAGGTGGCGACTTGCTCCTGAGTCTGATCTTCATTGGGCGCTGATGCAGGGCTGTTATCGTCGGCGATATACCAAATATTACAGTCGCCATCGAAACTACCGTCACTGATATCTTGACTGCTACAAGCCAATTCAATTTCAGCGATGCGACGAGCTATTAACGCGCGGGAATCGCCATTGGCACTGCGGGCAAAGTCGGCCAGTGCAGAGCCGTCAAACTCACCGTCTGTCGCTTCAAATTCACTGGCGCTAAAGCTTAAACCAGCGGCTGCATCGCGAACGGTTGAGGATATCTGAATGCCGTTATCCGGATCTTTATCTTCATCTAAGGTAAGCAAAAAGCGCGACAAATTTATCGCCGCTTGTTCGCTAGACTGTATATTCATCGGGGTAATGAATTCTGCCGCTAGGCTTTTGCCCAAGGTAATACCGCCAATGGCGAACCGGATGATATCGCCGCTAAAGTATTTGAAGCCGCCATCGCTAGCCGTAAGGAGAACGCTATCAGAACCTTGGATTTGGTATTGTGCGCCGCTAATTGGGCCGCCAATAAAATAACCGCTTGACTCGGTAGCTTCTGATGGCGGATTGGAGGAGGACCCGCCGCCGTCAAAAGAGCTTGAAGAACCGCCGCCGCAGGCGCTTAGCGCAGTGATCAATAGGACAGCCAATATACGAGTAGAATTTAAATAGATCACGCGAGAATTCCCCAATTATAGACCGGAACTACCGGTCGTTGAATCTAAGCATTTGACTCAAATTCAAAGTCTTACGGAACTGAAGCCATACTTTTCCGTTTGAGCCGTCACCTAAATGCAGGTGTGCTGCAGATGCTTAAATTAATTATTCTTATATGCTTTTAACGTGCCACTTTACCCACATTGCATTATCTGTGTTGCGTGAAAAATTACACTAAAGACAATTTAAACCAAGCTACTTGGCAGCATGGTACGCAGAACAACCTTATCAGTCGGTATATTTCGCGGTTTACTCATCATCGGTACTGGGGCACACCGCGACTCATGGGCCAAACTTAAGTAAATTTATTGTAAATGCACCGGCCGCTCAATAAATGCACCACTTTGCGACTCTAATATAGTGCGCGCGACGAGCCGCAGACTCAAGCCACCATTTGCACACTGATCCATTCGGCAACCAAAGCAGGCTTGGCCTCACCTTCAATTTCAATGGTGACCTCAGTATTCATGCGGAAGTTACCGGGCTTTATTTCATCAATCGCTAGTATTTTTGCTTTGGCTCTAATACGACTACCGACCTTTACAGGGGCAAGAAAACGCACTTTGTCAAAGCCATAGTTAATACCCATATAGACACCATTGATAACAACACTGTACTGCTCTGAAAAATACGACAGCATCGACAAGCTCAAAAAACCATGTGCTATCGTGGTTCCAAAAGGGGTCTCTTTTGCGCGCACTGGATCGACATGAATAAACTGATGATCCATGGTGCAATCGGCAAACCTATTTATTCTATCTTGATCCATTGCTAGCCATTCGGTGGCCTCAGTTTCAAATCCAATATAGTCCGATATATTCTGCTTATCAATTAATGTCGTCACCCGGCATCCCCTTCATTATTGTTAATAATCTCAGCCAAGCAATATCATATAAGTTGGCGTCGGGATCAACTAAACTCGTCGAACACACATCAATACAAGCCACGTCATAATTTAGAAAATAGGCTGTGACCTGCCGCTTATCTTGCTAGAAACCACTCTTAAACTAGTGAAGATATGCCAACAATATAGCGATATGCTCAGTAGAAATTAATGTATATCGTCTATTCTATTCATTATTTAGACAGCACCACTATAATCACCGCACGCAGCAATAGCGACTACCAAGGCTCAACTCGAATATTTTAAGGACAGAGCATGAACGATAAGATCATTCAATATCATTTGAGCGACAAAGGCATCGCCACCGTGACATTAAACCAACCGCTAATCCACAACGCCTTTGACGACGCCGTCATTGCGGCGCTAACCGCCGTCTTTAAACAAGTTGGCGAAGATCCAGCGGTGCGCGTTATGGTTCTGGCTGCAAACGGCAAAAGTTTTTGCGCGGGTGGCGATTTAAATTGGATGCGCCGGATGGCGACCTATACCTTTAAAGAGAATTTGCGTGACTCGACCTTGCTCGCGGAAATGCTACGCACTCTTAATTACCTACCCAAACCCACTATAGCTAGAGTACAAGGTGCGGCTTACGGCGGCGGCGTGGGCTTGGTCGCCTGCTGTGATATGGCCGTAGCGTCAACCGATGCTGCGTTTTGCCTAAGCGAAGTAAAAGTAGGCCTGATTCCCGCGACTATTGGCCCTTATGTCGTCCGCGCCATTGGCCAGCGCGCATCACGCCGCTACTTCACCACCGCTGAGTTAATCACCGCAGAAAAAGCACATACTTTGGGTTTGATATCAGAACTGGTCGCAAGCGATGAGTTGGACAGCTGTATTGCCGCTATTACTAAGCAATTACTCCGCAATGGCCCACGCAGCATAGGGGAAGCCAAGCGCTTGGTCTTGGATGTTGCTGACGGCGAAATTAATGCAGACATGATTGCCGACACCAGCCAGCGGATTGCTGAAACCCGCGGTTCCGAAGAGGGCCGCGAAGGCTTGTCTGCGTTTTTAGAAAAACGTAAGCCTAACTGGATTCAGTAGTAACAAAAAATGGCGTACTCAATTGAGCACGCCATTTTTAACAACTGAGCTTACATGACACTGCTAGGTCCCCAGCTTTTTAAAAAACTGACCTTAACGTAGCAATAGTAACGGTCGCTTAGTTTTGTGAAGCATTTTTGCGGTAAAACTACCCAACAACATATCTCGCAAAGGGTGATGGCTATAAGCACCCATGACGGTCAGACCAATATCGTTTTCAGCTTGATACTGACAGAGCTGCTCATCACTTTTACCTTTTGGCAAATTAACAAGTTCATAATTAACATCCGCCGCCTGCAACACGGTTGCCGCCTCATTCAATACCGTGGTCGCTGTTGACTCATCACCAACATAGACCAAATGGCAGGGAATGCCTTTAAATACCGAACTTGAAGCCACCATATCTAAGGCTTTTCGAGACGCATCGTGACCATCGTAAGCCAGCATAATTTTCTTGGGTTCTGAAAACTCAGTATTCACAACTAAAACGGGTTTATGCAAGGCGCGAATGACGGTTTCCAAGTGCGCGCCCAACTTTCCTTCCCGATGCTCTTCACCGCGAACGCCCATCACCAATACCCGGATATCTTCCTCTTGCTCTACAAGTGACTCTTGCAAGCTACCATGCTGCTGCAAGGCTTCCACCTCAGCCACGCCCGCTTGCGCCACCCGCTGAGATGCAGCATCGAGCATCAACTTACCTTTCTGCATCAATAGACGATTGCGCTGCTGCTCTATTTCGATCAGCTCCTTTAGCAACTCTTCCTGACTACCAAGCCCAATACTGCCGCTTAAATCTGCAACAGCGGCCTGTGGGCGATGCTCAATATTATGCAGCAACTTCAAAGGCGCTCCGCTTCTAAGCGAAATCCAAGCAGCATAGTCACAGACTGCAGTAGTCAAACTTGCTCCATCAATACATGCCAATACATAATTATTATTCATTAGTGGCCTCCCAAGACTTTTTCAATTTCTTCTGGTTTGTCGTGAACGCCGAAACGATCAACTATGGTTTCACTGGCCTCGTTCAAATCAATCAACTCGACCTCAGCACCTTCACGCCGAAATTTCATAACGACCTTATCTAAAGCGCCAACGGCAGAGATATCCCAAAAATGCGCACGGCTTAAATCAATAACCACCTTCTCTACGACTTCTTTAAAATCGAAGCCGGCGTTAAATCGCTCCGCAGAGTTGAAAAACACCTGCCCCACCACACGATAGGTCCGAGTGTTGCCATCTTCACTAAGATCTTTACCGATATACATAAAGTGGCTGACTTTGTTGGCAAAAAACAGAGCACCTAGCAATACACCAACAAACACGCCATAGGCTAGGTTGTGCGTCCACACCACCACCGCCACGGTAGCCAGCATAATAATGTTAGCCGACAGCGGGTTGGTTTTTAGTCCGGTAACAGAAGCCCAATTAAAGGTTCCTATGGAGACCATAATCATTACTGCCACCAATGCCGCCATGGGGATCAACGACACCCAGTCACTGAGAAACACCACCATGGTCAACAACATCACACCGGCAATCAGTGTAGATAAGCGGCCACGACCACCGGATTTAATATTAATAACCGACTGGCCAATCATCGCACAACCAGCCATACCGCCAAGTAAGCCAGAAAACACATTGGCTATGCCCTGACCTTTACACTCGCGATTTTTGTCACTGCCGGTATCAGTCAGGTCGTCGACGATAGTGGCCGTCATCAATGACTCCAACAAACCTACTATGGCTAAAGCGGCAGCATAGGGAAAAATAATGCTCAGCGTTTCAAAATTTAAGGGCACATCTGGCCACAGGAATATCGGCAGGGTATCGGGTAGTGCGCCCATATCTCCAACCGTGCGAATATCCAGGCCCATCAGCAAACTAAAAGCGGTCAGGCTAAGGATACAAACCAGTGGTGAGGGAATGATTTTTCCGACTACAGGTAATAATGGAAACAGATAGATAACACCCAGGCCCGCTGCAGTCATGGCGTAAACATGCCAGGTCACATTCGTTAATTCAGGCAGTTGAGCCATAAAAATCAAAATAGCCAAGGCATTCACAAAACCAGTGACAACAGAGCGAGAGACAAAGCTCATTAACTGCCCCAGCTTGAGATAACCGGCAATAATCTGCAAAAACCCCGTTAACAGCGTGGCCGCTAACAAATACTGCAAGCCATGTTCCTTCACCAGCAACACCATCAATAGCGCCATGGCGCCGGTTGCCGCTGAGATCATACCAGGACGGCCACCCACCACCGCTGTCACTACCGCTATGCAAAACGAAGCGTAGAGACCAACTTTGGGATCGACCCCAGCGATAATAGAGAAGGCGATAGCCTCTGGAATCAATGCCAAGGCGACAACTAAGCCGGCTAAAATATCGCCTCGGACATTACCGAACCAATCTTCTTTTTTCGAAACTAATAACATACCGAGATTTACCATATTAAAAGAGCGAGGCCGCTAAGGAATTACAGCGGATTTAACCACAGTGATCACCGCAGCTAAGTTGAACGCAAAAGCGAGATTATACCCTGTTTAACAATCCCTCGCTTTCAGCAATATCAAGAGCACCTTTAAGCTAGGTAAGACAGATACTAGATGACGCCGACTTAACTAGTCCTATATGTGTTCTCAAAAACTGACAGCTCCTATGGTAAATCAGCCACCTAGGACTAGCTTAGACAGACACTGACCTCTGCGCGCACCCGTGATCGAGCAGGCTAGACCACTCACTTAGCAAATCCATACAGTCGCCTAAAACGACCCTCCACAAGAATCACCCGTCAATAGATCGGAATCTGACAGACAATTACACACCACCACTGCCAGATAAATCACCACCGAGGATATCCAAGCTTTCGGGTTTTAAAACAGTCGGCGAAAAGCCAGAGACTCAGCAGACCACGCCCCCTATAAAGGCAGATCCGATCGCAAAATTTAGCCAAAAATTAAAAAGGCTAGCGTGATATGGACAATAAATTCTTTTTTATATTTTGATTCACTGCCTCTCAGAAGACCTGAACCAGCTCAGCGCTGCGCGCCTGACCCAAAATAAGTAAGTCTAATTTTTTTTGTAATTCTGCGTAAAGATAAAAAGTACATGAATGTTTTCACTGAATGACGAACAGGAATAATAAAAGCTGAGCAAGCCACCCCCCACACTCTCCAAACCAAAAAACTAAATTACCTTAAAAACACTAGTACAACCTATCTCTATTTCAAAACAAACGGAATCGTGACATCAACAAACATGGGGCAGCCTTACTACGAAAGGCAAGACACCAGCTATTGCCACAAAGGCCCTAGCGCCGGCACATCTAAAGTAGCGCTCATCAAACACTCACCTTTAAAGAGGGCGGAAAACTTCGCAGCAATCCATCTTGAAGAAAGCGCAAGCGCTCCATCCCTACACGGGACGATTCAAACTGGTCATCAACATCTTTTTTACTTATTATTCCACTTAACAAATCATGCTTTGATATTTTCTGAAAAGAAACATCTAACACCGAAAAATAATCTTTAAACTTATAATTCCCGCCCAAAATAACAACATCACCCACATCGACCCAAACAACCGGCGTTTGATAACTGTGTGCTACAATCAGAGGATGCATAGCACTAGTGATGACCCCTTTGGCACTGGCTATTTTTTTTAAGATAAAGTGGACGTCCTGTGATAAATCACAAACCTCAACCTTCTCACCTAATAATTCTTCAATCTTACCAACCCAATCAGCACACTCTTTATCATGTAAATGCGGGGTAACCAAATATTTTCCGACTGCCTTTTCCTTAGGATAAGGAAAAAGTTTACTGCATAGCAGTGCCGGATCGCCTAGGGGTATATTCGATTTTAAGTCGAACCGACCATATGACAACTCACCCCTCAAAGCACAAACAATCAGGTTGTTTTCAGAAACCTTCGCCCCATCTTGAATAATGCCCGTACCCCAAACATACGTGGGCTTAAACATCCGAAAAAACGCCCGCCTTAGCTTTGTCCTCTGAACTTTGCCAAGAAGGCTTCCGGTCGAAATCATATCCGCCTTGTATGCTTTCTCATGAACAACTTCCTGCCCAGAAACTTTGGCGACAATATCCTTGGAAAGAATATCTCCAAAATTATTACCGCCTTTCATGTAATATAATTTAATCACAAAAATCTCTCAAAACCACTCGCAGCGCTAAAGCATACACAAAAAAATAAGCCTTACAATTCCTTAGCACCCAGACAAACACTAGAGTTTCGCTGGCAAATAATGGAAAACTAGCGACACACCCTAATAACCAAAAGATAAAACTCCGAAAAGTAAAACTCGTTTAAACATATAAAATCATAGAATGCCTTTACCCCTCTACGCCAACACTCTCCGGCAGACCAAGAAAGCTTATCAAGCCTCAATATCCACACAAAATCAAGGAGCGCGAACCTGCTGAAAAACAAATCTGAGCCATTCTCACCGTCTTTTTAACCCGTGCCAAACAACCATAATTGGGGACATATCATAGATACCGAGCTATAACGTCTTTTTGCACCAGCCTCCACTCACTTGCATTCACACCAAATTCATCAGCAATTTTAGTCATATTCAACACTGAATATGCTGGTCGCTTTACAGCGGTAGGATAGGCATCGGTAGCAATCGCATTTAGTATCGGCATTCTCGCCAGCGCACCAATACGATGGGCTTCCTCAAATATTGCCGCAGCAAAGCCATGCCAACTTACCGCTTCATCGCCTGCATAGTGATAAACCCCATAGGGGGCTTGCGCCCCACTTTTGTCTTGCTCTGCCGCGTGTATTTGCTGGGCGATACTAATCAGGGCCTTAGCGATATCGCCCGCGTAAGTAGGGCAACCAAATTGATCTGCTACAACACCCAAGGTGTCGCACTCTTTTGCTAAGCGCAGCATAGTCTTGAGGAAGTTATTACCGTACTCACTAAAGACCCAAGCCGTGCGTAATATAATGTGTTTCGAGCAGTGACGCTGCACCGCGATCTCGCCATTGAGCTTGGTGTGTCCGTACACCCCGCTAGGGTTGGTTTGGTCGGTTTCGACGTAGGGTGTTTGACTATTGCCGTCAAATACATAGTCAGTAGACACATGCAGCAAGGGAATATCAAAGCGACTGCACAACTTAGCCAGCGCCGCAGGGCCGTCTTCGTTAATCCGTTTCGCCAACTCAGGCTCGGATTCAGCTTTGTCTACGGCGGTATAGGCAGCCGCGTTAATAATGGCGGTAACGCCTTTATCGGCAACGATTTTTTCCAAAACCACGGTGTCGTTAATGTCTGCGTCTTGTCGGCTTAGTAGCGTATGGGCTATTCCCTGGGTTTTAAGCTCATCAGCCAAACATTGACCCAATTGGCCGCTGGCACCGGTAAGGAGCAGATGCATATCATTATTGATTTGGCTCATACTTCAAATAACTCGGCAAAGGTCGGGGCTTTGCTGTCTTTGTCTGACAGGGTGGGCTTATCCAAGGGCCAGGTAATCGCCATGGCGGGATCATTCCAAACCAGACTGCCTTCGTCGCTAGGGTCGCAATAGTCGGTACACTTATATTCAAAATCAGCGGTATCACTGAGCACCACAAAGCCATGGGCAAAACCCGGCGGCACCCAGAACTGGCGTTTATTTTCTTCAGAGAGAATCACGCCTTCCCACAGCCCAAAGCTTGGTGAGCCCTGACGAATGTCAACTGCAACATCATAGACTTCACCACTCACTACCCGCACTAATTTACCCTGCGGCCTGGTCTTTTGGAAGTGCAGTCCGCGCAGTACACTTTTGGCGGAGCGGGAGTGGTTATCTTGCACAAAAGGCAGCGTTATTCCAGCCTCCTCGCGATAGCGGTCGGCCTGAAAGGTTTCTAAGAAAAAACCGCGATGATCACCGAACACGTTGGGTTCTATAATCACACAATCTTTGAGTTTGGTTGGGATAACGTTCATTCTTTGCCTTTATATTATTTGTAGCCAGCGGCAACACGCAGCAGATATTGACCGTAACCGGTTTTCTTCAGAAGCTCGCCTTGTTGTATCAATTCATCGGCGCTCACCCAGCCCTGACGATAAGCAATCTCCTCTAAACACGCCACCTTCAAGCCCTGCCGATGCTCAACGGTTTGTACAAATTGGCCCGCATCGATCAAAGAATCGTGGGTGCCAGTGTCCAGCCATGCAAAGCCCCTGCCCAGCACTTCTACGTTTAGGTCGCCACGATTGAGGTAGGCGAGATTGATATCGGTGATTTCTAGCTCGCCACGGGGACTGGGTTTAATGCTACGAGCGATCTCAATTACGTCATTATCGTAAAAGTACAGACCCGTTACCGCATAAGCGGACTTTGGTTTAGCCGGCTTTTCTTCAATGCTGATCGCTTTACCACCCTCGTCAAACTCAACCACGCCAAAGCGCTCGGGGTCGGTGACGTGGTAACCAAACACGGTGGCACCCGTGTCTTTGGAAACGGCGCTTTTGAGATTATCTGAGAAATGCTGGCCATAGAAGATGTTGTCACCCAAGACCAAGCTGACATTATCGTTACCGATAAAATCTGCACCTATGGTAAAGGCCTGCGCCAGTCCATCTGGGCTAGGCTGTTCTTCGTAGCAAATATTAATACCGAACCTACTACCATCGCCTAATAGGCGCTGAAAGCCGGGCAAATCAGTTGGCGTAGAGATAACCAAAATATCCCGAATACCTGACAACATCAGTACTGACAAGGGATAGTAAATCATCGGCTTGTCGTAGATCGGCAGCAACTGCTTGGAGCAACCTATAGTAATCGGGTGCAGCCGAATACTGGAGCCACCTGCGAGGATGATGCCTTTGTATTTCTTGCTCATTACCTATCCCTAAAACTCATTTAACTTGCCTAATATTTTTATTGTATGACCGCATTCGCTTCGCTCATTTAGATACCCGATCGGGGTCGGGTATGACGTACTTTTTACATCACCTGTTTCTATTCGTCCGCTGCGCCAATCCGATCCAATCTGTAATCCCCAGATAGTACCCGCTCCGACCATTGTGGATTATCGAGATACCATTGTACGGTTTTACGCATACCCGACTCAAAGGTTTCCTGCGGCGTCCAGCCCAGCTCGCGCTGTATCTTGCTGGCGTCGATGGCATAGCGAGCGTCGTGGCCGGGGCGGTCTTTAACAAAGGTGATTAATTCTTTAAAGCCGTTACCACTGGCGCGAGAATTCTCATTGCCCGTCGCCAACTCTTCTAATAATTCGCAGATGGTGTGTACGACGTCGAGATTGCGCTTCTCATTGTGGCCGCCGATATTATAGGTCTCGCCCAACTTACCTTCAGTAACCACTTTACACAGGGCGCGAGCGTGGTCTTCTACATACAGCCAATCACGAATTTGACTACCATCGCCATACACGGGCAAGGGCTTACCCTGAAGGGCATTCAAAATAATGTGCGGCACCAGCTTTTCGGGAAAATGAAAGGGACCATAGTTATTTGAGCAGTTAGTGATGATAACAGGCAAACTAAAGGTGTGCCCCCATGCGCGCACCAAGTGATCCGACCCAGCCTTGCTCGCTGAATAGGGCGAGCTAGGTGCGTAGGGTGTCGTCTCGGTAAAAAGTTTTGTTGTGCCTTCAAGATCGCCATAGACCTCATCGGTAGAAATATGGTGAAAGCGAAACTGTTCGCGCCTTGGCTCCTCCAGCCCCTGCCAGTAATGTCGCGCCTCTTCCAGCATCGCGTAGGTGCCCACAATATTGGTTTGAATAAACGCACCCGGCTCTTCAATCGAGCGGTCGACATGACTCTCGGCCGCCAGATGCATCACCACATCGGGCTGGAACTGTGCAAACAGCGCCGCCACCGCCGCCGCATCGCAGATATCGGTTTGCGAAAACTGATAGCGCGGATTGTCAAACGCCCCTGACAGCGAATCAAGATTGCCGGCATAGGTAAGTACGTCAATATTAAGAATCTGGCAATCTGCATCCGCTAGCAAATGGCGAACCACGGCGCTGCCAATAAACCCCGCACCGCCTGTTACTATTACTTTCATTTACACACACCTTAGATTGGCAATCGCGGCACCGCGAAAATTCATATTTTCCGACAGCCCATACAAACCTGTCCATATAGTTCGCCATAGCATCCAATAAACATGGCCACTGCAGTGGCAGTAATTGATTTACAGGCGCCGAGCAACTACTGGCAGCAAAACTCGGAATAAGCTAGTCTGCCGCACTATTGCCAGCCAAATATTATCTACAAAAGGTCAAGCAAATGCGCATTCTTAACGCCATGTTTAGCACTGGACTGGGCGGGATTGAACAATCCTTTGCCGACTACTGCCTGGCACTCGCAACATGTGGACATCGCGTGAGTGCGATCACGCAACATGGTGCAGCGGTTAACGCCTCGCTGCCGGCGGGCATTCACCACTACCCAATCAGCAATCGTGGTCAATGGGACCCACTGGCTAAACGACGCGTCGCAGCCACACTAAAAAATGAGCGCCCCGATGTTATTATTGCCCACGGTAATCGCGCCATGTCCCTCATGACACCTGCAAAAGAGCTGGGCATTCCAGTAGTCGGCGTGGCTCATAACTACAAGCTTAAACATATACCGCTATGCGACGCCGCTTTTACTGTATCGGAAGATTTACGCATGCAAATTATCGATAAGCATATTTTTGCGCCAGAGCTGTGCTTTAAAATTCCCAATATGCTGCATCTGGATATCGCCTCGGTGCCGAAATCGGCCTATCGACAACCCATAAAGATTGCCACCATGGGTCGCTTCGTCCACAAAAAAGGCTTTCATATTTTTCTCGAAGCGCTGGCACTACTCAAACAAGACGGCATCGCTTTTAACGCCAGCATTGGCGGTGAGGGCGAAGAAAAAACCAAGCTCACCGCCCTCTGTCGAAGCTTAGAACTGGACGACCAAGTCAATTTTTGTGGTTGGGTGGCGGATAAATCGTCGTTCTTTAACGAACACGATATTTTTTGCCTACCGTCTCTACACGAACCCTTTGGCATTGTATTACTGGAAGCCTTTGCCCACCGGATTCCGGTGGTTTCATCAAACAGCGAGGGGCCTTCCGAGATCGCCGAAAACCTTCACGACTGCATATTTACCGACAAGACCTCCGCATCATCGCTGAAAGACGGACTAAAATTACTAATCAACACCCCGGAGCTAGCTCGCAAGCTCACCGACAACGCATGCGATACACTGCAGGAAAACTACCGCTCAGAAGCTGTTGCAAAAAAAATTGAAGATGCATTGCAAGATATTGCCACGAAGTACCGTGGTCAGCAAAAATCAGTGGCTACAACCGGGAACTAACGCATTCGTTTCGTGCGCCCAGGCCTCTCGTTAGCGATTTTTGCTGGCGAAAAGTCACTACGGTGACTCAGCCAGTAATAGTGACGACGTAGGCTAAACCAGAGTTTTACCGGGTGATAACAAAGGCGCTGTAATAGTGTTGGCCCGGCAACACCGGCCGTCGCCTCTTTTGCAATACTGGTCTCATGCTCCAGCTCGTAAACAGTGTGCGGCTCCACGCCGTAGAGAGCGAGATCAAACAACCAAAAGTGATCAAATACTTTATCTACGGGCTCGTATATCGTTTGCGCGTGAGTGATAAATTTTTTCATCCCAACCCGGTTCAGTAAATATGCTTGGGCACCCACCGCACCGCGCACTGGCCGCGTCAGCACATACCCGCTGCTAGCTAGCTCAGCCAACACCTTACGCGGCCTTAGCCGGAGCTCCATATAGCGCAGCATCTCGACACCCTCTAGCTGCAGGCTTGCCCGCAACACCTCACCAAAACCCTCCTCCAGCACCACATCATCTTCGAATACGCAGAGATGCTCGCAACCACGCTCATAGGCCTCACACACCACCCGCAAATGAGATAAATAGCAACCCAACTCGCTAGAGGTAAGTAGCTTGCCGTGGCGAATCATCGCCAAATTATTATTAAAGCACTCACCTCTTAATAACGCCGGCATAGCTTTCCGGCCATCTACCGCGGCAAAAATTTCGGCATCAACGCCTTGGGCCCGCAGCGATTCAAGTACGACCTGCGTGTGATCAGCTTGCGGATGCAGGCTGATCACACGACAACAAAGCGTTAAATCATCAGTACTCAACATCTTTCTCCTTTCATTAACATTGTCCGCGTAGACTGAAGCTAACTGGGCACATCGCGGCCCTTGTGGAATAAAAACCCATGCATACCCGGCCCCCGCCCGTGTTCGCGGTCAGCCAATAACTCGGCAATTCGCTGGCATAAATTTTCCACCTTTCTACGAGCCTTGGCGACCTGATAGGATTTTGGCATCCAGTGTGCGGGCACAATCCCCGAGCTGCCCATGCCGTCGATTACCACCAGACGACGAATCGAGGCCTCGCCGTCTTCTGCTACATTTCGCTGCACCACCACATTGTGTAGTATCAAATCCCGCGATGGTAATGAGTAATCCAACCAATGTTCGCACAGCTGAGCCACCGCCGCGCGGCTATTATCAGTGTAGCCATATTCCCACAGGTATTGCTTGAGGGACACCGAGATGTCGCCATTGCTGTCGCGAACCAACTCCGAACACAGGCCTGCGCCCATATCGGTATCAACGTAACCATAGCAGCGGCTGACATGGGCAAATATATAGTCGTCGTAGTAACGCACAAAATTTTGCATCACCTTGTACTCATCAAGGTTGTCGTCAAAGCTAGATAGAGGTTTTAAATTTTTTGGAAAGCCCTTACTCGCCCGTCGCTGTGCGACAGTAAAATCTGGGCGGCGAATCTTCACACACTGAGCGGAATCGTCTGGATGCACATAGCACCACCGGTTTCCACCGGCGGCAAAGGGTTCAAGAGGCTTCAGTAAAAGCATTATTTATCGCTACCGTCAGGATTAATATTTTGCGCCCAGACATAGTCGTGGCTAAAAGGCTGCATCGTCGCGGCTTCAATAATATAACTAGCATAGAGCGCCGAGGTGAATTCACGCTGAAAAAACTCCCGCGCCCGTCCAGCCCAGTCTCGTCTCTTATCATCGTCGTGATGAAACTCTCTTATCTTCGCGACCAAGTCTTGGGCATCATCAAAATACACCAGAGTTTCAGCAGGAATAAACTCATCAAAACGGCCACTGCTATGAGCAAATTGCAACACGCCATTGCCGCCCAGCTGCGCCATACGGTCAGAGGTATACCAGTCATCGCCCTCTTGGCGATTCAAATTCAAGGCCATGCGGGTTTCCGATAAGGCGCGGTCGTAGTCCTTACCCCATATCGGCGCCTCGCCAAAGCTGCCGTAGGTTTTAAAATTCATCTCGCCGTCGACGGCATCTTTAATTGTTTTTACCACTTCCAGTCGCTCGGTGAAGTTGGTGGCATTACTGCAAAACAGTAGATCAATAGGCAGCTCACTCTTAACTTTCGCAGAGTTATCCAGCACCTCGACTGCCGGCTCAACCGGATTGGGGATATAGTAGAGCCGCGCACCCCGGCTCTCATAGCGACGCAGATCTCGCAGGCCGGTGGTTACAAACACCGCATCAACCACGGTCGCATAGGCGGCAATACGGTCGCTATTACTAGGCACAAAAAGGGGGTCACAGTTGCAGTGCACCACCACACAATGGGGCGCCCGCTGCTTAATAATGCGTATTGATTCCAGCGAAATAATATCAGAGTGGCCGATAATAATAAGATCGGGGTCCAGCCCCGCAGCGGCTTCCAAAAAGCGCTTATCCGCTTTCTTTTTACCCAGCTCACGAATGCCGAGTGGCGCTTCGAAAGCCGCTACATCGCGGTCGCTAAATGAGCGGACATAATGGTTGTTACGAATTAAGCCGTAGCGCATTTTTTCAGCCCAGCTTATGCGATTTACGCCGTAGCTGCGCAAGCGATCGTAGTCAACGTGGAGAATCTTCATAGCGGCCTTCTCATCATTTTCGGCTTACCCGCCGGTATAGTTATTCAGCCAACAGCTTTTCGTAAACCGCCAGTGTGCTCGCCGTCTGGCTTGCTAAGTAGTAACTTTCCGGCAGTGAAATAGCGTTCTCCGCCGCAATAAGATCGGCGACGCGGGCTGCGAAAGCCACAACATCATCTGCCGGCACCAAGCCCTGAGGAAAGCCTGCATTTAAGGATTCGCTGGCGCCGCCGCGATCATAGGCAACCACCGGGGTGCCGCTTGCCAGCGACTCAGGCACGGTGCGGCCAAAGGGCTCTTCCTTGTTAGACATATGGCAGGTGATTGCCGCCAAGCTATAAAATGCCGCTATATCACTGCGATGCCCAACAAAAGAAACCTGCTGACTCAAACCCAACTCAACCTGCTTATCCAATAACTCGTCCAAATAATGCTGCTTACCAGGTTCGGCATCGCCAACAACAACTCCGTGGCAGTCGTCGCGCAGCTGCACCAGCCGCGCCATCATATCCAAAAATGCCTTTTGCCCCTTCCAACGCGTTAAGCGCCCCGGCATCAATATAATATGCTTGCCGCGCATCAAGGGATATTTTGCATACAACTCATTCTGCCATTCTTTGCTGCAGCTATTATCGTTAAATGCCGAGGGATCGAGGCCTCGCGGAATCAAGGTCACACGAGTATTTTCAATATTATAATTATCCTGCATATAGCGTTGCACACAATTTGAAATTGCAATGCAGTGTTCCGCTCTTGCCATCACCGCGCTGTAGCCGTTCACCGAATACATTCCGTGAAAAGTACTCACTAGCTTTGGCCGACTTGCTGGATCCATTTTTCGCCACGCCAGCCATACAATCCAAGCCGGCATACGCGAGCGAACGTGGACGATATCGGCATCGAGAGACGCAAGCAACTGACGCATTGGCCGCACTTGGAAAACAGATACCAGCGACTTGCGATGCACAGGCATAACAATATGAAGACTACCCTCAGCCACCAGCGACTCCACCATGCGACCGCCAAATGAAATTACCACGGAGGTATGACCGCCACGCACCAACTCGCGCGCTAGCTCTACCGCACCGCGCTCTACTCCACCAGAGTTCAAGGCAGGTAGCACCTGTACTATCTTAAGCGGCCTTGCCATATCGGCTTTTATGCTCTCTATATCAGGCATATATTTTCCAAATACAAATAATTAAAGATGACTGCGATCAAGCTTACCGCGGTCAATTTGCAGCCACCAATCTGCCACTCTATCGGCCTCCCACAAGGGGCGTTCGGCAGGTGGCAGCGGCTTTGTTAAATCGGCGTTCACAAATGCGGTCGCAAGCCCACTGGTCGCGAGTTGCGCCATACTTTTTGTCACCCGAGATTCACGTAGCGGCTCCAAATCCAGCAAGCCCGTCGGTGCACCTGAGCTCACGCTCTCATACACCATAGAAACACTGTCACAACTTACCCAGACCTGGCCGACCGCAGATAAAACTTTCGGTAACCACCCAGATCCAGTCTCTGAGTAAGGCAGTGTTTTCACATTCGCTAGCGCTAAATTCGCCAACTCTTTTAACAAGCCCGCCGGCGTTCGCGGCGAGTCCGACACCAGCCACTCCGTATTGGGTGATGAGGACGCAATACGCCTCAACTGATGGATAATCACGGCATTATCCCAGCAAAAGTGGGTGTTTATGCCGCCCAATAAGATCAGGCCTTGATGCTGATTGCGCCCCTCATAGCTGGGGATAATATGATTAATGACGCCGTGTGTACCGAGCACCGCATGCCGCTTGGGTGGCGAGTCGTGATACGGCATACACACGACATCAAACATCCATAGAGGCAGTGACGGCCGCATCAGCAAAAACGCTTTGGCCCCCATTACCCACTTACACCACAGCATTGGCAAGTGGGTTTCACTGCCCGCGGCAATCACCCAATCGGCCTTTTCCTGCGCATCAAACTGCCGCAGCATACCCCGGCGCCCCGCGTAAGAAAACGGCTGCACAGATAGATCGAGCCAATGTAACTCTACGTTGGCTTTTTTCTGCACGCGACCGATAAACCCTCGCAATTGGTTTAGATGGCCCAAGCGACCATCGGTAATAATCCAAATGCGGCGAGCAGTCATTCGTAAAACCCAGCATCGCCATCCGGCCTAGTCTTAAAGCGGCGATGCACCCACATGTATTGCTCCGGTACAGCACGAATATTTTCTTCAAGAATCGCATTAACAGCACGCGCATCCGCGACCGGGTCGCCACTGGGAAAATTATCCATCGGTATTATTTCAACTCGGTAGCGCCGACCGCTATCCAAACGCTGCTGATTGACATAAACCACCCTCGCCCGGCCGCCTTTGGCTAAGGTGCTGGTACCGATGGTCGTCGCCGTGGGTATCCCAAAAAACGCCACAAACTCTGCCGACTTGCGACCATAATCCTGATCGGGCAAATAATATAGGCGCCGCCCCTCACGAAGACGCTTCAGCGCACGCTTTATATCGCGCCGGTGTATTGGCTCGCCATAACGGCCGCGAGCACGGCTGAGAATATACTCGAATACGGGATTTTTATGCTTACGATAAAATGAATCGACGGAATACTGCAGACCAATCAAGGCACCCGACACATCGAGCGTAGTAAAATGAGTGCCAATAATAATAATGCCGGGATCGCCTTCCGCAACCTCAAGGTGCTCCCTGCCCAAGAACTCAAATTCCACGCCTAGCTTGTCAGGGGCAATAAACCATACGCGCAGCGTTTCCATCAGCCCCACGCCCTGATTGCGCATGGTCTTTTTTACTAATACCGTGTGCTCGACATCGCTCAGCTCAGGGAAACATAGCCGCAAATTTGTCTCACAGATATGACGACGGTCTTTGGCGAACAAGCAAAATACATTACCTATTCCCGCACCCAGCGCATAGCTAAGTGCCTGCGGCAAATGCGCAAGCACCCAAAGCAAACCCACGCTGCACCAGGCAGGCCAATGACGGGGGTGAAGCAGCTGTTTCTCAATTGCCATTAGATTGCATTACACTATTACTATAATTTAAATGCTGGTGCCGTGATGAATGCTGCACGGCGGAACGTGCAGTATTGTACACTGTTTGCCACATGCGGTTAGCTGGGTGGCTGGTGCTTCATCCATCACCGCCGGCTTAATAACGATAACCAGAAGCTGTGACAGAAGAAATCAATAATCTCATGGAGGTGCATAAACCGGGCCCCACCGGTCCAGCGCACACTCTGGACGCTTACAAATACTCGTTCAAGGGCCTGCATGGCGCTGCGAAGAAGCCTTTCGCCAAGAAAGCATGCTCGCACTTATCACACCCGCCGCCATATGGCTGGGGACCAACGCCAGCCAATACTCAATGTTAATTATCACCGCGGTTGTGGTCATCATCGCAGAACTTATCAATTCGGCAATTGAGGCGGTAGTCGACCGTATTGGCACATCCCACTTCCTTATCCTGCGAAGCTGAGGACATCGGCCCTGCCGGCGTTATGCCAAAGCCTGCTTATCTGCGCCAACTACCTGACAATGATTACTGCCGAGTGCTTCCAATAAATTGACTATCGCCGAATAATAATCACAATGAGCGACCTACCCGCTTGACAATGGCCCGCCAAACGGGAATAATTCCCGGCCTAAATTTTCAGTGCTAGGTTTCAAGGAGTTATAAGGGTGGCGAATTCTCCACAAGCTAAAAAACGCGCGCGCCAGGCGGAAAAACGTCGTACGCACAACGCCAGTCTGCGCTCCATGGTTCGCACATACTTGAAGAAAGTTGTGACTGCCATTGATTCAGGCGATCAACAAGCGGCAAACACCGCATTCGTTGCTGCCGTACCCGTTCTTGATCGCATGGCCGATAAAGGCATCGTGACAAAGAACAAAGCTGCTCGACATAAGAGCCGCCTAAACAGCAAAATCAAAGCAATGGGCGTAGCCGCTTAATTTAGTGCTTTAATTTTGCCGTATAAAAAAACCCGCTCACGGCGGGTTTTTTTATTACTGTGGCTTTTCAGCTATCACTCAACCACTCAGCACCAAATTATCGCGATGGATTAGCTCCGGCTCACCAACAAACCCAAGCAGCTCTGCAATTTTACCACTGGGCATGCCCTGCAAACGCCTTGCGTCATCAGCGCAGTAATTAACCAGGCCCCGCGCCACCTCATTACCCCGCTCATCTACGCACTTAACAAGGTCGCCACGCGAAAACTGACCTGTAACCGCCACTACCCCCACGGGTAACAAGCTGCGACCCTGCTGCCGCAATACACGCGCCGCGCCATCATCTATTTGCACCGTACCGCGAAGCTGCAGCTGCCCTGCCAGCCACTTCTTGCGGGCCGCGATAGGCGGCTCCTTTGAGAGCAAGAGCGTACCCAAGTCTTCAGCCGCAAAGATTCGATCCAAAACTCGATCTTCTCGACCGCCAACAATAACGGTATTGGCACCGGAGCGAGACGCTAATCGTGCAGCACGCAACTTAGTCAACATGCCCCCACGACCAAGAAGTCCAGCGCCACCAGCCACCATGACATCAAGAGAGCGATCCTCTACCGAGGCCTCAGAAATTAATTTTGCACCGGGATTTGAACGGGGATCCTCTTCAAACAACCCGCGCTGATCAGTCAAAATAACCAGCGTGTCCGCATCAATTAAATTAGCAACCAGGGCGGCAAGCGTGTCGTTATCACCAAAGCGGATTTCGTCAGTAACCACGGTGTCGTTTTCGTTCACCACCGGCACCACACCCAATTCAAGCAAGGTGAGCAAAGTACCGCGCGCGTTCAGATAGCGATCTCGCGCCGAAATATCATCATGCCCCAGCAGTATCTGAGCAGTCTGCAAACCATGGGTACGGAACCGAGTCTCATAAGCATGCACCAAGCCCATTTGGCCAACTGCTGCCGCCGCCTGCAACTTATGCAAATCATCAGGACGCTCACGCCAACCAAGACGGTTCATACCCTCAGCAACCGCACCAGAGGAGACCAGCACAACCTCACGGCCCGACGCCCTGAGCGCAGCTAACTGCCCCACCCACGCATCTAAACCCTCAGCGTAAAGACCGAGCCCGTCATTAGTTAACAGGGCCGAGCCAATCTTTACCACTATTCGTTTACTGGCCTTTAGCCCCCGCCTATTCTCAGACAAGATCAACTCACCTCAAGGTCGATAGACCACTTCAACATCATGATCATCATCTTCTTCATCGTCATCGTAGTCTTCTGCATCGTCGGCTGCGCGACGCTCAGAGCGGCGCTGATCGGCCAAGGCCTGAATACGGTCGCGGGCCTCACTCTGCATCGCATCCTGAATATCGCGCTCGCGATCAGCCGCGTCGCTATCAGTGGCCAGTAAAGCCTGCTGCCCCTCAACAAACTGCAAGACATCTCGGCATAAGGCCTTGGTATTCTCACCTGTTAACGCTGACACCCTGTAAACCGGCCCAGTCCACCCCAAAGCATCCACCACCTCCTGGCAGCGCGCGGCACGCTCGTCCTTTGGCAGCATATCCAATTTATTTAACACCAACCAGCGTTCACGGCGCGCCAGAGTCGGACTAAAGCGCGACAGCTCCTTAGAGATAATGGCAACCGATTCCTGAGGCGTGACACCGTCGTAAGGCACCATATCAACCAAGTGCAGCAATAAGCGGGTACGCGTTAAATGCTTGAGAAAGCGAATCCCCAAGCCCGCGCCGTCTGATGCGCCCTCCACCAAGCCAGGAATGTCAGCCAACACAAAACTACGATACTGCTCCACGCGCACCACACCCAAATTGGGCACCAAGGTGGTAAACGGGTAGTCCGCAACTTTTGGCTTGGCCGCGGACACCGCGCGAATAAAAGTGGACTTGCCGGCATTGGGCATACCCAATAAACCCACATCTGCCAACACCTTCAACTCTAAGCGCAAGTTACGGACTTCGCCGTCACTGCCACGGGTAAACTGCCGCGGAGAGCGATTGGTGCTAGACTTGAAGCGAGTATTCCCCAGGCCATGGAAACCACCCTGAACAACCCTGAGAGTGTCATCCGCAGCAACCAAATCCCCTAGCACCTCCTGGGTGTCTTCATCGATAACAGTGGTACCCACCGGCACATCCAATATTAAGTCTTCAGCACTCCTGCCACGGCAATTCGCACCGCGACCAGCCTCACCAACACGCGCGTTGTAGGCCTTAACAAAGCGGAAATCAACCAAGGTGTTCATCGATGCTTCGGCCCGCAGAATGACGCTGCCGCCGTCACCACCGTCACCACCATCCGGACCACCCCAGGGTATATATTTTTCGCGACGGAAACTCATGCAGCCATTGCCGCCTCGCCCCGCCTCAACCCGGATTACCGCCTCATCAACAAACTTCATGATTATGCCAACCTAAAAAGGAATATACTTAAAACTTATCTACAGAAACAAAAAAGCCCCGTCAATAGACGAGGCTTTAAACGTCACGAAAAAGGCTTAGGCCGCAACAATACGAATGTATTTGCGACTCTTTGGACCTTTCACTTCAAACTGTACCACACCGTCTGCCTTAGCAAACAAAGTGTGATCGGTGCCACAACCTACGTTTTCACCAGCGTGAAAGCGTGTGCCGCGCTGACGAACAATAATGCTGCCCGCACTAACAGTTTGACCACCAAAACGTTTTACACCTAGACGCTTACTCTGCGAGTCGCGTCCGTTACGAGTACTACCACCAGCTTTCTTGTGAGCCATGAGTCTCTCCTAAATTGCTTAAGCACTGATACCAGTGATTTTCACTTCGGTGAACCACTGACGGTGACCAGCTTGCTTCATGCTGTGCTTCCGACGGCGAAACTTAATAATTTTTACCTTGGCGTGACGGCCTTGCGAAATTACTTCCGCGGTCACTTTGCCACCCTCGACGAAAGGTGCGCCAATTTTCAGCTCTTCACCAGTTTTAACCATCAACACTTTGTCAAAAGTTATACTTTCGCCAGTGGCAACTTCAATTTTTTCGAGCTTGAGGGTTTCGCCCTCGATAACACGGTGCTGCTTACCACCACTTTCAATAACTGCGTACATGAGCATAATCTCCAAGAGCCTGCTTGCAATAATTTGTTTCGGCCGAGTGTTTTGAGCTGTCGCACAACACACCGGGACAAGTCCAGGCACCGTCACTACCACTTAACCATTAAGGGGCTGCACGGTTTTGCTTTCAGGGGCGCGAATTGTACGCAGTTTTAGAAAATATAACAACACCCCCAAAACGGACTGTTGCAGAAACCTTGACAGCTCGCGGCTTCGCTCATACGATGCCAACCGAATCCGCCATACGTATTGCCGTAACCATGCAACAGATCCGCAAGATTGTTGACAGCGAATTTGCCGCGGTCAACGACTTCATCATCGAACAATTGCACTCCAAAGTGCCACTCGTAGAGAACATCGGCCACTATATCGTCGATGCGGGAGGCAAACGCCTGCGCCCCTTGCTGACACTTCTTTGCGCCGGCGCAATTGGCAAGATTGATCAGCAGCACGTTCGTTTAGCGGCGGTCATCGAGTTCATCCATACCGCAACATTGCTTCACGATGACGTTGTCGATATTTCCGCCCTACGACGCGGACGGCCAACAGCGAACGCCAATTGGGGTAATGCACCCAGCGTGCTCGTCGGTGACTTCCTGTACTCACGAGCATTTGAAATCCTAGTCGAGATTGGCAGCCTACCATTAATGGGGCTCCTCTCCGGCACCACCAATACCGTCGCCGAAGGCGAGGTATTGCAGCTGAGCCGGGTGGGCAATGCCGACACCAGTGAAGCGACCTATTTTGACGTTATTCGCAGTAAAACCGCCGTGCTTTTTGGCGCCGCTTGCGGCGGCGCAGCGATTATTAGCAATGCCACCCAACACCAAGATTCGCTTTATGACTACGGCCTAAACCTCGGCATCGCATTCCAACTCATTGACGACATTCTCGACTACGAGGGCGACCCGGAAGAAACCGGTAAGAATGTGGGCGATGATCTTGCCGAAGGTAAACCAACCCTTCCGCTCATTTACGTTCTACAACATGGCAATAAATACCAGCAGCAGCTGGTGCGCAATGCCATTAGCAATAAAACCGCCGACCACCTCGATGATATCATAGCCGCCGTCAGCACCAGCGGCGCTCTAGCCTATTGCCGCAGCGCAGCGCAGGGCTATACTGAAGCCGCCTTAGCCGCACTGGCACCATTTGCAGATTCACCCTATCGCGACGCACTAGAGAAACTCACCGCAATAGCACTTTCTAGGCGCAGTTAATCCCCCAGTGGATTACAATCCACCTCTGAAGCCGCTACAATTCGTACGAAATTTAGCGGAGGGTGAGAATAGCCCTGTGTAAACAGATCTTTCAGAGGGAACGCTGTGAGTACCACTCCAGACCAGGGAGCCGAATTGGCTTACAACGCCAACATCAGGTCAACGCTACAGAATCTTGCCCAGCACAGCATCAAAACCCCCTTAGCACAGCGCTTCCAAGACGATCCGCATCGCGCCGCAAACTACAGCGCTGATCTTGGCCCCCTTTTTGTCGATTATTCCAAGCACCATCTCGACAGCGATATACTCGCAACACTCTGTAAGCTGGCTCGCGAGCGAGGAATACCCGAGCAATTTTCCGCATTGAGAGCGGGCGCTCATCTCAATAATACTGAAAACCGCGCAACAAATTATCCGAGCCTGCGCCGCTGGGCGGCCAAGGGCCAAGGTGGCGACGAGGCTATAGACTCAATGTATGCCAGCGTGGCGGATTTAGTCGCCGCCGTGCACGACGGCAAGCTCACCGGGGCAAGCGGCAAAGCCTTTACCGATGTTGTCAATATCGGCATAGGCGGCTCCGACTTTGGCCCAAGGCTAGTATGCGACGCACTCTCAAACCAAGCTGCGCCATTGTTAAAATCTCATTTCGCCGCCAATATTGACCCCAGCGTCATTACTGAAATCCTGGCCGCCACGCCCGCAGAAACCACACTATTTATTGTGGCATCCAAGTCCTTTGGCACTAAGGAAACCCGCAGCAACGCCAATCGCGCACGCGAATGGCTGCGCAGCGAGCTAAAACGCGACAATGTCGATCCGCACTTTGTGGCTGTCACCTCAAAACCGGAATCTGCAAAGGCCTTCGGTATTCGAGATGACTTGATTCTCAAGGTTCCGGAATGGGTCGGCGGCCGGTTTTCGGTGTGGTCGGCCTTTGGTCTAGCGGTCGCGTTAACCGCAGGCATGGACAATTTCAGAGCACTGTTAGCAGGCGGTTACGACGTAGATCAACACGTCGAACAAACACCTCTAGAACAAAATGTGCCCGTGATACTAGGGCTACTCGATGCCTGGTACCGAAATGCATGGGGCATAAGTTCACAGGCGGTTTTACCCTACGAACACCACCTGAAATTATTGCCAATCTACCTCCAGCAGCTATTTATGGAGAGCGCAGGCAAATCTGTTAGCAGAGATGGCGAGGTGCTTGAATACAGCACTGGTGGCGTTATCTGGGGAACCGAGGGCACCAATGGCCAGCATTCATTCCACCAGCTTTTACACCAAGGCAGCGATACCATCCCCTGCGACTTTATCGCTAGCTTGCAATCACACAATCCTATTGGCGAGCAGCACCAAACCCTCGTGGCCAACTGTTTCAGCCAAAGCCTAGTGTTAATGCAGGGCCAAAGCGCCGCCGAGATTGAACAAGCACTGGTCGGCAGCGGCATGGCAACTGCCGAAGCCAAGCAGTTAGCCCAACACAAGGCAATGCTGGGCAATAGACCCAGCACCACCATACTAATGGATCAGCTAGATGCCCGCGCACTTGGCACCCTACTTGCGCTTTACGAGTATCGCTTATTTACCGCCAGCTTTGTGTGGGGCATAAACCCCTTTGATCAATGGGGAGTTGAGCTAGGCAAGCAAATCAGCCAAACCCTAATGGGCGCATTATCCGGCGATGACACCAATTCACTAGACAGCTCTACAGCGCAACTGGTTGCTCGATATAAAAAAGCCCAAGCCACTTAGATACAACTAACAACACAAAAATGTCTCGAAAAAAAAGCGCCCGAAGGCGCTTTTTTTATCGTTAATAAAAAATTACAGCATCGCCAATAGCTCAGCCGTTTTGGCTTTCATCAGCGCAAAGTCGCCATCACTTTCGACGTTCAAGCGCACTACCGGCTCAGTATTCGACATCCGCACATTAAAGCGCCAGCCCTCAAAGCTCATACTCAAACCATCGGTAAAATCGACGGCCACCGCGGTGGGCTTGTACTTTTCTTCAATCAATGCGATTACTGCCTTGGCATCCTCAACCTCACGGTTAATTTCACCACTGCAGGGAAATAGCGCAACACGCTCCTCAACTAGTGACGACAAACTCGCCGACTTAACCGACATCAGCTGTGTTACCAGCAACCAGGGAATCATGCCGCTATCGCAAAAAGCAAAGTCGCGAAAATAGTGATGGGCGCTCATCTCGCCACCATACACTGCATTTTCAATGCGCATACGCTCTTTAATAAAAGCATGACCAGTTTTACACTGCACGGCATTGCCGCCGGCCTCTTCAACAATCGCGATGGTATTCCAGGTTAAACGCGGGTCGTGAACGATATTCGCTCCGGGATTTTTCAGCAAAAATGCTTCGGCTAATAAACCGACAACATAATAACCTTCAATAAAATCACCAGTTTCATCAAAGAAGAAACAGCGATCAAAATCACCATCCCAAGCCACACCCAGATCAGCGCCATGCGCCTTAATCGCATCGATACTCGGCTGGCGATTTTCCACGAGTAAGGGGTTGGGAACGCCATTAGGAAAATCACCATCTGCTTCATGGTGCACACGAATAAATTCAAAGGGCAAATGTTGCTCTAATAAATCGACAACCCGACCAGCGCCGCCATTACCCGCATTAACAACAATTTTTAGCGGTTTCAGCGAGGCCACATCGACATAGCCCAGCAAATGCTCGACATAGGCCGCAGAGGTATCCAATGCCTGCAAGCTACCGCGCACGTTAGGCTTTGCAAAATCATTTCTCTCAGCCAGTTTTTTAATATCAAACAGACCGGTATCACCACTGATCGGCTTCGACTCTTCGCGCACAAATTTCATGCCGTTATAGTCTTTTGGATTATGGCTAGCTGTTACCGCAATACCGCCATCCATGCCGGAGTGAGAAGTCGCGAAATAAATCTCTTCGGTACCACACAAACCGATGTCATAGACGTCCACACCAGCATCGAGCAAGCCACTTGTCAGCGCCGCTTTAATTGACTCACTACTGAGACGAATATCATGACCTACCACCACTTTTTTAGGCTGAATAACCTCAGCGAAAGCGCGACCTATACGATAGGCAATATCTTCATTTAGTTGATCTGGAATTCGACCGCGAACGTCATAGGCCTTAAAGCATGTTATTTCACTACTGCTCACGCTGAACCCTCGGAGTAAATGTTTTCGTAAACATAGTTCGTGGCCTCGATAAAGCCAGGTACACTGCCGCAGTCAAACCGCTTTCCACGGAATTTATAGGCTATTACGCAACCATTTTTTGCCTGCGTCATCAGGGCGTCCGTCAACTGCACTTCACCATTTTTACCGGGTGGAGTGTCACGCAAAATATCAAAAATATCCGGTGTCAAAATATAGCGCCCAATGACTGCCATATTAGTCGGAGCATCTTCTGGCTTGGGTTTTTCAACCATAGAACTCACCCGATATAAGCCATCGCCCATCTCCTCGCCAGCAATCACACCGTATTTTTCTATTTCTTCCAAGGGTACCTCTTGGATGGCGACAATACTGCAGCGGAACTGATTATACAGCTTAACCATTTGCGCCATCACGCCTTCATCGTCGTGGTTAAGACACAAATCATCGGACAAAATAACGCCAAATGCTTCGCTACCAATCAGGCACTCACCGGTTAAAATCGCATGACCCAAGCCCTTCATTTGACGCTGACGGGTCATCATAAATGTGCCCTTATCAAGCACATTGCGAATACAATCCAAATACCTCTCTTTACTGGTGCCGGCAATCTGATTTTCCAGCTCGTAACTGATATCGAAATGATCGGCAATAGCACGTTTGCCGCGGCCGGTTACCAGAGCGATTTCTTTTAAGCCGGCATCGATCGCCTCTTCAACACCATATTGCACCAACGGCTTGTTCACGATGGGTAGCATCTCTTTAGGCATTGATTTGGTTGCTGGTAAAAAGCGGGTACCATAACCCGCCACGGGGAAAAGACATTTTCTAATCATAATATTTCCTTTAATACATTCCGGACGCTGCCGGATCTTTGAGACCACAAATAAACCAGCCACCACTTTCAATATAGACACTTTACTATGCAAGAATCATTCTTTTACTTACAAGTAATGACAAAGGTATGACAGCAATGTTCACGCCAATATTGACATTTTAATGTGCCATCTAAATCCTTCGTGCTAAGATAAGCGCAACATTTTTTAAGGTGATAATTCGCCCTCATGTCTTTAATTCATCAAAACAGTTTTACCAAACAAGAACTCATCGATTGTGGGAACGGCAAGCTTTTTGGCCCCGGCAATCCGAAACTCCCAGTTGACAAGATGCTAATGGTGGATCGTATCACACATATTAGCACCGAAGGCGGCACTTACGACAAGGGTGTGCTAGTTGCTGAATTAGACATAAATCCTGATTTATGGTTTTTCGACTGCCACTTTATCGGCGATCCGGTCATGCCCGGCTGCCTCGGTCTTGATGCCATGTGGCAGTTAGTCGGCTTCTACTTAGGCTGGCGCGGCAATAGCGGCAAAGGCCGCGCGCTGGGCGCTGGAGAAGTAAAATTCACCGGCCAAATACTGCCTGACGCTAAACTCGTTACCTACACCCTCAATTACAAACGCCTGATTGAGCGCAAACTGGTATTGGGTATTGCCGATGGCGAAGTCGCTGTCGATGGCAAAGTCATTTACACAGCAAAAGATCTACGCGTGGGTTTGTTCAAAGACGACGCTAGCTTCTAACTATTTAATCTAATAAATTTATCACAATCTAATAAGACGAGGTATTCGATGAGACGTGTTGTCGTAACCGGCATGGGTATTGTTTCCAGCATCGGCAATAATATAGCCGAAGTATTAAGCTCACTTCAGGAAGGCAAATCGGGTATAGCCTTCAACGAAACCTATAAAGAAATGGGCTTTCGCAGCCAGGTTTCCGGCTCTATCAAAAACCTCAATCTAAAAGAGCTCATCGACCGCAAGCAATTTCGGTTTATGGGTGATGCCGCTGCCTATTCCTTCCTTGCTATGCAAGAAGCAATAGCTGACTCAGGTTTAGAAGAAGATCAGGTGAGCAATGTGCGCACTGGCATTATCGCCGGCTCAGGTGGCGCGTCTTCAGCCAACCTGATTGACTCAGCGGACATCCTGCGTACCCGCGGCGTAAAGCGTATTGGGCCCTATCGTGTCACCCAGACTATGGGCAGCACCGTATCGGCCTGTCTTGCCACACCATTCAAAATCAAAGGCGTGAACTACTCAATATCGTCCGCCTGCGCAACGAGCGCGCACTGCATCGGTAACGCCGCAGAGCTGATCCAACTCGGCAAGCAAGACATCGTCTTTGCCGGTGGCGGCGAAGAAGAACATTGGTCTCTAAGCTGCTTATTTGATGCCATGGGTGCCCTGTCTACAAAGTATAACGACACCCCAGAATGCGCCTCACGCCCCTATGATGCCAACCGTGATGGTTTTGTTATTGCCGGCGGTGCGGGCATGGTGGTCCTTGAAGAACTAGAGCACGCCAAAGCGCGCGGCGCAACAATATACGGCGAGCTGGTTGGCTACGGCGCCACCTCAGACGGCTATGACATGGTTGCTCCCAGCGGTGAAGGTGCTGCGCGCTGCATGCACCAAGCATTACTGGGCGTGGACACTGAAATTGACTATATCAACTCTCACGGCACGTCTACTCCCGCCGGCGATATGCAAGAACTCAAAGCCGTTAAGCAAGCCTATGAAGGCAAAAAGATCCCCGCCATCGGCTCAACCAAATCCCTAGCCGGCCACTCGCTTGGCGCGACAGGTGTTCAAGAAGCGATATTTTCATTACTGATGATGAAACATAACTTTATCGCCGCATCGGCCAATATCGACACGCTAGACGATGAAGCTATAGGCGTACCCATTGTGACGACCAAACAAGAAAACGTCACACTCAATACTATTATGTCTAATAGCTTTGGTTTTGGCGGCACCAACGCCAGCCTAGTATTTAAGCGCTACACTGCTTAAATACGCTGAGCTTGCCGTGAACCTGTTCATGGCAAGCTCAGACAAATTCTTTATTTTCTAGCTTAAATCCCGCAAAAATATTATCTCGACGCGATCACCGCGCTGCAAAGTCTTACCTATCGGGATGACGGCCAAAGCATCACACCAAGACACCGACGTTAAAGCGCCGGAGCTCTGCTGCGGATGAATATCAACCAGCAAGCCCGTAGCGCTAGGCGTGACTCTCGCTCGCAAATATTCCTGCCGACTGCCCGCTTTAGGCCAGTCAAAATTGGCACACGCCGGCCATTGTGGCGCCACCGGATCAACGACTCCCTGCATTGCCAGCAAGTACGGCCGAACCAACAAACAGAATGTAACAAAACTTGATACCGGATTTCCAGGCAAGCCAAAGAAAGGCACACTTCCCAAGCGCCCATAAGCCAGCGGCTTACCGGGCTTTATAGCTAGCTTCCAAAGCTGTAACTCGCCCAATGCCTCGACCTGCGCCTTCACATGATCCTCTTCACCCACCGACACGCCGCCACTACTGATAACCACATCAGCACTATCACGCGCCTGTAATAATACCGCTTTTGTCACATTCGGTTCATCAGCGACAATTCCGAAGTCAAGCACCTCACAACCCAAAGCGCGAATCATTGCGGCGAGCATTGGACGATTAGAATTATATATCTGACCCAACTCCAGCGAGTCACCGGGCTCGCGCAATTCATCGCCGGTCGACATCAGTGCGACCTTAATGGCCGCAGAAACTGCGACATGGGAAAGGCCTAAAGAGGCCAGCAGGCCTAAATCGGCAGCTTGAAGACGATGCCCCGCCTTCAACAACAACTGCCCGGATGATATATCTTGTCCGCAAGGGCGAATATGTTGCCGCTTCCTTGCTGAGATATTTACCGTTACCACACCGTCGCCTTGCTCACAGTCCTCCTGAGCCACAACCGTATCAGCGCCCGCTGGAATAAATGCGCCGGTGAAAATCCGCGCGGCGGTGCCCGGGAGCAAGGTCTCGCCAACCGCCCCAGCGGGAATACGCTGACTCACCGGCATGGCGACACCTTGTACCAGATCTTGAAAACGAAGCACGTAGCCGTCCATTGCACTATTATCAGCCGGCGGAACATTACTTTCGGCTAGCACATCCGCCGCTAACACTGCGCCCAAGCACTGTGCTAAATCTCGCGACTCGTTGCCCCGTTTTTGGGCGTCCGCCAAAAGATAGTGCAGAGTCTCGTCAACGGAACGTAGGGCCATGCTTAAGCTCCCATATCTCGGCGGGTTTTTAGAACACCTATGAAGTTACATGGGCGGTGCCGGCTATCTAACTGCTCACAAATAACGCCATGCCAAGCGGTCTTACACGCGCCAGTGGAGCCCGGCACACAAAATATAACGGTATTATTGGCCAGGCCAGCTAAGGCGCGGGACTGAATTGTAGAAGATCCAATTTCCTGTAAAGACCTAGCGCGGAACACTTCGCCAAAGCCGTCAATTTGCTTATCAAATAGCACCGACACCGCCTCTGGCGTCGAATCCCGACCGGAGAAGCCAGTGCCACCCGTCACCAATACTACTTGAATATCATCACGGTAGATCCACGCAGACATTACCGCTCGAATTTGATAAATATCGTCTTTTACTATCTGTTTATCAGCAAGTGAATGACCTGCACCCGTCAGCGCCTCAAGCAAAAACTTACCCGAGCTATCACTGTCTTCATCGCGGGTATCAGAAACTGTTAACACCGCAATATTCAGCGGCACAAACGCACTTTCACTACTCATTTACTCACCCCTTCACATACTGCTCGCACCATACGCGGCAGGTAAGCCCGCCAAGGCAACTGCTTTATCCCAAAATCTTGCAAGACCTTACCGCAAGACAGCACCGGCACACTCGGCGTCCAGGTGACACCTGCATCGTCCACTGCAATATCGGCCACTGGCGCCACAAACTGAGAAGCAAATGCGCAAACAACCTCGGCAAACTCGTAGGCGCTGGCCACACCACTGCTATTGTAATGATAGACCCCACGACAGGGCGCACCGCAACTCAACTGATCAACCATGCCCGACACAACCCGGGCCAAATCAGCCACAGGTGTAGGGCAACTCATTAAAGAATCGTTTAGCGCTAGCACCTTACCTTCTCGCATGGTGACCAGACAGTCACCGAGAAAATTACCTTCCTCTTCGGCAATTAAAGGACCGGTGCGCAGTATTACTCCCTGCTCAGCAACGCTCATTACCAAATCCTCAAACTCTGCAAATTGTTTTCCCGCCGAGCTTGCTGGCACAATGTCGTCGGCCTCCAGGTAATCATGGGGCTGCTCGGCAATACCATCGAATACCCTGCCATCACTGAGAAAGAGATAGGGAACTTCCAACGCCCGGCACGATTCTAGCAAACTTTCACGCGCCGCCAGCCTTCGGGTATGACACTCATCAGACACACCATCAATAAGTTGGCAATATGCAAGAACATCGGCATCAATCACTATCGCGTCGCGCAGCAACGCCGTATCAACCGTATACAAATCATCAGCATCAATTGTCACGAGAGCCCTCTCCCGCATAGCTAGTTGATTGCGGATGGCTTCGCTCAATGGACCCGGAGGGGAAATTAAAACTACATTCACAGAAATATTCACACGTTATAAAAGGGATCGCACCAAGTACGCCAAATACTGCACACACCTCCACAGCATTCAATAGGTTGAGAGCCAACAACATTACCCAAAGCCCTCAAAGTCCGCAAGACATTCAAGCTAGTAAGCTATAAACCCTAATAAAAAACGCCCCGACTAGCGGGGCCTTCAGGGCAATACTTTACATTATGATCAATGGTGTTTTTTAAAATGGAATATCATCATCAAAATCATCAAAGCCACCGGCTGGTGGTGAGCTTGGTGCTGGCGCCTGATTTTGCTGTGGTGCAGGTGCTGCCCGACGTGGCGCCTGAGGAGGCGCTGCCTGAGCTGGAGCCTGAGGGGCATAGCCACTACCCTCATTATAATTATCACCACCGCCAGAGCCACCGCGGCCGTCGAGCATCTGCATTTCTGCAGCAACAATCTCTGTGGTATAACGATCTTGCCCACCCTGATCCTGCCATTTCCGAGTGCGCAATGCGCCCTCGATGTAAACTTTTGAGCCTTTCTTTAAAAACTCGCCGGCAACCTCGGCTATGCGATTAAAAAATACCACTTTGTGCCACTCAGTCCGCTCCTGAGGCTGACCGCTCTGTTTATCTTTCCACGTTTCACTGGTCGCAATAGTAATATTAGTTACCGCGCCACCAGATGGCATATAACGGGTTTCGGGATCCTGGCCTAAGTTCCCAACCAGAATAACTTTATTCACTCCACGCGCCATGCGCCACCTCCTATTATTTCTATAACTGCGGACATTGACCGCAAAATGTTAACTATACCGGATTCCAGAACTATTAGCTGCCGAGCCGTATGCCGTCCGGCAGTGAAGCAGGGTTAAAGTCCTGACTCACTCGCAAATAGGCTAACTGCTCACTTTCTAACACGGTTATATCAAGGGCGCCCGGTATTAGTAATACTTCTTGACGCAATATCGCCGCGTCCCATGACCCAAATTTCCAAGCCAAAACCAAATTATCTGTCTTGGCAGGAACCGTCATATTCCAAGCCACTAACAACCAGACACCGGCTAAAGTAGCGGCTCCAAAAAATAAGGCAGAACCACCCCAAAGACCCAACAACCCCCCGCCTAAGGCGCCACCAAAAAAAGCGCCTAAAAACTGAAAGGTAGAATATACCCCCATTGCAGTACCCTTACCGCCGGGGCAAACAGTTTTACTTACTAAAGACGGTAGCGATGCTTCAAGTAAGTTGAAGGCGACAAAGAATACCGTAATCATGACAACCAAATACCAGTAGTCATAAGCAAACCATGTGGCAGCAGACAGCACCACAATGATCGCGGTAATCGCCGACAGGAAGACCTGCTTCATACGATTATATTTTTCCGCAAGAATAATAAGCGGAACCATAGCTAAAAAGGCCACTAACATAACCGGTAAATACATCTTCCAATGGTCATCCCGAACCAGACCTTGCCCCTCAAGCAGCCCCGGGACTGCGACAAATATCGCCATCAACATCGCATGTAAAGAAAAAATACCCAGATTCAGGCGCATTAAATTACGATCTTGCAAACAGCGGCCCAATAGCCCCCGCAGTGATTGGCTGTCGGCATTCAAACCACCAACGTCCGGGGTTGGCACCAACCACAGGGTGATAAATACTCCGATCACAGCCAATAACGAAGTGAGCAAAAATAAACCCGACACTCCAATTGCTGCCGCAGCTAGCGGCCCTATGACCATCGCTAGCGCAAAAGACACCCCAATGCTAACCCCAATCGCCGCCATCGCCTTAGTTCGGTGTTGCTCACGGGTTAAGTCGGCAAGTAATGCGGTCAAGGTACTAGCAATTGCCCCAGTGCCCTGCAGCAATCGACCAAGGATAACGGTAATAATATTGTCGGCACTCGCGGCCAAAATACCACCGGCGGCGAAAAGTAGTAGGCCGGCAATAATGACTGGCTTGCGACCAATCCGGTCCGACAGCATTCCCAAGGGAACTTGCAGTGCCGCTTGCCCCAGGCCATAAATTCCCAGTGCCAAACCGACTAGCACCGGCGTACTATGGCCATATTCACCTGCGTACAAGCTCAAGACCGGCAACAGCATAAATAAGCCGAGCATTCGAAACGCATACAATGTCGCCAGAGAAGCAACAGAACGACGCTCAGCTGCGCTCATCGTGTGATGATTCAAGGGAGGGATCCTAAACAAGAATAAATATCTCCCAATTCTACCAGCTTAACCGCACTTGAAAAACCGCTATAAAATATCACCAGCTTATTTTGCGCACCACTCCACCCCCGCAGTATAATGGTTGGTTTACCACGCTGGGGAATACTATGGATCGGATTATCGTTCGCGGTGCCCGCACCCACAATTTAAAAAATATTGATATCGATATTCCCCGCGACAAACTGGTGGTTATTACCGGCTTGTCCGGGTCAGGGAAATCATCCCTCGCCTTCGACACCCTTTACGCAGAAGGTCAGCGGCGCTATGTAGAATCGCTATCTACCTACGCACGGCAATTTTTGTCGATGATGGAAAAGCCCGACGTCGATCATATTGAAGGTTTATCTCCCGCGATATCCATTGAACAGAAATCGACGTCGCACAACCCGCGCTCTACTGTCGGTACAATCACCGAAATTTACGACTACCTACGGTTATTGTTTGCTCGCGCGGGAGAGCCACGCTGCCCAGATCATAACGCCGCACTGTCGGCGCAAACCGTTAGCCAAATGGTCGATACGGTGCTGGCCCTGCCGGAAGGCAGCAAGATGATGCTACTCGCCCCCGTTGTGCAAAATCGCAAGGGTGAGCATCTACATACCTTTGAAAAACTGCGAAGCCAAGGCTTTGTTCGAGCGCGCATTAATGGCATCGTCACAGACTTGGACGACCTACCAAGCTTAGACAAAAATAAGAAGCACTCCGTTGAAGTGGTGGTAGACCGATTTAAAGTACGAGAAGATATCGGCCAACGTCTAGCTGAGTCGTTTGAAACCGCACTGGAGCTGACCGATGGCGTGGCACGCGTTGCCTATATGGACGACGCCAGCGCCCCGGAATTGGTTTTCTCCTCTAAATTCGCCTGCCCGCAATGTGGCTATAGTTTGGCAGAATTAGAGCCACGACTATTTTCGTTTAACAGCCCTCTCGGCGCATGCAGCAGCTGCGACGGTCTGGGCGTGAAGCAGTTTTTTGACTCTAGCAGAATCATCCAACACCCAGAGGCCAGTCTCTCGACCGGCGCGATTCGCGGCTGGGATCGTCGCAGCGTTTATTATTTCCACATGCTAACCTCGCTCGCAGATCACTATGGCTTTGACGTCGACGCCCCCTTTGAGTCTCTAAGCGAAGAACACCGCAGCCGAATTCTTTTTGGCAGCGATGCGGAAGAAATTAGTTTCACCTATATCAACGACCGGGGCGATAACTTTCAACGCAAACACCCGTTTGAGGGCGTTATCCCCAATATGGATAGACGCTACAAAGATACCGAATCGCAAACTGTGCGCGAGGAACTAAGTAAATTCCTAAATACCCAGTCTTGTCCAGACTGCTCCGGCACGCGCTTAAGAAAAGAAGCACGTAACGTCTTTATTCTCAACAATACCCTTCCTGAAATAGCTGCTATGCCAGTCGGCGCAGCCCGCGAGTATTTCACCACTCTTACCCTAGAGGGTCGACAAGCTCAAATTGCCGAAAAAATACTAAAAGAAATTAACGACCGTCTGCGCTTCTTGGTCGACGTGGGCTTGAACTATCTTACCCTTGACCGCAGTGCCGACACCCTCTCTGGCGGCGAGGCCCAAAGAATCAGGCTCGCCAGTCAAATCGGTGCAGGGCTTGTGGGCGTAATGTATATCCTCGACGAACCATCTATCGGCCTGCATCAACGTGATAACGAAAGGTTACTGAAAACCCTGCGACATCTTCGGGATATCGGCAATACCGTTATTGTCGTTGAGCATGACGAAGACGCAATCCGAACCGCCGACCACATTATCGATATCGGTCCCGGCGCGGGTGTGCATGGCGGTCGAATAATAGCGCAGGGTAATATTGACGACATCTTAAATAGTCCAGAGTCGCTAACAGGCCAATACCTATCAGGTAAAAAGGCCATTGCCATTCCAGAAAAACGCAATCCATTCAATCCAGAAAAAACACTGCATATAAAAGGCGCCACCGGAAACAACCTCCAAAATGTTGACCTTACTCTGCCGCTTGGACTAATGACCTGCATCACCGGCGTCTCGGGGTCCGGGAAGTCGACACTGATCAATCACACCCTGTACCCGGTTGCCGCCACAGAGCTCAACGGTGCAACAACATTAACAGCAGCCGCACACGAGTCCATAACAGGGCTTAACAATGTCGACAAATGTATCGACATCGACCAGAGCCCCATTGGTCGCACGCCAAGATCAAATCCCGCTACCTATACTGGCATTTTCACACCGATCCGAGAATTATTTGCCGGAACCCAAGAAGCTCGTTCACGCGGATACAAAGTCGGCCGCTTTAGCTTTAACGTAAAAGGCGGGCGCTGCGAAGCCTGCCAGGGTGATGGTGTTACCAAAGTAGAAATGCACTTCCTGCCTGATATTTATGTCGCTTGCGAGGTCTGCAGTAGCCAACGCTACAATCGCGAAACACTTGAAATATTATACAAAGCTAAGAACATTCATGAAGTCTTAGATATGACCGTGGAGGACGCCAACGGCTTTTTCGAGAACGTGCCCTCGATCAGTAAAAAGCTCCAGACCCTTATGGACGTTGGCTTAAGTTATATACGCTTAGGACAGGCCGCAACGACCTTATCCGGCGGTGAAGCGCAGCGTGTTAAACTAGCCCGCGAACTTTCCAAACGTGATACCGGTAAAACGCTCTACATTCTTGACGAGCCCACTACTGGTTTACACTTTGCAGACATACAATTACTCCTTACTGTGCTGCATCGCTTGCGAGACCACGGCAATACGGTCGTCGTTATAGAGCACAATCTGGATGTAATTAAAACTGCCGACTGGATCGTCGACTTGGGCCCTGAAGGTGGCAGCGGTGGAGGCTTGATTATTGCCGAAGGCACACCGGAAGATGTCGCATCAATGCCACAGTCGCACACCGGCCATTTTCTTGCGGATGTTCTTAATCTTGCAGCCGCACGCAAGGCCGCAGCGGGGAGTTAATCGCCCCGCAGCACCCCTTTACGATAAAAACGCAGACAAAAAAAAGCCGGCTTTTCAGCCGGCTTTTTTAAAATCATCTACTTACTCGTCGTCAGCTTCTTCTACCACTGGACGATCGACCAACTCTACGTAAGCCATTGGTGCCTTGTCGCCAGTACGCAGACCGCATTTCATAATGCGGATATAGCCACCGGGACGACCTTCATAACGAGGGCCGAGATTAGTAAATAATTTACCTACCGCAGCATCGCAACGCAAACGCGCAAACGCAAGACGACGATTAGCTACACTGTCTACCTTAGAAAGTGTAATCAAAGGCTCTGCATAACCACGCAGTTCCTTTGCTTTTGGCAGAGTTGTTTTAATCATTTCGTGCTCAACCAACGACGCCGTCATGTTGCGGAACATCGCTTTACGATGAGAGCTATTACGGTTTAATTGACGGCCACTATGACGATGACGCATGGCTTTTTCCTTTAATAAACGTTGCTATCTCAGCAAAAATATTCGAAAGATCTGGCGAAATTACGCAAGAACTCGGTCGTCGTTTCTAAGACTTGCTGGCGGCCAGTTATCTAGGCGCAAACCCAAAGACAACCCGCGTGACGCCAATACATCTTTAATTTCTGTCAGTGATTTCTTGCCAAGGTTTGGCGTCTTCAGAAGTTCAACTTCTGTACGCTGCACCAAGTCACCGATATAGTAGATATTTTCTGCTTTCAAGCAGTTAGCTGAACGCACAGTCAATTCAAGATCATCAACCGGACGCAGCAGAATAGGATCTACTTCGTTCTCTTCGCGTGAAGGCTCGTTCTCACCTTCGCTTTCCAGATCAACAAACACTGCGAGCTGCTGTTGCAGAATTGTTGCTGCACGACGAATTGCTTCTTCAGGATCGATAGTGCCATTGGTTTCAAGATCCAAAACCAATTTATCGAAATCAGTACGCTGCTCAACGCGCGCGCTCTCCACTACGTAGCTAACACGGCTGATCGGGCTGTAGCTAGCATCTAGCTGCAAGCGACCAATTGAACGAGACTCTTCTTCAGCGTTATCTCGAGCATCAGCTGGCACATAACCGCGACCTCGAGCGATAGTAAGGCGCATATTAATCTCGCCATCATCGTTCAGATTCGCAATAACGTGGTCAGTATTAACGATTTCAATCTCATGATCAGTTTGAATATCGCCGGCAGTGACCACGCCAGGGCCTTTTTTGTTAAGAACTAAGGTAGCTTGATCTTTACCGTGCATGATCACAGCGACTTCTTTAAGGTTAAGCAGGATTTCAATAACGTCTTCCTGAACACCTTCAATAGCACTGTATTCGTGCAACACGCCGTCGATCTCTACTTCAGTTACCGCACATCCCGGCATCGAAGAAAGCAAAATACGGCGCAAAGCATTACCCAAGGTGTGACCAAATCCACGCTCTAGTGGCTCAAGGGTCACCTTCGCACGCGTTTGTCCAAATTCTTCAACTTGGATAACGCGTGGAGTTAGAAATTCATTGACAGCACTTTGCATAGGTCACCTGTAGTGATTTGTCCGGAGTTTAACTTACTTCGAGTAAAGCTCAACGATCAGTTGCTCGTTGATCTCAGAAGACAAGTCGCTACGATCTGGAGCATTCTTGAAGACACCTTCCATTTTGGTGGCGTTTATATCAATCCAAGAAACATCGCCACGCTGCGCAGCAAGAGCAATTGCAGATTGAATCCGCAACTGGACTTTAGATTTCTCACGAACACTAACAACATCACCAGCCTGCACCTGATAAGACGGTACGTTAACTGTCTTGCCATTTACCAATACTGATTTATGTGACACTAGCTGACGTGACTCGGCACGTGTAGAGCCAAAACCGATACGGTAAACCACGTTATCTAAACGGCCTTCCAAAAGTTGCAACAAGTTCTCACCTGTTGCGCCTTTACGGCGAGCAGCTTTTGTATAGTAAGCACGGAATTGCTTTTCTAGTACGCCGTACATACGACGGACTTTTTGTTTCTCACGCAACTGAACACCGTAGTCAGAAAGACGACCACGACGTGCACCATGCATACCCGGTGCAGTTTCAGCTTTACACTTAGAATCCAGCGGACGAACACCACTCTTCAAGAAAAGGTCAGTACCTTCCCGTCTGGATAATTTACAGCTTGGGCCCAAATATCTAGCCATTTTCTGTATTCCTCAACTGTTAATTAAACGCGACGTTTCTTAGGAGGACGGCAACCATTATGTGGAATAGGCGTCACGTCAGTGATGTTTGTAATCTTGTAGCCACAGTTATTTAAGGCACGTACAGCAGACTCACGTCCTGGACCGGGACCCTTAACTTGAACATCTAGATTTTTCAAACCGTAATCCTTCGCAGCGTTACCGGCGCGTTCTGCAGCAACCTGTGCGGCGAAAGGAGTACTTTTACGAGAGCCACGGAAACCGCTGCCACCGGCTGTTGCCCAGCTCAGCGTATTACCTTGACGATCTGTAATAGTGATAATGGTGTTATTAAATGACGCATGTACATGCGCAACACCGTCCACGACGGTCTTTTTGACCTTTTTTCGTGGAGCTTGCTTGCCTGGTTTGGCCATATTCTATATCCAACTCTAATATCAACACTACACAAGTGGTGTAGCTACACTAAAGGAATTCTGCCTTTAAATTACTTACGAATCGGCTTACGTGGACCCTTACGCGTTCGCGCATTAGTCTTAGTACGCTGACCGCGAAGCGGCAGACCTTTACGATGACGCATGCCGCGGTAGCAGCCCAAATCTAGTAAACGCTTAATGTTCATAGAAACTGTACGACGTAAGTCGCCTTCTACAGACAGTTTTGCGACTTCGCCACGAAGTGCATCGAGCTGCTCTTCAGACAAAGAACTGATTTTCGCGTCTTCAGCTATTGTTGTTTTGGCGCACAGTGCTTTAGCACGTGTGAGGCCAACGCCATATATATAGGTCAACGAAATAACAGCATGCTTGTTATCTGGTATGTTGACACCTGCAATACGAGCCATTCAGGTTACTCCAATTAAGCCCAATTCTTTTAACGCTTAGCAATGACCGGAAAGCGGTTAACGGCTGCACGAAAGGCGCAGTAGTCTACCCGCACCGAGATTGAAAAACAACCCCGATACCGAATTGCTTAGCCCTGTCGCTGTTTATGACGTGGTTCAACGCTACAAATAACCCGAACCACACCTTTACGACGAACGATTTTACAGTTGCGGCAAATTGTCTTTACCGATGCACGTACTTTCATTTTGATACTCCAAACAAGCCATCAGGTTAGTGAGCTTTAACGCGCACCACCGCCGTAATTCTTCAAATTAGCCTTTTTCAAGACTGAGTCGTACTGCTGGGACATCAGGTGAGACTGAACCTGAGCCATAAAGTCCATCACTACAACCACAACGATCAACAGTGAGGTGCCACCGAGATAAAACGGCACATTCCACATAACAACCAAAAACTGCGGTAACAAACACACGCCGGCAATATACAAAGAGCCAAACATGGTTAAACGGGTTAACACGCCGTCTATATAGTTCGCGGTTTGCTTACCAGGACGAATTCCTGGTAAAAACGCACCTGACCGTTTCAAGTTATCTGCCACTTCGTCCGGATTAAACATCAATGCGGTATAGAAGAAACAGAAAAATACGATCAAAGCAGTAAACAGTAATATGTTAAGAGGCTGACCCGGCCCAATCGCCAAGGCAACATCTTGCAACCACTCCATACCTTCTCCACTTTGCCCAACCCACTGCGCAATAGACGCGGGGAACAACAAAATAGAACTCGCGAAAATCGCTGGTATAACACCGGCCATATTCACTTTCATCGGTAAATGGCTAGACTGCGCCTGGTACATCTTATTTCCGCGCTGCTGCTTAGCATAATTAACTGTAATACGCCGCTGCCCACGCTCGATGAACACTACTAAATACACAACCGCTATCGCCAGAACCAACACTGCCAGCAGAACCAAAATATTCAATTCGCCTTGGCGCGCCTGCTCTAAAGATTGGCCAACTGCCGATGGCAACCCCGCTACAATTCCTGCAAATATCAGCATTGATATGCCGTTGCCTACACCGCGCTCCGTTAACTGCTCACCCAACCACATCATAAAGATGGCGCCGGTGACCAATGACACTACCGAAACAAAATAAAACGTGAAGTCTGGGCTGTAAGCCAAGCCTTGGTTAGCTAGGCCCACTGTCATACCGGTTCCCTGAAGCAGTGCAAGCACCACCGTCAAGTAACGAGTGTATTGACTAATCTGCCGCCTGCCAGCTTCGCCTTCTTTTTTCAAAGCTTCTAATGTTGGGCTAACCGCCGACATCAACTGCATAATAATCGATGCAGAGATATAGGGCATAATACCAAGCGCCAGAATACTCATACGCTCTAAGGCACCGCCCGAGAACATATTAAACAAACCAAGAACCGTACCTTGGTTTTGATTGAACAATGCGGCGAGCTGATCCGGATTAATACCTGGCACCGGTATATGCGTACCGATGCGATAAACAATTATCGCTAGCAGTAAAAAACGGAGGCGAGCCATAAGCTCGCCCATTCCTGATTGTTTACCAGCTGCTTGTGGATTGGGCTTCGCCATTTAAGTTCGCCTTATTCCTCGACTTTGCCGCCAGCTTTTTCAATAGCTTCGCGAGCGCCTTTAGTTACTGCCAAACCTTTCACAGTAACTGCTTTGTTCAGATCACCCGACAAAAAGATCTTGGCACGTTCAATATTGCTGTTAATTAAATCAGCACGCTTAAGCGCATCTAAATCGATTACATCGTCAGTGACTGCCATCAATTCCGCCGTGCGGATTTGAGCAGTAACGCGAGACAAACGCGAGGTGAAGCCGTACTTAGGCAAACGCTTTTGCAACGGCATTTGGCCGCCTTCAAAACCTGGACGCACGCTGCCACCTGAACGAGACTTCAGACCTTTGTGACCACGACCTGCGGTTTTACCCAAGCCACTACCGATACCACGACCTACCCGTTTGCCATCTTTAACTCGGCCGGGCGCCGGGCTCAGCGTGTTTAAACGCATATCGCTCATCACTTATCCCTCAACACGTACTAAATAGTTGACCTTATTAATCATACCGCGCACTGATGGAGTATCTTCTACTTCAACAGTGTGACGGATACGGCGCAAGCCAAGACCAGCAACACAGGCCTTGTGCGACTTAAGTCGTCCTGTAACAGAACGAACTAGTGTGACTTTAATCTTGTTCATAGCAAATCCTGCCTGTGTCTTAGCCCAAGATTTCTTCAACAGTTTTGCCGCGTTTTGTTGCGACTTCTTCTGGAGAGGAAACACTTTCCAGTGCTTTAATAGTTGCACGAACCACGTTTACCGGGTTTGTAGAACCGTAGCACTTGGCCAATACGTTATGAATACCAGCAATTTCTAGCACCGATCGCATCGCACCACCGGCAATAACGCCAGTACCTTCAGATGCTGGCTGCATGTAGACCTTAGAAGCACCATGACGACCTTTTACGGCGTACTGAATGGTGTCACCCTTGATATCTACTTGAACCATATTGCGGCGCGCTGCTTCCATCGCTTTCTGGATAGCAACAGGCACTTCGCGTGCTTTTCCGCGACCGAAGCCGACTTTACCACTTCCGTCACCCACTACCGTAAGAGCAGTGAAGCTGAAAATGCGGCCACCTTTGACCACTTTTGCAACACGGTTTACCTGGACAAGCTTCTCTTGCAGGCCTTCTGTGTTTGCTTTGTCTTTCTGATCGTTATACGCCATCGCCTAAAACCTTAGAATTCCAAACCACCTTCACGGGCAGCATCTGCCAGCGCTTTGACACGGCCGTGGAATTTAAATCCACTGCGGTCAAAAGCGACCTTTGTCACGCCTGCGGCTTTCGCACGGTCAGCGATCAACTTGCCCACACTAGCGGCTGCCGCGACATTACCGGTCGCTCCAGCACGCAAATCTTTATCTAGTGTAGATGCACTCGCCAACACAACGTCACCGGATGCTGCAATAAGCTGCGCATACATGTGGCGTGGTGTGCGGTGAATGCTCAAACGTACGGCGCGTAGCTCACGCATTTTAAAGCGAGCGCGGCGAGCACGACGTAATCTTGAAACTTTCTTATCGCTCATAACCTTGCCTTTACTTTTTCTTCGCTTCTTTACGACGGACGTTTTCTTCCGCGTAACGAACACCCTTGCCCTTGTAAGGCTCTGGCGGACGGAACGCGCGGATTTCGGCCGCTACCTTACCCAAAATCTGTTTGTCTGTACCGTTCAACACAATTTCAGTCTGTGTTGGGGTTTCGACGGTAACACCTTCTGGTAAGTCATAGTCGATCGGATGCGAAAAACCCAGCACCAAATTTATAGACTTGCCATTTGACTTGGCACGGTAACCAACACCGTTAAGGACCAGCTTACGCTGAAAACCTTGACTCACACCAACAACCATATTGTTAGTCAGTGAGCGAGTGGTACCTGCCATTGCCCAACCATCTTTCGCGCCTTCACGCGCTGAAAATATTAACAACTCGCCTTCCTGCTTGATCTCTACAGACTGGTGCAACGGCATAACCAACGTGCCGTTCTTGCCCTTTACAGAGATGTTGCTGGTGTCGAGTTTGACTTCAACCCCTGAGGGGATAGTCACCGGACTTTTCGCTACTCTTGACATGTTAAGAACTCTTTAAACTGTCGCTTTAGAAAACAGTGCAAAGCACTTCGCCGCCAACACCGGCAGCTCTTGCTGCGCGATCAGTCATTACGCCATGACTGGTTGACACTATAGCGATACCCAGCCCTGCACGTACTGATGGCAATTCATCTTTACCTGCGTAAGCGCGGAGACCAGGGCGACTTACGCGACTGATTTCAGCGATAACTGGCTTACCCTGATGATATTTTAAATCTACCGTCAGCTCTGCCTTGCCACCTTGCTCTTCAACCCGTGAACCGGCGACATAGCCTTCATCTTCAAGCACCTTAGCAACAGATACTTTCAATTTAGATGACGGCATTTTAACAGCAGTTTTACCTGCCATCTGAGCGTTGCGGATGCGTGTCAGCATATCCGCTAAAGGGTCTTGCATGCTCATGTTTTGCTCCCGTTAAGCGCCGCGGCTAATGCCAGCGACAGCAAAATTCTCAATTTTACCAGCTAGCCTTAACTAAGCCGGGGACATCACCGCGCATTGCGGCTTGACGGAGCTGGTTACGGCAAAGACCAAACTTGCGGTAAACACCGTGTGGACGGCCAGTAATCTGGCAGCGACGACGCTGGCGAGAAGGACTCGCGTCACGCGGAAGCTTCTGCAGTTTAACCTGCGCATCCCACTTTTCTTCATCGCTAGCAGACACACTGACGATAATAGCTTTTAGCTCAGTGCGCTTTGCAGCGAATTTTTTTACAGTTTGGGTGCGTTTTAATTCACGCGCCTTCATAGACTGCTTTGCCATATTCCCCTACCCCTTAACCTTTAAACGGAAAGTTAAACGCTTTTAACAGCGCACGACCTTCATCGTCGTTGCGAGCGGTAGTGGTTATGGTGATATCCAGACCGCGCAGTGTATCAACTTTATCGTAATCAATTTCTGGAAATATGATCTGCTCGGTCACACCCATTGCAAAATTACCACGACCGTCGAAAGACTTCGGGCTCACACCGCGAAAATCTCGAACACGCGGAATCGCAACACTGACCAAACGATCCAAAAATTCGTACATCTGGGCGCCACGAAGGGTCACCTTACAACCAATCGGCCAACCGTCACGAATCTTAAAGCCCGCAATTGATTTGCGCGCCAACGTAACTACCGGCTTCTGACCTGCAATTTTCGACAAGTCTGTAAGCGCTGCTTCCAGGACTTTTTTGTCGCCAGCTGCCTCACCAACACCCATATTAAGAGTGATCTTGGTGATACGCGGAACTTCCATAGGGTTAGCTAAAGAAAGCTCTTCTATCAGCTTAGCCCGTAACTCGTTTTGGTATAGCTCACCTAATCGTGCCATTTTACACTAACCCCTACGCGTCAACCGCTTCGCCGCTAGATTTAAAAATGCGGGTCTTGCTGCCGTCTTCGGCCACCTTAAAGCCCACGCGATCCGCCTTTTTACTGGTCGGGTTATAAATCGCAACATTTGAAACTTGAATCGGCGCCTCTTTCTCGACGATACCACCGGCCACTCCCAACTGCGGGTTTGGACGCTGGTGTTTCTTAATCATGTTAATACCAGCAACCATCAGCTTATTATTATCCATTACTTTTTGGACAACGCCGCGCTTACCTTTGTCTTTACCGGTTAAGACGATAATTTCGTCTTCACGCTTAATTTTACGCATAACCTTAACCTCAGCCCTCTCTTTACACCCAGTTACTAAAGAACTTCCGGTGCCAAAGAGATAATCTTCATGAACTTCTCGCCACGCAATTCACGCGTTACCGGACCAAAAATACGGGTGCCGATAGGTGCGTTGTTATTGTTTAGCAACACTGCAGCGTTATCGTCAAACTTGATCAGCGAACCGTCACCACGACGAACACCTTTCCTAGTACGAACTACAACAGCTGTCATTACCTGACCTTTTTTCACTTTGCCGCGAGGAATAGCCTCTTTGACAGTGACTTTGATCAGATCGCCGACTCGTGCATAGCGACGATGTGAGCCGCCAAGCACCTTGATGCACATAACGCGACGCGCGCCACTATTATCTGCAACTTCTAAATAGCTTTCTGTTTGAATCATTTCTTACTCCAAACCAGTCAACAGTGCATCAAGCGATTGCACAAGGGCCGCCGGTGAAATTAAACCTGGGTAGCCGTCACATCAACACTTATCAATGCCCAAGTTTTCAACTTGGATACTGGACGTGTTTCGCAAACTGTCACTACATCACCAATTTTGCACTCATTCTTTTCATCATGAGCGTGAACTTTCGACGAGCGCGTAATGTACTTACCGTAAATAGGGTGCTTAACCCGACGCTCAATCAGTACAGTAATGGTTTTATCCATCTTGTCACTGACGACCTTACCAGTGGCTGTACGAGCACTTTTTGCTGCTTCTGACATTTTAATTACCTGCCTTTTCCTGGAGCACAGTTTTAACGCGTGCAATTTCCTGACGAGTTTTCTTCAGTAAATGCGTCTGCGATAACTGGCCCGTACTCTTTTGCATACGCAGCTTGAATTGCTCTTCAAACAACTGCAACAGTTGAGCATTAAGATCTTCAACTGATTTATCGCGTAATTCTAAAGCATTCATCACATCACCACTCGTCTAACAAAGGCAGTCTGCAGCGGTATTTTTGCTGCCGCCAGGGCGAATGCTTCACGCGCCAACTCTTCAGTAACGCCTTCTACTTCGTACAAGACTTTACCTGGCTGAATCTGCGCAACCCAGTACTCAACATTACCCTTACCTTTACCCTGACGAACTTCCAGAGGCTTTTCGGTAATTGGCTTGTCTGGGAAAACTCGAATCCAGATCTTTCCACCCCGCTTGATGTGACGCGTCATTGCACGACGAGCCGCCTCAATCTGGCGAGCTGTAAGACGACCGCGGCCAATTGCTTTTAGGCCAAACTCGCCAAAACTGACCCGACTACCGCGTTCTGCCAGACCACGGTTGCGACCTTTGTGTTGCTTGCGAAACTTTGTGCGCTTCGGCTGTAACATTTGCGTAACCCTTACTCTGAACCTTTCTTAGCCTTAGCTTCGACCGCTTCTTTTCTGGTTCCAAGGATTTCACCCTTGAAGATCCATACTTTGACACCAATGATGCCGTAAGTCGTAGCTGCTTCGTGTGCCGCGTAGTCAATATCAGCGCGCAGTGTGTGCAATGGCACACGCCCCTCGCGATACCACTCGGTACGGGCAATTTCTGCACCGCCGACACGCCCACTAACCTGTACCTTGATGCCTTCTGCGCCTTGGCGCATCGCATTCTGTACCACACGCTTCATGGCGCGACGGAACATTACACGACGTTCAAGTTGCTGAGCGACGTTCATGGCAACCAACTTCGCTTCCAGATCCGGCTTGCGGATCTCCTCGATGTTGATATGAACTGGCACACCCATTTTCACTGACAACTCTTTACGGAGTTTGTCGACATCCTCGCCCTTTTTACCGATAACGATACCAGGACGCGCTGTGTGAATCGTGATGCGTGCAGTTTGTGCCGGACGCTCAATAACAATACGGCTTACAGAAGCATGTGCGAGGCGCTTTTCAAGCATCTCACGTACCTCAAGATCCATTATCAGATGCGCAGCGTAGTTCTTACCACTAGCGTACCAAACGGAATTATGTTCTTTAACGATCCCCAGCCGGATGCCGGTCGGGTGTACTTTCTGACCCATGTGGTCTCTCCTAGCTAGCCTTCGCTGTCAGCAACTTTAATCGTAATATGACAAGATCTTTTCAGAATCCGATCCGCACGACCTTTTGCACGTGGACGAAGGCGCTTCATTGTCGAGCCCTCATCTACAAAAATCGTTGTAACCTTTAACTCATCAACATCCGCGCCTTCATTGTGCTCAGCGTTGGCGATTGCGGAGTTAAGCACTTTCTTAATAATGCTCGCCGCTTTCTTAGAGCTGAACGTCAACAGATCCAGCGATTCCTCAACACCCTTTCCGCGAATTTGGTCAGCAACCAAACGAACTTTCTGAGCAGAAATTCTTGCGCCTTTTAAACGTGCCGCTACTTCCATCTTCAAAGCCTCTCCCGGCGCAAGCTTAACGCTTGGCCTTTTTATCGGCCACGTGACCCTTGTAGGTCCTAGTCGCGGCAAATTCACCCAATTTGTGCCCTACCATATCCTCAGAGATAATAACTGGGACATGTTGACGACCGTTATGAACAGCGATGGTCAGAGCTACCATTTCAGGCAGAATCATGGAGCGACGCGACCACGTTTTAATGGGGCGACGATCGTTTTTTTCTACCGCTACTTCAACCTTCTTCAACAAATGAAGATCGACAAACGGACCTTTTTTTAATGAACGTGGCACAAGCTTATCCTCTTTACTCTAACGATCATCTAAGCAGCTTATTTGCCGCGACGACGAACGATTAGTTTGTCTGTACGCTTATTTTTACGAGTCTTATACCCTTTAGTCGGCATACCCCAAGGAGATACGGGATGACGACCACCAGAAGTACGACCTTCACCACCACCATGCGGGTGATCAACCGGGTTCATTGCCACACCGCGAACGGTAGGACGAACACCACGCCAGCGCGATGCACCAGCTTTACCCAACTTACGCAAGCTATGCTCGCTGTTGGATACTTCACCCAATGTTGCTTTGCACTCAGACAATACCTTACGGGTCTCACCGCTACGCAACCGAATCGTAACGTATTGACCGTCACGCGCAACCAGCTGAGCCGAAGTACCTGCACTACGCGCCAACTGCGCGCCTTTGCCGGGCTTCATTTCAACACAGTGGATTGTACTACCCACTGGGATGTTGCGCAGAGGCAGAGCATTGCCTGGCTTAATCGGCGACGCATCACCTGAAACAATCTCGTCACCTGCTGACACACCCTTAGGTGCGATCACATAACGACGCTCACCGTCTGCATACATTACCAAAGCAATGAACGCGGTGCGGTTTGGATCATACTCTAAACGCTCTACACGCGCAGGAATACCATCTTTATTCCGCTTAAAATCAATTAAACGGTAATGCTGCTTATGACCACCACCAATATGACGAGTAGTGATGCGACCGTTGTTATTACGGCCACCATTGCGCGACTGACTCTCAAGCAGCGGCTTGTGCGGCGCACCTTTGTGCAAATCAGGATTTACAACCCTGACGACAAAGCGACGGCCGGGAGAAGTCGGTTTACTTTTAACAATTGCCATTTGACTAAACTCCAGACTTATTCAGCGACCGCAAAGTCGATATCTTGACCCTGCGCAAGGCTAACATACGCCTTTTTCCAGTTCGATTTTTTGCTCAAACCAAAACGATTACGCTTTACTTTACCCTTAACGTTGACAGTGCGAACGTTCAACACATCAACCTTAAAAAGTTTTTCAACCGCTTTTTTGATTTCAAGCTTGCTGGCAGTCGGTAATACTTTAAATACTACCTGGTTACTCAGCTCAGCACTGGCTGCACTTTTTTCAGAAACGTGCGGGCCGAGCAGTACCTTATAGATGCGCTCTGTATTCATCCCAACAGCTCCTCAAACTTTTTCAATGCAGCAACAGTCACAACCACTTTCTCGTAGCCAATCAGGCTGACGGGGTCTACGCCGCTTACATCGCGAACGTCGACATCATGGAGGTTGCGTGCCGCCAGATACAAATTACCGTTTACTTCTTCGGTCACTACAAGAGCGCCCTTAAGACCGTAATCGCCGAGTGACTTTATTAGCAACTTGGTTTTTGGCTCTTCCAAAGTAAACTCTTCAACCACAATCAGGCGCTCTTGCCGAGCCAGCTCTGAAAGGATCGTGCAAATTGCTGCACGATACATTTTGCGGTTAACTTTTTGACTATGATCTTGTGGTCTTGCTGCAAAGGTAACACCACCGCCACGCCATATTGGCGAACGAATAGTACCTGCACGAGCACGACCAGTACCCTTCTGACGCCATGGCTTTTTACCGCCACCACGAACATCAGAACGCGTTTTCTGAGCACGAGTTCCCTGACGAGCACCAGCCATATAAGCTACAACAACTTGGTGCACCAGATCTTCGTTAAACTCACGAGCAAAAGTAACGTCAGATACCTGAACCGTTCCCGCCGCAGCCCCGTTGCCGGGTTTCGCAATACTTAATTCCACTGCATCGCCCCCTAGGATTTTTTAGCTTTTACAGCGGGACGCACAAACACGTCACCACCTGGAGCACCTGGAACAGCACCCTTGACCAAGATCAAGTTGCGTTCAGCGTCCACACGAACAACTTCAAGAGTCTGAACAGTAACCTGCTCTGCACCCATGTGACCGGCCATCTTTTTGCCTTTCCAAACGCGACCTGGCGTTTGACATTGGCCGATAGAACCAAGTACACGATGCGATAATGAGTTACCGTGAGTAGCGTCTTGCATATGGAAGTTCCAGCGCTTAATGCCGCCCTGAAAACCCTTACCCTTAGACTGCCCAGTCACGTCAACTTTCTGACCAGCTTCGAATATAGCAACGGTTAGCTCAGCGCCGATTTCCGGGCTCGCTTCACCTTGCTTCAAACGAAATTCCCACAGACCACGGCCAGCTTCTACACCAACTTTAGCGAAGTGCCCTGCTTCTGCTTTTGAGATACGTGAAGCCTTGCGCGCACCAGCTGTTACCTGGATCGCATTATAGCCATCAACATCATCTGCTTTGACACGAGTAACGCGATTGGGATTAACCTCAATCACCGTTACCGGAATAGATATGCCGTCTTCTGTAAAAACGCGCGTCATGCCGCTTTTACGACCGACTAAACCAATAGTCATTGCTCCAACCTCTCAGTGTACGGGGCTAACACCCTCTATGGCCGCGCGGTAAAGCGCGTTACACAACCCAGGGCCAGCCCCCGAGCGGGTCTGAATAAAATTCAGTATTAAAAAATGTTTTAATTAGCCAAGACTAATTTGAACTTCTACACCAGCCGCCAAATCTAGCTTCATCAATGCGTCTACAGTTTTTTCTGTAGGCTCTACGATGTCCAGCATGCGCTTATGGGTGCGGATCTCGTACTGATCACGCGCATCCTTATTTACATGCGGAGAGACCAGTATTGTAAAACGCTCTTTGCGAGTAGGAAGAGGAATCGGACCTCTTACCTGCGCACCAGTACGCTTTGCAGTATCCACAATCTCTTGCGTAGACGCATCAATCAGACGGTGATCAAAAGCCTTTAAACGAATTCGAATCCGTTGATTTTGCACCTGATCAAACTCCCATCCCAAATAAATCCGAGCCCAGCGCGACGAATCCGCGTGAAGTAACCCGAAAAAAGGAAGCGGAATATTAATGATATCCTGAGACGTTGTCAATCATATATCTCGGATATTTCACTACTTAGACCACAACCACCAACAAAAACCAAAAACATATTCTGCAATTAAGAAAGGGGAGCCCAAGGCCTCCCCTTTTACAAACCTAATCACGCCTATGCCGTGACGGTTTATTCTACGATTTTAGCAACAACGCCAGCGCCAACAGTACGGCCACCCTCACGAATTGCAAAACGCAAACCTTCTTCCATCGCGATGGGCGCAATCAATGTCACGTCCATTTTAACGTTGTCGCCAGGCATAACCATTTCAGTGCCTTCAGGCAACTCACAAGCGCCTGTGACATCCGTGGTGCGGAAGTAGAACTGTGGACGGTAGCCTTTAAAGAACGGCGTGTGACGGCCACCCTCTTCTTTCGACAACACATACACTTCTGCTTCAAAACGAGTGTGTGGCGTAATTGAGCCCGGCTTAGCCAGTACCTGACCACGCTCTACGTCGTCGCGCTTAGTACCACGCAGCAACACACCAACGTTCTCGCCAGCGCGACCTTCGTCAAGCAGCTTGCGGAACATCTCAACACCAGTACAAGTAGACTTGGTGGTGTCGCGGATACCGATGATAGCGATCTCGTCACCAGTACGCAGAATGCCGCGCTCAATACGACCGGTTACCACAGTACCGCGACCAGAAATTGAGAATACGTCTTCTATCGGCATCAAGAACGGCAGATCTACCGCACGCTCTGGCTGTGGAATGTAGTTATCCAAAGCCTCAATCAATTTCGCTACCGCAGTTGTGCCCAGCTCGTTCTCATCTTGACCGTTCAACGCCATCAGCGCAGAACCTGCAATGATTGGGGTGTCGTCGCCTGGGAAATCGTACATATCGAGCAGCTCGCGCAGCTCCATTTCTACCAACTCAAGCATTTCATTGTATTCTTCGCTGCCTACACCGCCGCAATCTTCCGCAAGCAAGTCTGCTTTATTCAGAAATACAATAATGTAAGGTACGCCAACCTGACGTGACAGCAGGATGTGCTCACGAGTCTGAGGCATCGGGCCGTCAGTCGCGCCACATACCAAAATAGCGCCATCCATCTGTGCAGCACCAGTAATCATGTTCTTAACGTAGTCAGCGTGACCTGGGCAGTCTACGTGTGCGTAGTGACGCTTGCTTGAGTCATACTCAACGTGCGACGTCGCAATTGTAATACCGCGCTCACGCTCTTCCGGTGCGTTATCGATACCATCAAACGCCACTGCTTTACCACCAAACACCTCTGCACATACGCGCGTCAGTGCTGCGGTCAGCGTGGTTTTACCATGGTCAACGTGACCAATGGTGCCCACATTCAAATGGGGCTTATTACGTTCAAACTTTTCCTTAGCCACGGTTTATTCCTCGCATAAAGATTATTAAAAAATTAAGCTCTGTTCTTTGCCATGATTTCTTCGGCGACATTACGCGGCGCTTCGAAATACTTATCAAACTCCATCGTAAATGTTGCACGACCTTGGGTTGCGCTGCGCAGATCAGTCGCATAACCGAACATCTCTGCCAGCGGCACTTGCGCATTAATCACCTTGCCGGACACACACTCATCCATGCCGAGAATTATGCCGCGACGGCGGTTTAAATCACCAACCACATCACCCATATTCGCTTCGGGCGTGATAATTTCAACCTTCATAACCGGCTCTAACAGCACCGCGCCACCGACTTGCGCCAGTCTTTTTGTCGCCATCGACGCCGCCACCTTGAACGCCATCTCATTTGAGTCGACATCATGGTAGGAACCATCGTACGCGGTTGCCTTTAAACCGAGCAGTGGATAGCCGGCCAAGACGCCATTTTGCATCTGCTCAGCAATCCCCTTTTCGATTGCAGGGATATATTCTTTGGGAACAACGCCGCCAACAATTTCGCTGACAAACTCCAGCCCCTCAGCATTCGCATCCTCGCCAGGCTCAAACCGAATCCAAACGTGACCGAATTGGCCTCGACCGCCTGATTGACGAACAAACTTGCCCTCAATCTCACAGGTATTGCGAATAGCTTCGCGATAGGCGACCTGAGGCTTACCAATATTTGCCTCAACGCCAAACTCGCGCCGCATACGATCAACCAAAATATCGAGATGAAGCTCACCCATTCCAGAAATAATACACTGACCGGTTTCTTCGTCGGTTTTAACCCGAAAAGAGGGGTCCTCTTGCGCCAATTTACCCAGCGCAACCCCCATCTTCTCTTGATCGGCTTTCGTTCTCGGCTCAACAGCCACCGAAATCACCGGCTCAGGGAATTCCATACGCTCTAAAATAATGACGTTATTCGGATCACACAAAGTATCGCCGGTGGTGACATCTTTCAGGCCAATAGCCGCCGCAATATCACCCGCCAACACTTCTTTAATTTCTTGACGGTCGTTCGCATGCATCTGCACCATACGCCCAACGCGTTCCTTTTTACCCTTAACCGAATTAACAACTGCAGTGCCACTCTCCAACTTACCGGAATAAACACGGAAGAAAGTTAAGGTGCCAACAAATGGATCAGTCGCTATCTTAAAGGCCAGCGCCGCAAAAGGCGCCTCATCATCAGCTACCCGAGTGGCCGGGGTTTCGTTCTTATCGTCCAGAGTACCTTCAATTGCCTTAACATCGGCCGGTGACGGCATGTATTCAATCACCCCATCGAGAACCGCTTGAACGCCTTTGTTTTTGAACGCCGAACCACCAAATACCGGGACGATTTCGTTAGCGATTGTACGCTTGCGAATACCCGCTTTAATTTCGTCTTCACTCAGCTCTTCGCCGTCGAGGTATTTCTCCATCAACTCATCGCTAGACTCTGCTGCAGCCTCAACCATGAATTCACGCATCTTCTCGCACAGAGCGAGCATCTCAGTGGGTATCTCCTCGTATGCGAAGGTCATCCCCTGATCAGCCTCACTCCAAATAATGGCTTTCATTTTAACAAGATCGACAACACCACGAAATTCTTCTTCGCTACCGATAGTCATCTGCATCGGGACTGCATTTGCGCCCAAACGAACGCGCAGTTGCGCAATAACACGCTCAAAATCCGCACCAGCACGATCCATCTTATTGACGAATACCATGCGTGGAACTTCATACTTATTTGCTTGACGCCATACTGTTTCAGTCTGTGGCTGCACCCCAGAGGAACCGCACAACACCACAACAGCACCATCGAGAACCCTCAGCGAACGCTCCACCTCAATAGTGAAGTCAACATGGCCAGGGGTGTCGATAATATTGACGCGATGCTGCTCAAATTGCTGCTGCATTCCAGCCCAGAAGCACGTGGTAGCAGCAGAAGTAATGGTAATACCACGCTCCTGCTCCTGCTCCATCCAATCCATAGTCGCCGCACCATCGTGCACTTCGCCAATCTTATGAGATAGGCCAGTGTAAAACAGTACTCGCTCGGTAGTTGTTGTTTTGCCCGCATCTACATGGGCGCAAATACCGATGTTGCGATATCTGGAAATTGGCGTTTTACGTGCCACAATGCTCACCTGGGTATGGATTCAATAGCACCGTTTTAGAAACGGTAGTGCGAGAACGCTTTGTTAGCTTCTGCCATGCGATGCACGTCTTCACGCTTCTTAACTGCAGAACCTTTGCCCTGCGAAGCATCGATAATTTCACCAGCCAAACGCTGACGCATAGACTTCTCGCCACGGCCACGTGAATAATCAACCAACCAGCGCATAGCAAGTGCAGTGCGGCGACTTGGACGAACCTCTACCGGGACCTGGTAAGTGGCACCACCAACACGGCGAGACTTGACCTCTACCATGGGAGCGATATTTTCTAAGGCGCTATCGAAGGCCTCGAGAGGGTCGGTATTCAACCGCTCTTTAACGATGTCCAAAGCACCATATACGATGGTCTCTGCGACTGATTTCTTTCCACTTACCATTACGTGGTTCATGAACTTAGCCAGTGTCAGGTTACCGAATTTTGGATCCGGCAGTATTTCCCGCTTGGCGGCGACGCGTCTTCTTGGCATAACTCTATTCCTATTTCTTCAGGTAAATCCAAACATCGAGTCGCCTTACAGCGAGGAGACGATGGCTTGGCCTTACTTAGGGTCTATTAATTAAAGCGACTGATGTCAAACTACGACTTAGGACGCTTAGTACCGTATTTAGAACGGGCTTGCTTACGATTGCTAACACCGGAAGTATCGAGGCTACCGCGGACAGTGTGATAACGCACACCAGGTAAATCCTTAACACGGCCACCGCGAATAAGCACAACACTATGCTCTTGCAGATTATGGCCTTCGCCACCGATATAAGATGAAACTTCAAAGCCGTTAGTCAAACGCACACGACACACTTTACGTAACGCCGAGTTCGGCTTCTTAGGTGTAGTAGTGTAAACACGAGTACATACGCCGCGACGCTGTGGACAAGCCTGCAATGCAGGAACGTCACTTTTAGCCGCTTTACGCTTCCTCGGCTGACGAACCAACTGGTTGATCGTTGCCATTAATTAACTCCAGATACTAAAGCCAGCACACCAATGTGCTAACAACTGACTACCGATACCGCCGATAGCTTATAAAAAAAGTGGAGCGCGAATTCTAAAGATGCGCTCCACTCCCGTCAAGTAGTCAAATTTACTCAGCTGTTATCGCTAAGTGCCTCTGACAGTGCCGCCTCAATATCTTGCGCCGACACAGTTTTCATTGCTTCGTCTTTCTTGATCTTCCGATCGCGGTGATAAGCCAGACCGGTACCCGCAGGTATCAGACGACCAACCACCACGTTTTCTTTCAAGCCGCGCAAGTGATCGCGCTTGCCGGTAACGGCCGCTTCGGTAAGAACACGCGTGGTTTCTTGGAAAGATGCCGCCGAAATAAACGACTCAGTTGCCAAAGAAGCCTTGGTAATACCCAACAATTCACGCTCGTAACTAGCAGAAATCTTATCGGTAGCATGAAGAACTTCGTTTTCTTCAATTACGCGAACGAATTCAGCCTGTTCACCTTTGATGAACGACGAGTCGCCAGAAGTAAGAATATTGACCTTGCGGAGCATTTGACGAACGATAACCTCAATGTGCTTATCGTTGATTTTTACACCCTGAAGACGATAAACATCTTGGATTTCATTGACGATATACTTCGCCAATTCTTCCACACCTTTAAGACGCAAAATATCGTGCGGGCTAAGTGGGCCTTCAGAAACAATCTCGCCCTTCTCAACCTGCTCACCTTCAAACACGGTCAGCAAACGCCATTTCGGAATCAATACTTCGTAGTAATCCGAACCATCTGCAATTGGCTTGCCATCTGCAGGTGTAATAATAAGACGACGCTTGCCTTTAGTTTCTTTACCAAAGCTCACCGTACCCGAAATTTCAGCCAGAATAGCCGGCTCTTTCGGCTTACGCGCTTCAAACAAGTCAGCTACGCGCGGCAGACCACCAGTAATATCACGGGTCTTTGAGCTTTCTTGCGGAATACGAGCAACAACATCACCAACTTTCACTGTCGCGCCATTTTCTAAGGACACGATCGCGTTTTCAGTCAGGAAGTAATGCGCCGGCACATTAGTACCTGCCAGACACAGCTCATCACCGTTGGTATCAACCAGGGTCACCGCTGGACGCATATCTTTACCGGCCGCCGGACGCTCGCCTTGGTCCATAACAGAAATACTGCTAAGACCAGTCAGCTCGTCAGTTTGACGCTTAACGGTAATACCCTCTTCCATTCCCGACATCTTAACGATACCGGCAACTTCCGTAATAATTGGGTGGGTATGCGGATCCCAGCTTGCCACGATATCGCCAGCAGATACCGCTGCGCGATCAGCAACTTTAATTAGTGCACCGTAAGGCAATTTATAACGCTCACGCTCACGGCCGCTGTGATCGGTGATAGCCAATTCACCAGAACGACTTACCGCTACCAGCTGCCCATCTTCACGCACAACCCACTTGAGATTATGCAGGCGCGCCTTACCGTCTTGCTTAACTTGAATATTGTCAACTGCGGTCGCCCGCGATGCAGCACCACCAATGTGGAAGGTACGCATAGTTAGCTGGGTACCCGGCTCACCGATCGACTGCGCCGCGATAACACCAACAGCTTCACCACGGTTAACCAAGTGACCACGAGCCAAGTCACGGCCATAGCATGCTGAACACACGCCATGACGAGTTTCACAGGTGATTGGCGAACGGACGTCGATTTCATCGATACCCATTTCTTCTAGCGCGATAACGCCTTTTTCATCGAGCATCACGCCCGCTGCCACTGCCAGTTCTTCGGTGCCAGGGATAAACACATCGCGAACAACCAGACGACCCAATACTCGGTCACCCAATGTTTCGATGATGTCACCACCTTCGATAACTGGCGTCATGGTTAAGCCTTCACTGGCACCACAATCGTCTTCGGTAATAACCAAATCTTGCGCAACATCCACCAGACGACGGGTCAAGTAACCAGAGTTAGCGGTTTTTAGTGCCGTATCTGCCAAGCCTTTACGTGCGCCGTGAGTCGATATGAAGTACTGGAGTACGCTCAAGCCTTCACGGAAATTTGCAGTGATCGGCGTTTCGATGATCGAGCCATCAGGCTTGGCCATCAAACCACGCATACCAGCAAGCTGACGAATCTGCGCTGGTGAACCCCGCGCGCCAGAGTCTGCGTAGATATAAACCGAGTTGAAAGAGTCCTGCATCTCTTCCTCACCCTCGCGGTTAATAACAGGCTCTTTAGAAAGACCTTCCATCATCGCCTTGGAAACCATGTCGTTTGCACGGGACCAAATATCGATAACTTTGTTGTATTTTTCGCCTTGAGTTACCAGACCAGAAGCATATTGCTTTTCGATCTCTACCACTTCGGCATCTGCAGCAGAAACAATACGCGCCTTAGCAACAGGGATCTCAAAGTCGTTTACACCGATTGATGAGCCAGATCGAGTAGAGTACTCGAAACCGGTATACATCAACTGGTCGCCAAGAATAACCGTGGCTTTCAGACCAACCTTACGGTAGCACTCGTTCAATAAACGCGAGATCGCTTTCTTAGTCATATTTTGGTTGACCATCTCGAAGGGCAAACCTTCGGGCACAATCCGCCACAACAAGACACGACCAACCGTGGTATCAATCAGAGTACGGGTTTGGCTGCGCTCGCCGTTCTCATCAAAACTCACTTCAACCAAGCGACACCTAATGCGCGCCTGTAAGTGCGCCTTACCGCCGACATAGGCGCGATGCACTTCTTCAGGGTTCGCGAACGCGGTACCTTCAGCCATACCGTTAACACGCTCACGTGTCATCCAGTACAAACCCAATACAACGTCTTGAGACGGAACAATAATCGGCTCGCCGTTTGCAGGCGACAGAATATTGTTGGTCGACATCATCAAAGCTCGCGCTTCTAACTGCGCTTCAATCGTCAGCGGTACGTGGACCGCCATTTGGTCACCATCAAAGTCAGCGTTATATGCCGCGCAGACCAAGGGGTGAAGCTGAATCGCTTTACCTTCAATAAGTACCGGCTCGAACGCCTGGATACCCAAACGGTGAAGTGTAGGTGCGCGGTTAAGCATAACCGGATGCTCGCGAATAACCTCAGCGAGTATATCCCACACTTCTGGTGGCTCGCGCTCAACCATTTTCTTAGCGGCTTTAATAGTTGTTGCCAAGCCACGCGCTTCCAGCTTGCCGAAGATGAATGGCTTGAATAACTCAAGTGCCATTTTCTTGGGCAGGCCACACTGATGCAAACGCAAAGTAGGACCAACAACGATAACCGAACGACCGGAATAATCGACACGCTTACCTAGCAAGTTCTGACGAAAACGACCTTGCTTACCTTTGATCATATCGGCAAGCGATTTCAAAGGACGCTTGTTCGAACCGGTGATCGCACGACCGCGACGACCATTATCCAGCAGCGCATCAACAGATTCCTGAAGCATACGCTTCTCATTGCGAACAATGATGTCAGGCGCGTTTAGATCGAGCAGACGCTTTAGACGGTTGTTACGGTTGATAACCCGACGATACAAATCGTTAAGATCGGAAGTTGCAAAGCGACCGCCGTCCAAAGGCACCAGCGGACGCAAGTCCGGTGGCAGCACTGGCAGCACTTTCAAGACCATCCACTCAGGCTTATTACCTGAATCAGCCAAGGCTTCAATCAACTTCAGACGCTTAGAGAGTTTTTTAATTTTGGTTTCTGAGTTCGTTGCCGGAATTTCTTCACGCAAACGGTCGATCTCAGCAGGCAAATCCAACTCCATCAGCAAATGCATGATCGCTTCGGCGCCCATTTTGGCCACAAAGTCGTCACCAAATTCTTCCATCGCCTCAAAGAACTGCTCGTCGCTAAGCAACTGGCCTTTCTCAAGGGTAGTCATACCCGGATCGGTAACAACATAGGACTCAAAATAAAGAATCCGCTCAATGTCGCGCAACGTCATATCTAGCAGCAAGCCAATACGACTAGGCAATGACTTTAAGAACCAAATATGCGCAACGGGGCTTGCCAGCTCAATGTGGCCCATGCGCTCACGGCGCACTTTAGCCAGTGCAACTTCAACGCCACACTTCTCACAGATAACACCGCGGTGCTTAAGGCGCTTGTACTTGCCGCACAAGCACTCATAGTCTTTTACCGGTCCAAAAATTTTGGCACAGAACAAACCGTCACGCTCAGGCTTGAACGTTCGGTAGTTAATGGTTTCCGGCTTTTTCACTTCGCCGAATGACCACGAGCGAATCAGCTCCGGTGACGCCAAACCGATACGAATAGAGTCAAACTCATCGTTCGGTTGTCCCTGTTTCAATAGATTCAATAAATCTTTCAAGGCCGTTCCTCCGCAAGGATATTCTTCAGGCGCCCACTAAGCCGGGCGCCCCTTGCCATAGTCGTTGTCGATGTTTATTCCGTGTCCAGCTCGATATTAATACCGAGTGAGCGGATCTCTTTGACCAGTACATTGAAAGACTCGGGCATGCCCGGCTCCATACGCTGGTCGCCATCAACAATGTTTTTATACATTTTGGTACGCCCAATCACATCATCCGACTTAACAGTCAGCATTTCCTGCAAGGTGTAAGCGGCGCCGTATGCTTCCAAGGCCCACACTTCCATCTCACCGAAACGCTGACCACCGAACTGCGCTTTACCGCCGAGTGGCTGTTGCGTAACCAAACTGTACGAACCAGTTGAACGTGCATGCATCTTGTCGTCGACCAAATGGTTCAGTTTCAACATATACATGTAACCAACCGTTACCGGGCGATCAAACTCCAAACCGGTACGACCATCGCAAAGTTTTAACTGACCGCTTTCTGGAAGACCAGCAAGCTTCAGCAAACTTTTGATTTCGCCTTCATCAGCGCCATCAAATACTTGCGTTGCCATGGGCACACCACCGCGCAGATTTTTCGCCAGATCCATAATCGCTTCATCGCTGAAACTATCTAGATCTTCATGACGACCTGCACCGTCGTTATAGATTTCGCCCAAGAATCCACGAACTTCAGCAATCTTACGCTGCTCGCGAATCATGGCATCGATCTTATTGCCCAAGCCTTTAGCTGCTAGGCCAAGATGCGTCTCGAGAACCTGACCAACATTCATACGCGAAGGAACACCAAGTGGGTTCAATACGATATCAACCGGCTCGCCATTTTCATCAAAAGGCATATCCTCAACCGGCATAATAACCGAGATAACCCCTTTGTTACCGTGACGACCCGCCATCTTATCGCCAGGCTGAATACGACGCTTGATCGCCAAATAAACTTTAACGATTTTCAATACGCCGGGTGCCAGATCATCGCCAGTAGTCAGCTTGCGTCTCTTGTTCTCAAAACGCTCTTCGAGCGTTTTGCGATGCTCGACCAACTGCTTATCAGCATCTTCTAGAGCGGCGTTCAGTGGTTCATCAGCCATCCGCAGCTTGAACCAGTCATCCTTTTTAATTTCCTCAAGAGCCGCTGCCGATAACTCGTCGCCCTTTTTCATACCGGGACCGCTAAGGATTTTCTTACCATCCAAAGCGTCAGATAAGCGCACAAAAGTGGCCTCTTCGACAATGCGGTACTCTTCGTTCAAATCCTTACGGAACTGATCGAGCTGCATTTTTTCAATTTCTAGTGCGCGCTTATCTTTTTCCAGACCATCACGAGTGAAGACCTGAACATCAATAACCGTGCCTTTGGTGCTAGTTGGAACGCGTAGCGACGTATCTTTTACGTCTGACGCTTTCTCACCGAAGATGGCTCGTAGGAGCTTTTCTTCCGGTGTCAGCTGAGTCTCACCTTTTGGCGTGACCTTACCAACCAGAATATCACCAGCGCCAACTTCTGCCCCAATATATACAATGCCCGACTCATCCAGATTAGCTAGCGCACCTTCACCTACATTGGGAATATCAGAAGATATTTCCTCTGGCCCAAGCTTAGTATCACGGGCAATACACGTTAGCTCTTGAATATGGATAGTCGTAAAGCGATCTTCTTTTACAACGCGCTCAGACACCAAGATTGAATCTTCGAAGTTGTAACCATTCCACGGCATAAAGGCGATACGCATATTCTGGCCAAGCGCTAGCTCGCCCATGTCGACAGATGGACCATCGGCAAGAATATCACCGCGCACCACGTCGTGGCCTTCGCTCACGATTGGACGCTGATTAATACAGGTGTTCTGGTTAGAACGGGTGTATTTAGTCAGGTTGTAAATATCAACCGGTGGCTGGCCAGGCTGAACTTCATCATTGTTAACTCGCACAACAATGCGTGACGAGTCCACGCTATCAATCACACCGCCACGACGCGCAACAACACATACACCGGAGTCAGACGCCACATAACGCTCAAACCCTGTACCGACCAAGGGCTTATCAGCCTTGAGTGTTGGTACCGCTTGCCGCTGCATGTTCGAACCCATCAGTGCGCGGTTAGCATCATCGTGCTCTAAGAACGGAATCAACGAAGCTGCAACCGAAACAACCTGCTTGGGCGAAACGTCCATGTAGGTTACTTTTTCTGGCGGCATTACGGTAAATTCGTTCATGTGACGAACCGCAACCATTTCGTCTGTCAACTCACCTTTGTCATTCATTGCTGCGGAAGCCTGAGCGATAACCTCTTCAGCTTCGTTGATGGCTGACAAGTACTCTATATCATGGCTTACCTTGCCGCCCAATACCTTGCGGTAAGGACTTTCTAGGAAGCCATACTCATTGGTACGCGCATAGGTCGCCAAAGAGTTAATCAAACCAATGTTCGGTCCTTCCGGTGTTTCGATAGGACAAACACGACCATAGTGAGTCGGGTGAACATCGCGGACTTCGAAGCCAGCGCGCTCACGCGTCAAACCACCGGGCCCAAGCGCCGAAACACGACGTTTGTGGGTGATTTCTGAAAGCGGGTTGTTTTGGTCCATAAACTGCGACAGCTGTGAAGAACCAAAAAATTCTTTCACCGCGGCTGCAACCGGCTTGGCATTAATCAAGTCCTGCGGCATTAAGCCTTCGCTTTCAGCCATAGATAGACGCTCTTTAACAGCGCGCTCTACACGAACCAAACCGACTCGGAATTGGTTCTCAGCCATCTCACCAACCGAACGAATACGACGGTTACCGAGATGATCGATGTCATCGACAATGCCTTTACCGTTACGAATGCCAACTAGCATTTTCATTACAGCAACAATATCGCTCTGGTCCAGCGTACCTGCACCCAAAATTTCTTCACGACCAATGCGGCGGTTAAACTTCATCCGACCAACGGTGGAAAGGTCGTAGCGCTCAGGTGAGAAGAACAAATTCTGGAACAGATTTTCCGCCGAGTCTTTAGTCGGTGGCTCGCCTGGACGCATCATACGATAGATTTCCACCAACGCCTCTAACTGGCTATTGGTTGGATCTGTGCGCAGCGTGTCACTAACGTAGGGACCGCAATCAAGCTCGTTAGTGTAGAGCGTGTCAATTGTCTCGACGCCCATCTCTTCAAGCTTAGTAAGGATCTCTGCTGTTATTTCACTGTTACATGGGAATACCAATTCGCCAGTTGCTTTGTCGATAATGTCCTTCGCCAGAGAACGACCAATCAGGTATTCAACAGGCACTTGCAGCTGAGTGAGATTTGCTTTTTCAATCTGACGAATATGGCGAGCCGTAATACGACGACCAGTTTCGACAATGACTTCGCCATTCTTAGCGCAGATATCGAAAGTGGCTACTTCACCGCGCAGACGCTCAGCAATTAGCTGTATCGTAAAGCCGCCTTTCTTAGCCACCTTGAACGTGTTGACGTCATAGAACAGGTCTAGGATTTCTTCCGCACCCATGCCCAAGGCCCGCAACAGAATCGTTGCCGGCAATTTACGACGACGGTCAATACGGACAAACACCTGATCTTTGGGATCAAATTCAAAATCGAGCCACGAACCGCGATATGGAATGATTCGCGCAGAATACAAGAGCTTACCTGAAGAGTGGGTTTTGCCACGATCATGGTCAAAGAACACACCCGGTGAACGGTGTAACTGAGAAACGATAACGCGCTCAGTGCCGTTGATTACAAAGGTACCGTTTTCAGTCATCAGGGGGATTTCACCCATATAGACTTCTTGCTCTTTGATATCTTTGATGCTTTTATTTGCTGACTCACGATCATAAATGATCAAGCGAACCTTGACCCGCAGCGGCACAGAATACGTTACGCCGCGAAGCTGACATTCGTTCACGTCAAATGCCGGCACGCCGAGTACGTAATCGACATACTCAAGCGCAGCGTTACCAGAATAACTCGCTATCGGGAATATTGATTTAAAAGCAGCGTGCAAACCGTGTTCGCCGCGCTCAGCAGCAGGAACACCTTGCTGCGTAAACTTCTTGTAGGAATCCAGCTGAATCGCAAGGAGATAGGGCACGTCCATGACATGCGGCATCTTACCAAAATCCTTGCGGATACGTTTTTTCTCAGTGTACGAGTAAGTCATCAGTACTCCCCAGCATCATCTCTTGACTCCGCCACGACCGGCGACGGTGTCGTTAGTGCAACAGTTTATCTGTTGCCGGTCAGACCCCTAATAGGCTCTGACTGTAATTTCTCAAACAACAAAAGGCCGGTGGGATTTAACCCACCAGCCCAGCTTGAGATTGACCCGCAAGCAGGCCAACAAGCAACTTACTTAAGCTCGGCGCTAGCGCCCGCGTCTTCAAGTGCTGCTTTAGCTGTGTCTGCATCAGCCTTAGAAGCGCCTTCTTTAATAGTAGATGGCGCGCCATCTACTAATTCTTTAGCTTCTTTCAAGCCCAAACCAGTGATCGTACGTACTGCTTTGATCACGTTAACTTTCTTCTCACCAATTGCGGTCAGAATAACGTCAAACTCAGTTTGTTCTTCAGCAGCTTCGCCGCCATCAGCAGCGGCAGCAGGAGCTGCAGCAACTGCAGCAGCTGCAGTAACGCCAAACTTCTCTTCCATTGCTTCGATTAGACCAACTACGTCCATTACGCTCATTTCAGCGATTGCATTCAAAATATCGTCTTGTGACAGAGCCATGTGAAACTCCCTACTGTGTCAATTACTAAAAAATTTAAACGCTGCTTACGCAGCTTCTTTCTGCTCGCGAACGGCAGCTAATGTACGAACCAATTTTCCTGGGACTTCGTTCATTGTACGTACTAACTTGGTTGTCGGTGCTTGCATAACGCTCATCAACATAGACAGCGCTTGGTCGCGGGTCGGCAACTTAGCCAGTACATCCAACTGATCTGCACCCATCAATTGGCCACTAACCGCAAGTGCTTTCACTTCAAACTTTGCATGAGCCTTCGCAAAATCTTTGAAGATACGAGCTGCAGCGCCAGGATCTGCCATCGAAAATGCCAGCAGAGAAGGCCCCTTAAAGGCCTCTTCTGCGCACTCGAATTCAGTTCCTTTTAACGCGAGTTTCGCCAAAGTATTCCGCACAACTCGTACGGTTACTTGGGATTCACGCGCTAATTTGCGCAGCTCTGTCATTTGGCCTACCGTACACCCGCGGGCGTCGGCAATAACCAATGACAATGCACTAGCGGCAGTCTCGTTAACGTCAGCTACTATCGCCTTTTTGTCGTCGAGTCTTAATGCCACTTGGATAACTCCTGGATTTGTCAGTTAATTACCGTAGATCAAAAACCGAGGTTTAAGATCGTTTTCTGGTGAACAAATCCAATCCACCATCTGCGTAGGCCGGTGCCGGTAACGTTGACAAGTCAACACACCTATTAAGGGCTCAGATCATAAAAACCTAATCCCACCTACGGTCTTTGATGGTCTCTGTCTTTTGACACAGTAGGTCAGCTGTCAAAGACCACAAAGCCGATAAACGCCCTTCGAAAAGAGCGTTCTATTCTAAGCGCAAGCGCCCAAAAATTATTTTAACGCTAAGCTTGCCTGATCGATAACGATACCGGGGCCCATCGTTGAAGAAAGCGTGATTTTCTTCATGTAAACGCCCTTAGCTGAAGACGGCTTACCTTTACGCAAGTCTCCCAACAAAGCCTCTAGATTTTCCTTTAACACGCCCGCTTCGAAAGAAATTGTTCCGATAGCACCGTGGATAATGCCGTTTTTATCTGTACGGTAGCGAACTTGACCGGCCTTAGCATTCTTAACTGCGGTTTCAACATCCGCAGTTACAGTGCCAGTTTTAGGATTAGGCATAAGACCGCGCGGCCCAAGAACCTGACCCAGCTGACCAACAACACGCATTGCATCTGGAGACGCAACAACAACGTCGAAATCCATCATGCCGCCTTTTACTTGCTGGGCAAGATCATCCATACCGACGAAATCTGCACCAGCCGCTTTGGCTTTCTCTGCATTTTCACCTTGAGTGAAAACTGCAACACGAACCGTTTTACCGGTACCGTTTGGCAGAGTAGTTGCACCGCGAACCGCTTGATCAGATTTACGCGCATCAATGCCAAGATTAATCGCGACATCAATGGCTTCTGGAAATTTAACTACTGAAACGTCTTTCAACAACGCCACTGCATCTTCAAAACTGTACTGCTTACCGGCAACAACTTTTTCGTTAATTGCTTTTTGGCGCTTAGTTAGCTTAGCCATTACACACCCTCTACTTCAATACCAGCGGCACGGGCACTGCCCGCAATTGTACGAACTGCCGCTTCCATATCTGAAGCAGTGAGGTCAGCCATTTTAATCGTGGCTATCTCTTCCAGTTGCGCGCGGGTTACTTTGCCTACTTTCTTAGAATTAGGCGTACCCGATCCGCTTTTCACACCAGCGGCTTTCTTCAGCAAGAATGAAGCTGGTGGCGTTTTGGTAGTAAAGGTAAAGCTACGATCTGAGTAAACTGTGATTACGACAGGAATCGGCATGCCGCTTTCAAGACTCTGGGTTGCAGCATTGAATGCTTTACAGAATTCCATGATGTTCACACCGTGTTGACCTAAGGCAGGACCAACTGGTGGACTTGGGTTTGCTGCGCCAGCAGCAACTTGCAGCTTTATATAAGCCTGTACTTTCTTAGCCATATTACTTCTCCATTTGGGTGATAACGCCCCGCAAAAACGAAGCTCCCCTCGACAGCTTGCGCTGACCTAAAACATTGAACTTAGGACTTTTCTACTTGACCAAAATCCAACTCAACAGGCGTAGAACGCCCGAAAATTAGTACCGCAACATGTAAACGGTTTTTCTCGTAGTTCACTTCTTCAACAACACCATTGAAATCATTAAATGGACCATCAATAACGCGGACCATTTCGCCAGGCTCAAACAATGTCTTGGGCTTGGGCTTATCGCCACTTTCGACCCGCTGCAGTATCGCATCGGCTTCTTTTTCAGTAATCGGAGCCGGCTTATCTGCCTTACCCCCGATAAATCCCATCACACGCGGCGTCTCTTTCACTAAATGCCACGTGTCGTCTCCGAGCTCCATCTGAATTAGGACGTAGCCTGGAAAAAATTTCCGCTCACTTTTCCGCTTCTGCCCACCACGCATTTCTACAACTTCTTCGGTGGGAACCAGTACGTCGCCAAAACGCTCGGCGAAACCTGAAAGCTCTATACGCTCTTGCAATGCCAGAGCAACTTTCTTTTCATACCCAGAATAGGCGTGTACAACATACCAACGCTTTGTCATGCCCTACCTCTAGCCGATAACCATGGATGCCAGCCAACCCAGCAGAGTGTCTAATCCCCACAGAATCAATGCCGCCACAACTACAAACGCCACTACAATAAGCGTCGTCTGTGTGCTTTCCTGACGCGTCGGCCAGACTACTTTTCTGATTTCCGTACGCGCACCCTTTAACAACTCAAAAAACGCAGCACCTTTTTCGGTACGATATGCGATATAAGCTGCCACAACCGCCAGCACCAATAGGGCGATGACGCGATAAAGCAAGGACTCGCCAGAAAAATACGTATTGCCGCCAACACCAACCACTACCAGCAAAGCAACAATGCTCCACTTTAAGCCATCGAGGCGACTAGCGTCTTCCGCCTTAGCACTCATTGTTCAGTAATATCCTTTTTTGCTAAGCGCAAAACACCACTACGCATTACGCGAAGCGGTGTTAACGTAAATGGCAGGCCAGGAGGGACTCGAACCCCCAACAGTCGGTTTTGGAGACCGATGCTCTACCAATTGAACTACTGGCCTACAAGTGCCGATACAAGCCCGGCCTTACACCCTATAAAACCGGGCCTATTCTACGATTTTAGCAACAACGCCAGCGCCAACAGTACGGCCACCCTCACGAATTGCAAAACGCAAACCTTCTTCCATCGCGATGGGCGCAATCAATGTCACGTCCATTTTAACGTTGTCGCCAG
>NZ_JBLIKC010000014.1:0-105376 GCF_047636175.1 Zhongshania sp. | reverse complement strand
CGCTGGGCAATAGCCTCAACAACGGGCAGCACCCGCTCGCACTCGCGCTCAGCGGTAACCGGCAATGCGCCAGGACGTGTGGACTCGCCGCCAACATCGATGAGCGTTGCGCCCTGCTCACAAACTTCCTCGACCCGCCGCAGCACTTTTTCAAGCAAGACGCCGCCGGCGTGAAATTCACCGCCATCTGAAAAGGAATCAGGGGTAACATTAATAATTGCCATGACCTGAGGCACGCTTATGTTCAATAAGCGAACACCGCAGCGAAGCTGCGGTGGCGATGGACTTACTAAGGAGCTCAATACAAACTCAGTGATCACTTACCGAGCCGACGAATGGATCTTCAGGCCGGTTTTTCTTATTATCATTGGCGTCAGCATCCGGCTCAACTTCTGCCGCTTCTGCCGCCTCTGTTTTCGCCTTGTGACCACCGGCGCTGCCATCGTCGTCCCAACCAGCAGGCTTACGCGGCTTACGGCCTGACATAATGTCATCGATTTGCTTGGCGTCGATGGTTTCATACGTCATCAATGCGTCAGCCATCATGTCTAGCTTGTCGCGATTAGCCTCTAAAATCTTCGTAGCAGTAACATAGCATTCATCAATAATACGACGCACTTCCTCGTCGATTTGACGCGCGGTCTCACCAGAAAAACCCTTACCTTGCCCTGCAGAGCGACCATAAGTCTCATCAGCAGGATCCTCATACATCAGCGGCCCCATCTTATCTGACAAGCCCCACTTGGTGACCATCTTACGAGCAATATCGGTAGCGCGCTCGATATCATTAGAAGCCCCTGTCGTTACACCATCAGGGCCAAGGGTCATTTCTTCGGCAATTCGACCGCCAAACAATGCACAAATCTGACTAATAATATGACGACGACTCAGACTGTAGCGATCTTCTTCAGGCAGGAACATGGTCACACCCAAGGCCCGACCACGCGGAATGATACTGACCTTATACACGGGATCGTGCTCAGGTACTTCGCGACCAACTATGGCGTGACCCGACTCATGATAGGCGGTATTTAATTTTTCTTTCTCTGACATAACCATTGATTTGCGCTCAGCGCCCATCATAATTTTGTCTTTTGCCAAATTAAATTGCTCCATACTCACCAAGCGCGAGTTACCGCGAGCGGCGAACAGCGCCGCCTCATTAGTAAGATTGGCAAGATCTGCACCCGAGAAGCCAGGCGTACCACGCGCAATGATCGATGCTTCAACATCATCACCTAGGGGTAATTTACGCATATGTACTTTTAAAATCTGTTCACGGCCGCGAATATCGGGTAAACCCACCATAACCTGACGATCAAAACGGCCAGGACGTAGCAGCGCGGGGTCGAGTACGTCTGGGCGGTTAGTCGCAGCAATAACAATAACGCCGTCATTGGCTTCAAAGCCGTCCATCTCAACCAGCAACTGATTCAATGTTTGCTCTCGTTCGTCATTACCACCGCCCATTCCCCCACCGCGGTGACGACCTACAGCATCAATCTCATCAATAAAAATAATGCATGGCGCCTGTTTTTTAGCCTGCTCGAACATGTCACGCACACGCGATGCGCCAACACCCACAAACATTTCAACAAAGTCGGAACCAGAGATAGAGAAAAACGGGACTTTAGCTTCCCCTGCAATCGCTTTTGCGAGCAGTGTTTTACCCGTACCTGGCGGACCCACCATCAGCACACCGCGAGGGATACGGCCACCCAAACGCTGGAATTTACCTGGGTCTTGCAAGAACTCAACCAGCTCACGAACGTCTTCTTTGGCTTCATCAACCCCCGCCACATCGGCGAAGGTGGTTTTAATTTGATCTTCGCTTAACAGCCGCGCCTTACTTTTGCCAAAGGACATGGGACCGCCTTTGCCGCCACCAGCGCCACCTTGCATTTGCCGCATGAAAAACATGAAGATCGCAAGAATAATCAAAATAGGGAAGCTAGCCACTAACAATTGCGTCCACAGACTCTGACGCTCGGGCTTCGTACCCACAACGACCACATTGTGCTGCAGCAAATCGTCAATTAACTTGGGATCATCGAGCAAGGGCCGCACGCTCTCAAAGCGACTGCCGTCATTGCGCTCACCACTAATCACTAAGCCGTCAATAACGACTTCACGCACACGCTCACCCTGCACTTCACTAATGAACTGCGAGTAGTTAAGTTGCTCAGTAGGCGACTGGGCGCTGAAGTTATTAAAAACCGTCAACAGGACAGCACCTATAACAAGCCACAATAGTAAGTTCTTTGCCATATCGTTCAAAAACTGATCCTCACGCTGCTATGTTCGCAAAGCTAATAAAACGGGAATTTAGCCCCAAGCTCTACGTACATTACTACATTAATTGAGTACCCTCTACGCAATAATTAGCCGCGCAGACCAGTGGACACTAGATAAACCTCCCGCGATCGCGGCCTAGATGCAGCCGGTTTACGGGTAACTACCTTGCTAAAACGTTCGCGAAGAAGGCGCATATATTCTTCAAAACCCTCCCCCTGAAATATCTTGGTGACAAAGCTGCCGCCGGGGCGAAGCACCAAATCAGCCATGTCCAGCGCCAACTCGCACAAGTACATCGACTGAGGCTGATCAACATCCCTCATACCAGTCATATTGGGGGCCATATCTGAAATTACAAGATCTGCCTTCTGATTTCCTAGAAAAGCCATCAACTCATTGAACACAGATTCTTCAGTAAAATCACCCCGAATAAATTCAACGCCGGCGACGGTATCCATCTCCAGAATATCTGAGGCCAACACTTGGCCATGGTGCCCAACCAGCATAGCAGCCACCTGCGACCAGCCACCCGGCGCACTACCCAAGTCGACAACACTCATACCAGGCTTAAAAAGGCGGTCTTTTTCCTGAATTTCGAGCAACTTATAACACGCCCGCGAACGATAGCCCTCTCTCTGGGCCAATTTGACGTAGTGATCGTCAAAATGTTCCTTCAGCCATGCGCCACTAGATCCTGTACGTTTAACCACGCCAACTCCATTAATAGCGAGAATTCACATTTCAGCGCAAGCGCCTTTCGAGTAAAATGATAGGCCACGCCTTTTTCGGTTTAGTAATATTATGTCCAAATTCAGCGCTAGTGATAAAAAACACCTCCGCAGTATCGGCCACAAACTCAGCCCCGTCGTGATGATTGGTGATCGCGGATTAAGCGAGGGCGTGAATACCGAAATTGAACGCGCGCTAGACGATCACGAACTCATCAAGGTTAAGGTAAATATAGCTGAGCCAATCGAGCGCCGCGCCTTAATTGATCAATTTTGTGCCGCCCATAAGGCGCATTTGGTGCAGGCTATCGGTAAAATCGCACTGATTTACCGGCCAGCTAAAAAGCCTAACCCGAAGCTCTCAAATCTGCTTCGGGCATAAGCCTAAACTGGTTTATTCGGCGAGGTGTTGCACCTTGTCGATTTCATACTCGATGTTACCGCCCGGCGCGGTTACCAGGGCAACGTCGCCCTGTTCTTTGCCGATTAGGGCGCGAGCTATCGGTGAAGTCACAGAAATTTTCCCCAACTTCACGCTGGCCTCATCTTCACCAACAATCCGATAAGTGACTTCTTCATCAGTTTCACAATTGATCAGGCTTACTGTGGACCCAAAAATGACTTTGCCGCTATACGGGATAGTCGTAATGTCAATCACGCGCACACCGGCCAGCTTGCTTTCAATTTCCTGAAGGCGACCTTCGCAAAATCCTTGCTGCTCACGAGCGGCGTGATATTCAGCGTTTTCTTTTAGGTCGCCATGGGCGCGCGCCTCAGCAATTGCCTGGGTAATACGCGGACGATCCACTGTTTTCAGTTTTTTTAATTCATCGCGCAGCGCTTTTTCGCCAGCAACCGTCATTGGCACAAGATTCATTGCATCATACCCTCGTGTACGTCCTGTAAACGCCGCACTGTTCGCTCTTCACCAAAGGCTATAGCCTGACAAATTGCCTCGGCTCCAGCAAGTGTTGTGGTGTAACTTACCTTGTTAACCAAGGCACTGCGACGAATCAGTGAAGAATCGGCAATAGCCTGCTTGCCTTCGGTGGTATTTATAATTAAATCAATATCACCATTTTTAACCATATCAACAATATGCGGACGCCCTTCCAACACCTTATTTACGCGCTTGCAGGTAAGTCCAGCTGCCGTTAACACCTTGTGAGTACCCCGCGTCGCACACAGGGTAAAACCTTGCGCAACCAGCTGAGTCGCCACTGCAATCGCGCCTTCCTTATCGGGATCACGCACACTGATAAAGGCACGGCCGCTAGTTGGGAACACTTCGCCCGCCCCTACCGCCGCCTTCGCGAAGGCTTCGGCGAAAGTTTCACCCAAGCCCATCACTTCACCCGTCGATTTCATTTCTGGGCCAAGAATGGGGTCAACGCCAGGGAACTTGGCAAAGGGGAAAACCGCTTCTTTTACTGAGAAATAGGTGGGAACAATCTCAGTAGTAAAATTCTGATCTTCCAGACTGATGCCGGCCATACAGCGCGCTGCGATCTTAGCCAGCGACACACCAATACATTTCGATACAAACGGCACAGTCCTTGATGCTCTCGGATTTACCTCGATCACATATACTTCACCATCTTGCACTGCCAGCTGCACGTTCATCAAACCGATAACACCCAATTCGATCGCCATGGCCTTGACGATCTCGCGCATGCGATCCTGAACTTCCGCCGACAACGAATAGGGCGGCAATGAACAGGCAGAGTCACCGGAGTGAACACCCGCTTGCTCAATATGCTGCATGATCGCGCCAATAACCACTTGCTTGCCATCGGATACCGCATCGAGATCAACCTCAACCGCGGCGTCCAAGAAATGGTCTAATAGCACTGGTGATTCATTGGAAACCCGAACCGCCTCACGCATATAACGCTTCAGCTCATCGTCCTTGTAAACGATCTCCATCGCCCGACCGCCCAGCACATAAGATGGCCGCACAACTAGGGGGTAGCCAATTTTTGCAGCCGCAACCAACGCCGCCTCTTCTGAGCGAACGGTGGTATTTGGTGGCTGCTTCAGCTTTAAAAACTCAATCATCTGCTGGAAACGCTCGCGATCTTCAGCGCGATCGATCGCGTCTGGAGAGGTACCAATAATAGGTACACCCGCCGCCTCAAGATCACGCGCTAATTTCAGCGGCGTCTGACCGCCAAACTGCACAATGACGCCCTTAGGTTTTTCTTTGGCAACAATTTCCAAGACGTCTTCGAGAGTAACCGACTCAAAATACAAACGGTCTGAAATATCATAATCCGTCGACACAGTCTCAGGGTTACAGTTGACCATAATGGTTTCGTAACCGTCTTCGCGCATCGCCAATGCGGCGTGTACGCAGCAATAATCAAACTCAATACCCTGACCAATACGATTGGGGCCACCACCAATGACCAAGATTTTCTCACGGTCAGACGGCAGCGATTCGCACTCTTCTTCATAGGTAGAATACATATACGCGGTCGACGTAGAAAACTCCGCCGCACAGGTATCTACACGCTTGTAGACTGGGCGAATATCTAAACTGTGGCGCAGTTCACGCAACTGCTTTTCGCTAACTGCCAACAATACCGCCAAGCGCTGATCTGAAAAGCCTTTACGCTTCAAACGCCACATCATATCTTTAGTGATATCGGCAAAAGCCACAGTTTTCAATGAATTTTCAGTTTTAACGATGTCTTCAATTTGAACAAGGAACCAAGGATCAATCCAAGAATGCTCAAATACCTCATCAACACTCATTCCGGCGCGAAAAGCATCGGCCACAAACCATATCCGCTCTGGGCCAGGATTGGTCAGCTCGGCAATTAACACATCCCGGGCATCGTCGCGATCAACATCAATCTGATGCTCAAAACCAGCAGAGCCAACCTCAAGACCACGAAGGGCTTTTTGCAAAGATTCTTGGAAAGTCCGACCAATCGCCATCACTTCGCCAACGGACTTCATCTGAGTGTGCAGACGAGTTTGCGCTTCGCCAAATTTTTCAAAGGTGAAACGCGGTATTTTAGTTACCACATAGTCGATGGCAGGCTCGAAAGAGGCCGGAGTTGCACCGCCGGTAATATCGTTTTGTAATTCGTCTAAAGTGAAGCCGACTGCCAATTTAGCCGCCACTCTCGCAATAGGAAAGCCGGTTGCTTTTGACGCCAGCGCCGATGAGCGACTCACCCGCGGATTCATTTCAATAACGACCAAACGGCCGGTGTGCGGCTCCATACCAAACTGAACGTTAGAGCCGCCAGTTTCGACACCGATCTCACGTAGTACTGCGCAAGAGGCATTACGCATGATTTGATATTCTTTGTCGGTCAGCGTTTGAGCTGGCGCAACGGTGATTGAGTCGCCGGTATGCACGCCCATGGGGTCAAAGTTTTCAATGGCGCAAACAATAATACAGTTGTCGTTTTTATCACGCACAACTTCCATTTCAAACTCTTTCCAGCCAATCAAGCTCTCGTCAATCAAGAGCTCACTGGTGGGCGACAAATCGAGACCACGAGTACAAATTTCGATAAATTCTTCTTTGTTATAAGCAATACCGCCGCCGGAACCACCCATAGTAAAACTAGGCCGAATAATAGCGGGGAAACCGATGGCATCCAGTACTTGCAAGGCCTCCTCCAAACTGTGGGCAATAGCCGAGTTCGGGGTTTCCAGACCAATCCGCTTCATGGCCTTGTCGAACAGCTGGCGATCCTCTGCCATGTCGATTGAATCTTTAGTCGCGCCGATCATTTCAACGCCGTACTTTGCCAGCACGCCTTCGCGATCCAAATCTAATGCGCAATTTAGCGCCGTCTGGCCACCCATCGTGGGAAGCACCGCATCTGGACGTTCTTTTTCAATAATCTTGGCAACCGTTTGCCACACCACGGGTTCTATATAAGTGGCATCCGCCATCGACGGATCGGTCATGATGGTCGCGGGGTTGGAGTTCACCAATATGACTCGGTAACCTTCTTCCCGCAGGGCCTTACAAGCCTGGGCACCGGAATAATCAAACTCACAAGCCTGACCAATGACAATTGGGCCAGCTCCAAGGATGAGGATGCTTTGGATATCAGTTCTTTTTGGCATAAGTACTAATCATCTAACTCTGTGCTTCGTAATAAAACGTCTGCCACCGGAAGCTGGGCCACAGACACTCGCTAATGTCGTTCTTTTACCGCGGACTGCCAATATACCGGCAGCCCGCTGGGCATAATCTTTATTTGGCCTGCTTAGCAGCCACAATCATATCGATAAACTGATTGAACAGAGGCGCGATATCATGCGGACCAGGACTGGCCTCTGGATGCCCTTGAAACCCGAACGCCGGTGTATCTGTGCGCTCAAAGCCTTGCAAGGAACCATCAAACAGCGACTTGTGGCTTATTACTAAGTTAGCAGGCAGGGAGCTTTCATCAACTGCAAAACCGTGGTTTTGACTGGTGATATGCACCACCTTAGTCTTCAAATCCTGAACCGGATGATTGGCACCGTGATGACCAAACTTCATTTTCAGGGTTTTAGCACCAGACGCCAAGCCTAACAACTGATGCCCTAAGCAAATACCAAACACCGGCACACCGGTTTTCAGAATTTCCTTTATAGCGTTGATCGCGTAATCGCATGGCTCTGGATCACCGGGGCCGTTTGATAAAAATACGCCATCGGGATTCATCGCCATCACATCGGCAGCCGATGTCTCTGCCGGCACTACTGTCAAACGACAGCCCCGATCGGTCAACATCCGCAAAATATTGCGCTTCACACCAAAGTCGTAGGCAACAACATGGTGAGGGAGCTCGGCATCGCTAAAGGTTTTATGGCCGGCACCCAGTGCCCAGCTACCTTCGCGCCACTGATAGCTCTTGGAAGTGGTGACTTCTTTGGCCAAATCCATACCCTTTAATCCGGCAAATTCCTTTGCCATGACCAAGGCCTTGGCCTCATCGATATCGCCAGCCATTAAGCAGCCGCCTTGAGCACCTTTATCGCGCAAAATACGCGTTAAGCGACGGGTATCGATATCAGCAATACCAACAATATTGCGCGCTTTCAGGTAATCAGACAGGCTTTGTTCGCTGCGGAAACTCGATGCCAAAATAGGCAGATCCCGAATGACCAAGCCCGCAGACCAGATGGTGTCTGCTTCTTCGTCTTCGCTGTTCACACCGGTATTGCCGATATGGGGATAGGTCAATGTCACTATTTGGCGAGCATATGAGGGATCGGTTAAGATTTCTTGATAACCGGTCATTGCCGTATTAAAAACGACCTCACCAACCGAGTGCCCTTCAGCACCAATGGCAATGCCCCGAAAAATGCTGCCGTCTTCAAGGGCAAGTATGGCTGGAACCGTCAAGACTACCTCCTAGATCAAACTTGCGGCCGAGAGCCACCGCCGACATAAACGCCAGAACGACAACCAAGGGACCACAGAGGAAAATACGCGTGCAAAAAAGCGAGATGAAGATTACCTCACCTCGCCTTTTGCGGGGCCGCAGAGCCTATTTAGCTCAGCACCCTAATCTGATGCGCGATTTTACGCGAAGTGCCCCCCGCGCGTCCACCTCAATAAATACCGCTAATGCGGCCTTAGCCGGCAATCAGTCACTATTTCGGTCTAATTCAAGGGCTAAATCACTTTAATTCGAGAACATCCTGCATATCGTAGCGACCCGCTGCCTGCGCATTTACCCATGTCGCTGCGCGCACCGCACCCCGAGCAAAAGACATGCGCGAACTGGCCTTGTGGGTAATTTCAACTCGCTCACCATCCGCACAGAACATCACGGTGTGATCGCCAACGATATCGCCAGCGCGCACGGTGGCAAAACCAATGGTTTCACGCTTACGCGCACCTGTCTGGCCTTCGCGCCCATACACCGCCACTTTTTCTAAATCGCGACCCAGCGCGTCGGCTACCACCTGCCCCATACTCAGTGCCGTGCCCGATGGCGCATCAAGTTTGTGGCGGTGATGAGCTTCAACAATTTCTATATCAACATCATCGCCCAGCACTCGCGCCGCCATTTCCAACAACTTAAAGCACACATTAACGCCGGTGCTAAAGTTTGAGGCCTGGCAAATAGCTATCGGCGCAATCGCGATCTCTAGCTCCGCTTTTTGCTCGCTGCTAAAGCCAGTAGTGCCAATCACCATGCCCTTGCCAGCCAAACCACAGGCCCTGGCATTCGCTAGAGTTGCCGCAGGCACGGTAAAATCGATGAGCACATCAAAATCATTCAACACAGTATTAACATCGCCCACAATGGCGACGCCATTCATACCCAAGCCCGCTAATTCACCGGCATCGGCGCCAATCAACGAACTCTCTGGGCGCTCAATTGCTGCCGTCAATTTGCAGCCTTCATTGAGAGAAACGGCTTCGATCAAAATCCGCCCCATTCTGCCGGCGGCACCGGTAACTGCTATCCGAACTGTCATATCAATTTCCAATATTTAAGAGTCTGTATTTATTTTTTCACCAAAGCCTATCGCGCCTCTACGCGCCGCGCCATCTAGTTCTTCATCGGCTTCGCCCAGCGCCATCTCTCGCACCGTAATAGATGCCAGTGCCGCCTCCAGGGCTGCGTCAATTACCGCCGCCACCTCAGCCACGCCCTGAACTGGCTTGCGCTGCCCACTCAGCAACACAACTTGAATACTACCTTCATTGCGCACCGCATCTAGGACCGTCTTTAAAGACATTTTCTCTAGCGGCGCACTTGGCAAATAGCGCGGCGGGTCCTCATGATTCTCAGTCACTAAGCCCGCGTGCTTTAAGGCCAGTAACACCCGCGTTACGCCCTGAATCTGCACTCGTAAGCGATACACAAAATCGCTTGCCGAAAAAGGTTTACGCGCCTGATAATAACGCTGGGCAATAATCGCCATCACCTGCAAGGCCAACGTTTCGCGCTGACGAATGCTTAAATCGCCACTGCGGTGGACCGGCGCAATATATTCGGGATGCTGCACATAAAATGCAATACTGCTGCCAACCAATAAAATCAGCCAGCTAATATACATCCACATCATAAATAAAATCAAAATCGCAAAGCCGGAATAAATCGCGTACGTCCCACTCCCGCTGGCAGAGACCACCACACTGCCAAAGCCCCAACCCACAGTTTGAAATAGCACCCCAGATACCACGCCCGCCACTAAGCCCGCGCGCAAGGTGACGCCGGTGTTTGGAATAAACATATAGAAAAAGGTGAACGCGGCAATAATCATTAAATACGGCGCCGCTTCGGTTGCAAAGGCAATTAAGTGCTGCATGAACGGCACATGCGTACTGATGGTTTGCACAAAGCCGCCACTCAGTACACTCGCAGACAAACCAATAGCTGAAAACACCAGCAGCGGCCCAATTAACATCACGCTGCCGTAGTCCGCAAACCGCCGACCAATGCTGCGATGCTGATCAAGGCGCCAAACATAATTAAAGGTTGCTTCGACTTTTTGAATCAGTGAAATCGCAGTGTAAAATAATAAGGCGACACCAAACGTGCCCAGCACCCCAATTTTCACATTATCGATGAAGCCAATTATTTTGTCGGTAATCTCAATACCCTGCGTCCCCATTGGCTCAAGAAATTGCAGCATAATGGGCTCCAGCTCCCTGTTGTGCATGCCAAAAGCTTTGAGCACAGAGAAACTCACCGCCATTATTGGCACCAGCGACAACAACGTGGTGTACACCAAACTCATCGCGCGCAGGGTTAACTCGCCCTTGCTCAAATCATCTAGCACGACATACAGCAAGCGCAAAGCATCTATTAACTTTCGTTGCCAGCCACTGTAATGCACCACTTTATCTGACCACAGATAATCGGCTACAAACTTATTGAGGGTTTTATCCATTATTTGGGTGCCTCTGAAGCGCTCGGAGCGTAAAAGAGCCGAATTCGTATGCCGCAAAGAATGGAGAAAAAATCAGGGGAAGTCGAGACTGGATTCCACCAGAAGGTGGAATCCTTCGAAAGAAGTGCTAATAAATTAGATTTTCATATCGTCGAAAAACGTTTTTACGCCGTCAAACCAGGTTTTTTTCCGCGGTGACTGCTTATCATCGCCTTCCATACTCGCCTGCAACTCTTGCAATAACTCTTTTTGACGCTTAGTCAGTGAGACCGGCGTTTCCAAAGTGACTTTACAAATTAAGTCGCCGGTGCTGCCACCGCGAACCGGTGTAATACCCTTGCCACGCAAGCGGAAAGATTTACCCGTTTGGGTTTCAACCGGAATTTTGAGCTTTACGCGTCCGCCTAAGGTCGGTACATCCAACTCTCCACCCAGCGCGGCATCAGCAAAGCTGATCGGCACATCACAGTACAAGTTCTTACCGTCGCGCTTAAAGATCCCATGCGGACGCACAGACATCTGCACGTACAGATCGCCCGTTGGACCGCCATTAGGACTGGCCTCACCTTCACCGGTAAGACGAATACGATCACCGGTATCAACACCAGCGGGCACTTTCACCGACAAGGTTTTGGTCTCTTCATTCAAACCCTGACCGTGACACTCTGAGCACGGATTAGAAATAGTGCTACCTTTGCCACGGCAATTCGGGCAGGCCTGCTGCACGGCAAAAAAGCCCTGCTGCATACGCACCTGACCTATACCGTTACAAGTAGCACAGGTAATCGGCTTAGAGCCTTTTTTGGCGCCGCTACCGTCACAGGGCTTACACGCCACCAAGGTAGGGATACGAATTTTCGCCGTTGAACCGTGAACCGCCTGCTCAAGCTCAATTTCAAGCGTATAACGCAAATCTGAGCCGCGCTGTGGACCGCGCTGACGACCACCACCACCGCCGCCGCCACCAAAGATGTCGCCAAAGACGTCACCAAAAATGTCGCTGAAACCACCGGCGGCGCCACCACCGCCGCCGCCTGCATTGACCCCTTCATGACCGAAGCGGTCGTAATTAGCGCGCTTTTCTTCATCGGCAAGCACTTCGTAGGCTTCCGTCGCCTCTTTAAAAATATCTTCTGCTTTAGGGTCATCTGGATTGCGGTCAGGATGATTTTTCATCGCAATACGACGGTAAGCTTTTTTAACTTCCTTACTATCCGTGTCTCGCGACACACCCAAAATTTCGTAGTAATCTCGTTTTGACATAGCTTCGCTTTACACTGTTCAGGAGAGTGAAGGCAATCAAACCGCCGTGCCGCTCTACCAGATAAATTGATGACTGTTGTTAAACGCCAAACGGGAAATCGCTAGAACACTTAAAGAACTTAATAGCTCCAGCGTCTCACGTCTCCCGTTAAGCAGAATATAAGTTTGGGGCCGCTAGGCCCCGCGCTTTACTTCTTATCGTCGTCTTTCACTTCTTCAAACTCGGCATCGACAACATCGTCAGCGCCAGACTGAGGCTGCTCTTCACCGCCACCAGCTGCTTCCGCTTGAGCCGCTTGGTCGGCGTACATTTTCTGAGCGAGACCACCAGATGCTTCAGTTAGTTTCTTAGTGGCTTCTTCGATTTTCTCGACATCGTCACCCTTAACCGCTTCATCAACTTCAACCAAGGCGGCTTCAATTGCAGCCTTCTCTTCGTCGGTCGCTTTGTCGCCAGCTTCTTCTACTGTTTTGCGGGTCGCGTTAGCCATTCCCTCAGCAGTATTACGAGCCACAACCAGTGCTTCAAACTTCTTATCCGCTTCAGCATTGGCTTCAGCATCGCGCACCATTTGCTCGATTTCGTCTTCCTTCAAACCACTAGAAGCAGTAATACGGATAGACTGCTCTTTGCCCGTCGCCTTATCTTTGGCCGACACATGCAAAATACCGTTGGCATCAATATCGAAGGTTACTTCAATCTGTGGCAAACCACGTGGTGCTGGTGGAATGTCTGCTAAATCAAAACGGCCCAATGATTTGTTGGCTGATGCCTGCTTGCGCTCACCCTGGACAACATGAATAGTTACCGCAGTTTGGTTGTCATCAGCGGTCGAGAACACCTGAGATTTCTTAGTAGGAATCGTGGTGTTTTTCTCGATCAGTGCTGTAGAAACGCCGCCCATGGTTTCAATACCCAAGCTCAGCGGAGTAACGTCAAGTAACAATACGTCTTTTACTTCGCCAGACAGCACCGCGCCTTGCAATGCCGCGCCCATGGCAACCGCTTCATCAGGATTAACATCGCGACGCGCATCTTTGCCAAAGAACTCAGTCACTTTAGCTTGCACCAAAGGCATACGAGTCTGACCACCGACCAAAATAATTTCGTCTACTTCAGAGACCGACAAACCGGCATCTTTCAAGGCAACTTTCATTGGCTCTAATGAACGCGCCACTAGATCACCCACTAAAGCTTCGAGCTTCGCACGGCTTAGCTTTACTACCAAATGCTTAGGACCAGTTGCATCCGCCGTGATGTAAGGCAGGTTAATCTCAGTCTGCTGGCTAGAAGATAGCTCGATCTTGGCTTTCTCAGCCGCTTCTTTCAAACGCTGAACGGCAAGAGAGTCGCCTTTCAGATCAATGCTGCTTTCTTTCTTGAACTCTTCCGCCAAATAATCAATCAGGCGCATATCGAAATCTTCACCACCTAAGAAGGTGTCGCCGTTAGTCGACAACACTTCAAACTGGTGCTCGCCATCTACTTCAGCAATTTCAATAATCGAGATGTCAAAAGTACCGCCACCCAAATCGTATACCGCAATAGTGCGATCGCCCTTGGATTTGTCCATACCGTAGGCCAGGGCCGCTGCAGTAGGCTCGTTGATAATACGCTTTACTTCTAGACCCGCGATGCGGCCAGCGTCTTTCGTCGCCTGACGCTGAGAATCATTAAAGTAAGCCGGTACAGTGATAACCGCTTCGGTTACTTTTTCACCGAGGTAGTCCTCTGCCGTCTTCTTCATTTTCTTCAGCACTTCAGCAGAAATCTGTGGAGGGGCCATTTTCTCGCCCTTCACTTCTATCCAAGCATCACCATTATCTGCTTCGCAGATAGCGTATGGCACCATTTTGATGTCTTTTTGAACGACGTCATCTTTAAAGCGACGGCCGATCAAACGCTTTACTGCGTAAAGCGTATTGTGCGGGTTAGTAACAGCCTGACGCTTAGCGCTTTGACCCACTAACACTTCTTTGTCGTCGGTATAAGCAACAATAGAAGGTGTAGTACGCGTACCTTCTGAATTCTCGATTACCCTAACCTTGCCTCCGTCCATTACCGCAACACAAGAGTTAGTAGTACCCAAGTCAATACCAATAATTTTTCCCATCATCATTCTCCACGTAATCTAACTGTCGCCACTTGCGGCGAAAATTCTTTTGTCTTGTTGACATATATTGGCCCTTATCCACACATTTCAAGGGGGCATAGGCCGTTTTTAATACAATTACCAATTATGGCGCTTTAGCAATCACAACCATTGCCGCACGCAACAAACGGCCGTTAAGGGTGTAACCCTTTTGCATAACATCCATTACTGAATTTGGCTCAACGTCAGGGTTCGGCACCATCGCCATCGCCTCGTGATACTCGGGATTAAACGGTTCGCCTACCGGATTCAACTGCTCAACATTGTGACGCGCCAAGGCATCTATCAGTGTTTTGCGAGTTAACTCAACACCTTCCAAGATCGACTTTAAGGCTTCGTCTTCGACATCTGCAGAAGCCAATGCACGATCTAGGTTATCGACAACCGGCAGCATATCGCCGGCAAACTTCTCAAGCGCGAACTTACGCGCATTCTCGGCATCCTTTTCGGCTCGGCGACGAATATTTTGCGCCTCCGCAGCGGCGCGCAATGACTGCTCACGCGCATCAACAACGGTCTGTTTTGCCGCCTCTAGCTGCTCTTCAAGGCTAGGCTCTAACTCACCGCTAAGCTCTACATCCAGCTCAACTGCTTCGTCCTGCTTCAGCTCCTCAGATTGAAGTTCTTCATCTGGCTGTGCCGCTTTATCTTGTTCCTCTGTCACGTATCCACTCTCCGTCACACGTATTCGGTCTTGCGGACAATTGCCGCGTTGTCGCGTATATGGGGTTCACCATAGGTAATTCAAGGCAATGACCAATATTTTTACCACTAGTTATTGACGATTGACCTCACCAGCAGTATTTTACTGTATACATATACAGTCTAATTTTTAATAATCGCGAGAGATCATCATGCTGAGCAATCTTAATATCAGCAATTACGCCATTGCTGAACACCTCGACATTGAACTCAACCCAGGCATGACCGTGCTCACCGGCGAAACCGGGGCAGGCAAGTCCATCATGCTCGACGCACTCGGGCTGGCGCTGGGCGACCGCGCAGACAGCAATATTGTTCGTATCGGCGCCGATCGCGCAGACATTCATGCCCTATTCGATATCAGTGGCATCCCAGCAGCTCACACTTGGCTACAGCAACGGGACTTGGACGACAGCGATGAATGCATGCTTAGGCGAGTAATTTCTGCCGATGGTCGCTCGCGCGCCTACATCAATGGACAACCTGCCACACTGCAAGATGTTCGTGAACTCGGCAAATTACTCATCGACATTCACAGCCAGCACGCACACCAATCTCTGCTGCAAAAGCCCTACCAGCGCGAACTATTAGACGCCTATGCCGGCACCACCAAGCTAGCCAAGCAAGTAAGCGAGCACTGCCACCAATACCAGCACTGCGTAAAAACTTTAGCGAAACTAGAAACCAATCTCGCCGAGCAAAATGCTCAGGAACAGCTGCTGCGCTACCAGCTTGAAGAATTACATCGACTCGACCTCAAGGCAGGTGAAGTCGAGGAACTTGAAAACCTACAAAAGCAACTCGCCAATGCAGAACAAATATTGGCCGCCAATCACCACAGCTTAAACCTCTGCCGAGACGGCGAAGTTAACGCTATGGGTATTCTGCATCAGGCAATATCGTCTCTTCAAAGTAGCCAACACAGCAGTCTTGCGCAGGATAACGCCGCGCAACTTATTGAAAGCGCCCGCATTCAAATCGAAGAGGCCGCCGGCGAACTTCAACAAGTCATCGATAGCACAGAGCTCGACCCGGAGCGCCTAATCGAAACCGAAGCCAGGCTAGACGCCATCTACCAAACCGCGCGCAAACATCGCATCCAGGCCGATGAACTCGCGGCGTTACAAGCCTCGCTAGAAACCCAGCTCGAGGAACTGGATGCCGGCGACGAAAAAATTGACCAGCTGCGCAGTGAGCAAGATCAGGCTCTAAAAGCGTATCAGAGCACCTCGGTAAGCTTGAGTAAAAAGCGCGCCAAAGCCGCCAAGCTTATGAAGCAAGGGATAGAAGAACAACTTCAAGCACTGGCGATGAAACACTGCGAAATCGAATTTGCCATGCATCCGCTAAGCAGTAATGAGCCTCACAGCTACGGCCAAGAAGACATTGAGATATTAATTAGCACTAACCCCGCTAGCGCCAAGGGCCCGCTTAACAAGATCGCCTCGGGTGGCGAGCTATCGCGCATTAGTCTTGCCATTCAAGTGATTACCGCCCAAGTTGCCGCGATACCTACCGTGATCTTTGACGAAATTGATGTCGGCATTGGCGGCGCTACGGCAGAAATTGTTGGCCAAATGCTCAAGTCCTTGGGACAACGCAGCCAAGTGCTGTGCGTTACCCACCAAGCTCAAGTCGCTAGCCAAGGCGATCATCACATCAGGGTGCAGAAGGTCGGCAACAAAACCAAGCTAACAACAAGCCTGGAGCCGCTGGAAGAGAATCAAAAGATTGAAGAAATTGCGCGGATGTTAGGCGGGATCGCCATTACTGAAAACACCCTCGCCCATGCTAGAGAAATGCTAGGAATACGCCACTAACAGAAACAGTCGGGCATCGACACAGCACTAGGGCGAGCTATTATCGCCCTTAGCAGGCAATCATGTATCACTTGCTCTTTTTAGGGCGCACGTACAGAACAAGACTATGATCAACCAAATCGAAACCGCGATCTTCAACTAATTGACGCTGGCGCGTCTCAATAACATCATCGTAAAACTCAATAACCTCACCCGTTTCCATACATACAATATGGTCGTGGTGATCACCTTTCTCTAACTCAAACACCGAATGACCGGTCTCAAAGTTATGTCGCGTTACCAAGCCAGCGGCCTCAAACTGGGTCAGCACCCGGTAAACCGTGGCTAAACCCACATCCTCGCCCGACTCCATCAAGGCGCGGTAAACATCTTCAGCGCTAAAGTGTTGATTATCGCTTTCAGCCTGCTCTAGCAGCTGCAAAATCTTCACTCTCGGCAAAGTAACTTTGAGCCCGGCCTTACGAAGCTCTTGATTTTCTATAGACATATGCCCTGGACCTTAGCGTTGCGATTAGGTTTGCGCTATTATCCCACGCCTTTATAAGCGATTGGAACCCTTAGAATGTATAAACTCCTTGCCACAGCCTGCCTACTCGTCTCTTTGGCCGCCTGCAGCTCTTTGGAATTCCCTGGTGTTTACCGGCTGCCCATCGATCAAGGCAACGTTATCACCCAGGAAATGGTAGATAAGCTCAAAATCGGCATGACTCGCAGCCAGGTTGAATACGTTATGGGCACGCCACTAGTGCGCGACACATTTAGCCCCGATCGCTGGGACTATATCTACTCCCTAAACGATCAGAACAACGAGAAACAAGAGCGCCACCACCTGACAGCATTTTTTGTGGACGGCAAACTCAGTGAATTCGACACTGACATCAAATTGAGTCCAGAACAGGCAGCAGAAACTGCGCCCGACGCCGCAGAAGCGACCGACGAGCAATAATTACTTAACGTCTTTGCGAGCCTTTACTTTTGCGGCTCGCTGCTTGCGGACCTCTTTGGGATCGGCAAGCAGCGGCCGGTAAATCTCTACGCGTTCGCCCACTTTAATCGCTTGGGTATCTGGCGCATTCACCGATTTACCAAAAATCCCTAAATCGACCGTGCTTAGATCCAAGCCCGAAAATTGCTTATCTAAGCCTGATTGCATTGCCGCCGCACGCACCGTGCAACCCTCAGGCACCTCCAATGCAACAATGCGCTGCCTATCGGGCAGGGCATACGCCACCTCAACATGAATCGTATTACTGTTATTTTCCATATTGCTCATTCGCTCTCTTCACAAGGGCATCGACCAAGTTATTAGCCACCGAATTAAATAGCTGCCGCGTTGCTGCACCAACCACATTATTGGTCAAGGCAAACTCCAAATGTAAACTAAGCTTACAGGCGCCGACACCCAAGGGCAGTAGCGCCCATTCGCCAGTGAGATTTTCAAAAGGGCCATCAATTAAGGTTAATTTCACACTGCGACCGGGCGTCAAGGTGTTGCGAGTGACAAAACTAAGACGAATCCCGGCGCGGGACAAATCTAAACGCGCATCCATGGTTTCAGCTGTCTGCGCTAATATCTGCGCACCAACACAGCCATCCATATATTGAGGATAAGCTTCAATATCATTGATCAGCAGATAAATAACATCCGCAGAATACGGCAGTAAAGCACTGCGTCGAATCTCGCTCATTCGGGGGTCCTAAATCATTCAAAAGCACTAGGCCTATAATTTATGCAACAACACGCAAATACAAACCAACAACTAGTACAGCCAACACGGCCGGGGGCGCAATATAACGCAACAAGGCCTGCCAAAGCCAAAAAAACACCCCTTCAAACCATCCTTCTCGAACCCCATACACCAGTTTAGGCACCCGCCAACCGGCAAACAAAACAAAACACCAAGCACACAAGGGCAGCAGCACATTAGCCGCAAGAATATCTAACCACTCCATCAAACTACGTGACCACCAGCGCATTCCAGAATCTGCCATCATCGACGAAATCGACAAATCACCCATCAAAAACACCATGCCGCCTACCAGCATGGCCGCAAGCCAACGCATAAAAGCCCAGCGCTCAACCAAGTAGGCAACCACCGGCTCCATCAATGCCACCACCGTGGTCAAAGATAGAATAAACAGCAGCAGATAAAACGCCGTGCCGGCAATATCACCAAAAACCAAATTACCAAAAGAGAATGGCAGGCTAATAAACAATAACGCAGGCCCAGAGCCAGACACAATGTGCTGGTCAAACACCAAGGCCAAAATAGCGACACCCGCAATAATCACCACCGCCGTGTCAAACACCGCTAAGGCAATCAGCTGACGGGTAACCGATCGGCCCGAGGGAAAATACGCGCCGTAGGCCATCAGTGCGCCAGTACCTATACTTAGGGTATAGAAGGCGTGCTGCAAGGCCGAAAATCCGCCTCGCCACGTCAGATCCTCCAGCCGCAATTCAAACATCCAACGCAAGGCCGAATTAAAGTCTCCCAAGGCATAGCCGTAATAAAGCAGACCCAACAGTACTAGCAACAACACCGGCAGAATAACGCGCAACACCGCCGCCATGCCCCACACCACATTTAACGCCGATAGACTGACGGCCATTACTAGGAACAAGCGCTGCCAAAACCGCATAAGCTCAGGTGACGCCAACAAGTCCTGAAATTCTTTAGCAACCACATCCACACTAGCGGCATCCATCACTCCAGATGACATCTTCGCCACATAGGCGAGCAGCCAACCAGATATAATCGAATAATTAACCGCTAGCAACAAAGCGGCAATACACGCTATTTGAGTCACCAAAGACCAGTGCTTACTCGCCTTAGCGTAATGCGCCAACTGATCCATTGCATGCACTGGGTTGCCCCGAGCGCGCACTGCAATGCGTACTTCAGCTATCGCGATCGGTAGCATGACAAGAAATAAGCACGCCACATACACAATGAGGTAAGCACCACCGCCATTCTGACCAAGCTCCTGTGGCGTCCTCCAGAAATTTCCCAGACTGACCACCAAACCAGTGGCTGCAGCAAGGAAAGTCCAACGGCTAGACCAGATACCTTGTATTTTCCGTTTTTTTAAGGTCATACACCAACAACATTAATTTCTGAAAATCAGCCATCTTTTTACCTGACCGCAATAGGTTTTGCCAGCAACTCCCTCTATAATCGCTGCCATGAGCAAAAACAAATCAAAAAACACCAGTGGCAACATCGCCCAAAACAAAAAGGCACGTCACGACTACAGCCTCACTGACAAATTTGAAGCAGGCCTTGTGCTGCGCGGATGGGAGGTTAAAAGTCTACGCCAAGGTAAAATCCAAATTACGGACACCTACGTCATACTTAAAGACGGCGAGGCTTTTTTACTGGGCTGCAACATCACTCCACTACTCAGTGCCTCCACCCATTATGTGACTGACCCCACCCGCACTCGTAAACTCTTGCTACACGCAAAAGAACTAAGCAGACTACAGGAAGCGGTTCAACAAAAAGGCTATACCTGTATATGCACAGCGCTGTACTGGAAAAAGCATTTGATTAAGGCTGAGATTTGTTTAGCCAAAGGCAAGCAGGATCACGACAAACGTGAGACTGAGAAGAACCGCGATTGGGAACGACAAAAAATGCGCATTGTGCGCGACCATAACTAATACGAGCTAGCCGCCCTTCAATCATGAAAACTCTCTATTTGCTGCGCCACGCCAAATCCACCTGGGATGACGACAAACTCAGCGACGCGGACCGCCCCATAAGCAAGCGCGGGAAGCGCGACTGCCAGCTAGTTGCAGCAGAAATGCAACGCAACGGCAAACACATTGGTCATGTGTATTGCAGCACGGCGAAGCGCGCCCAGGAAACCCTAAAGCGTTTTCAGGTAGAGTCCGATGTATTTGACGACGCTGAAATCGTTCATGAAAATGCCCTTTACACCTTTGAAGCGGCAAAATTACTCGCCTGGTTAAAAGAGCTTCCGCAGTCAAAAGACAGCGCCTTCATTATTGGTCACAATCCTGCCCTCGCAGATTTGGCAAATTATTTATATGACGGCAAGATTGGCAATGTTGGCACTTGTACTTTTTTAGAGCTCGAAATCAACATCGAGTACTGGGATCAACTCAGAGCCGACAGCGCAAAACTCTCCGACATTATTCGCCCCAAGCAATTCCGTTAAATCGTCATCTGCGACACAGGATACTAGCCGACAATGACCGCGCATCCGGCATTAAAAGATATTAGCATTGTTAACGACGTACTCATTCTAAAGAAAAACCATAAACTTATTCGCCGCATGCAAAGAGCGCTACCCGGGCCAGAGATACATGGCTATCAAGTCTGGGGATCATCGTTTCTAATCATGGATTACCTGCTAGAAAATCCGCCCAAGAAAAAAGCTAAGATCACTGAGATTGGCTGTGGGTGGGGAATTCTAGGCGTTTCTTGCGCGCAGCAATTTAAAGCAAAAGTCACCGCCGTAGACGCCGACGAACATGTCTTTCCCTATCTAGATGCTCACGCATTGCTAAACGACGTTAAAATTTCCACCCGAACGGCGCGCTACGAACACCTAAAGCCGGCAGACCTAAAAGGCCATAGCCATATGCTAGGTGGCGACATCTGTTTTTGGGATAGTTTGGTAAAGCCTTTGTTTTCAGCGATAACGGCAGCTCGCGATGCCGGTGTTAGCACCATCATCATTGCCGATCCGGGCAGACCGCCGTTTCACAAATTGGCAAAACGCTGCCAAAAAGCCTTTGGTGCGACCGTGGTATCACGCGAAATCAGCAGCCCTAAAAAGCTAAGCGGCGAACTGCTGATTATTTCTCAGTAAGTAAACCCGCTATTTCTTTGTCTTTGTCTTTGTCTTTGTCTTTGTCTTGGTTTTTACCTTCACCGGTTTCGTCTTCAATCGCGGCCGGTATTCAAGCTTTGCCATGCGCGGTAATTTACCCGTACTCAAAAACTTGTGCGTTAATAGCTGCGAGCGAATTCTAGCCGCACTTTTCTTTCTAGGCCTAAAGACATTGCTCTGCGAAGCATCAAGTATTCTCGCCTTCATATTATCAGCCCACTGCAAATCTATAATAGACTGCAAGGTGTGCTGCAAGGCCTTGCTATACACTGGGCAAGTCACTTCAACCCTAAAATCAATGTTGCGGGTCATTAAGTCTGCAGATGAAATAAAGTAGCGCGGCTCACCGGCGTTGCGAAATATATAGACACGGGGATGCTCTAAGAACCCATCCACAATACTAATAGCTTCAATATTGTCACTTAGCCCTTTGACCCCCGGCACTAATGAACACATGCCCCGAACAATCAAGCGCACTGGCACGCCAACCGAGCTAGCCATATACAATTTATCAATCAGTTCACGATCAACCAAATTATTACATTTCAGCGTAATACCGCATTCACGCCCTTTTTTAGCATTGCGAATCTCGGTTTCAACTAAGCCCAGCAAACGTTCACGGCTATTAAGCGGCGACACCCCAAGATGTTTAAACTCATGACGCTTATAATTGTAGGCAATAAAATCAAATACTTTTGCAACCTCATCGCCCAAGGCCTGATCATAGGTCAACAAACTAAAATCAGTGTAAACCTTAGCCGTCTTCTCGTTAAAATTACCGGTGCCAATATGGGAGTAGTATTTTTGAACACTGCCTTCCTGACGCACAATCGAAATCAACTTGCTGTGCACTTTTAGCCCAGGCACACCCAGTATGACATTCACGCCACCATCAGTAAGACGTTGCGACAGGGCGATATTTGCGGCCTCGTCAAACCGTGCCTGCAATTCAACGACCACCGTCACTTCTTTGTGATTAGCCACCGCATTCAATAAGGCATCGACCACATGCGAGTTAGAGGCGACGCGATAAAGACTAGCCTTAATGGTTTTTACTGCGGGATCAATCGCCGCAGTCTTGAGCAGGTCGGTTAGATAATTAAAACTGTGGTAGGGGTAATGCAGCAATATATCTTGCTCACGCAAGCAGCTAAGAATATTTTCCGCCTGATCAATTGCCGGCAACGGAATCACAGGCAACTGCTTACTATCCAGATACGCGGGCCCTAAATTTGGGAAACTCATAAAGTCTTTAGAGTTATGGTAACGCCCGCCGGGAATCATAGAATCCAAGCGCCCTAAGCCCAACCGCTTCACCAAATAGTCGAGCAGATCCTTAGGCATGGCGCCGTCGTAAACAAAGCGCACCGGATCGCCCTTCTTCCGGCGCTTCAGGCTTTGGGTCATTTTCTCTACAAAGGTGTGCGTGACCTCTTCACCCAACTCTAAGTCTGCGTCTCGTGTTAGCTTTAGAGTATATGCTGCGGTCTCATCCAGGGGGAAAATGCCGCGGAAGACCTCCGGCAAACACACCCGAATCATATTTTCTAGGGCGATAAGCACCTTGCCATGCTTGCCTTTACGGCCGGGAATACGAATAAAGCGGTCTAATCTAACAGTGGGAATTTCAAGCAGCGCGAAGCGAGTTTGCTGCTCGCGACTCAACTTAATAGCCAAATATATTGAGGCATCATTGAGCTCTGGAATCGGGTTAGCATCATCTAAAATGATCGGCACTAACTCTTGCTGAATATGCGAATGAAAATACTCTCGCACAAACTTAGTTTGGGTTTCATCTAACTGACGCTCACTGACCAAATAAATCTTGCGGCGCCGCAACTCTTTTAAATTTTCTTGGTACACAGCATCAAAACGGTGCTGCAACTTCATCACCATCTGTCGAATTTCTTCTAACAGTGCTTTGTACTCATCTTGTTTTGACGGTGGCGAGAACGCCGCCAAGCGCCGCACGTCAGCAACCCGCACGCGGAAAAACTCATCAAGATTATTTGAGAAAATACCTAAATAGCGAATACGCTGAATAATCGGCACTTCAGGATCTTCTGCCTCCTGTAAAACTCGCTCATTAAACGACAGCCAACTCAACTCTTTAGCAATCCATGATGTTACTTCGCTCTGCCCGCTCATCACCAACCCTTGTCTCTTTATAAGTCTAATAAAAACAACCCACTAGCTTAATAAATTATGATGTCATTAATATGACATCTTTAAGCTGTCGATTTTGATCTGCCCAGCCGATACACTAACGCCCCACCAAGGAACTTTTATTAAATGGCTCAAAATTGCGACTCTTACGCGGCCCTAGACCTAGGCTCCAACAGTTTCCATCTTCTTATTGCCAGTTTTCAAGACGGTAAACTCCGCGTCATAGACCGCCATAAAGACATAGTTAGGCTCGCGGCTGGCTTAGATGATGATGGCTGCCTAAGCGAAGATGCGCAAATTCGCGCGATCGAGAGTCTCACCAAAATGGCGGACCGCCTGCGGGGCGTGCCGCGCAGGCAAATTCGCATTGTAGGTACCAACACCCTGCGCGCGGCTTCCAACGCCAACGAATTTATGGCCAAAGCCGAAGCGGTCCTGGGACTGCCTATCAACATTATATCTGGCACCGAGGAAGCTCGCCTTGTATACCTTGGTGTCGCCAATGACTTCTCGCCAGAAAAACAGCGTCGCTTAGTCATTGATATTGGTGGCGGTTCCACCGAACTGGTCATTGGCACCAACACGCCGCGCCAGCTCGAAAGCCTTCCCATGGGCTGCGTCAGCTTCAGTATGCGCTATTTCAAAAACGGCGACATCAGCGAAAAAGCCTTTAAAAAGGCCGTTAACGCCGCCAGGCAAATGATTGGCCCCTACGTAGAACCCTTTCGCGACCAATGGGACGAAGCAGTCGGCTCTTCAGGCACAATTCGTAGCATAGGCAAAATACTTACAGAGCAAAAGTTCAGCGACGCTGGTTATATTTCGGCAGAGGGCTTAGAAAAACTTAAAGATCAATTGCTCGCCACTGACACCAGTCGCAACCTTGCTATTCCCGGCCTCGGCGATGACCGCAAAGAAGTCTTCATTGGCGGTTTTGCGGTGCTTTACGCCATCTTCCAAGAATTAGACATGCAAGGCTTGCACGTCTCGGCCTACGCCATCAGGGAAGGTATTATCCACGACCTCGCCGGCCGACTGAATCACCGTGACAGACGCGAAGACACCATTAAGCAGTTTATTATTCAATACGGTATCGACAGCGCCCAAGGCGGCCGCATTGCAGATTTGTGCGCAAGACTCCTTCCCAGCGTTACCGCGTACATAAGCACACCGCAACACGAGGCAGAGCCGCTACTGCGCTGGGCAGCACAACTTCATGAACTCGGTCTTGCCGTAGCACATGGCGGCTATCATAAGCATGGTGCTTATATTATTGGCAATGCCGATATGCCCGGATTCTCGCGGCAAGAACAAGCGCGACTCAGCTTTTTAGTGGCCAACCATCGTCGTAAACCCAAACAGCCCAGCACCCTAACTTACGGAGTGACTGCTGACTGGCCCTTAATTTGCGTACTCCGCTTAGCCTGTATTTTATATCGACGCCGGCAGCCCAAAAAACTCCCAGAGGGCATAAGCCTAAGTAGCACCGGAGCAGAGGAGCTTACCCTCTCCATTCCCGAAGACTGGCTAAGCATCAACCCACTCATTGCCGCAGATCTTGACGACGAAGCAGATCTACTCAATAAGTCACTAAACATCAAACTAAGCATCGAACGTAAAAACTAAGCGAAGCAACACACTGGCCGCAGGCAACGCAAAGCGTTACACTTACCGCTCTGGGGCCGATTTGGATTCGACGCCGGTTACAACGCTCTGTGGTGCATGCCGTGATGACAGCCAATCACGTAAATCCAAAGCTGTAAACCTAATAGTTGCCAACGACGACAACTACGCTCTAGCCGCTTAAACCCCGGTTAGCGGTCGCTACCAGATGCTTGTAAATGGGACGCGACTGTCATATAGAACAAGCTAGCGAGTGAAGTATGTCTGAGACCGAACCGCGAAACACTTATCGGAATCGCCAATAACGTCCTGCCCGTCGGGCTGTTTGCGGTTAAATTAATTGACGGAAACCAAGCATGTGAAGAGCCCTGAGTGGCGGACTGACGGACGCGGGTTCAATTCCCGCCGGCTCCACCAAATATCAAACCTCAGCCTGAAAGGGCTGGGGTTTTTTATTGCCTTCAATGTGGGTTACGCCTCGTTAATAACACGCCAATTACTCGAGGCGTTGAGCCAAGCGAAAAAACCAACCGCTCACACCCGTGTTAAATTTATTTGCGAGCGTCTTTGATATACATGGCGGAGCCATTGTTTCGCATTTGAACCTCAAACAGCTCTGTTGCTCGAATTAAGTCGCCAAGCTTTGAGTAACCATAATTTATTGCAGAAAATGAACTATTATTTGAAATATAGTGACCAACTCTACTCATGTGCGCCCAATGATCATCTTCTGATGACTGCTCTACCGCTGTTCTAAGTAGCTTTACGAGCGACGTATTTGACCTTAATTTATTTCTATCTTGCCTTTCAATAGTAGATCCATTGTTCGCCTTGTCATCGTCTTCGGTAACAAGATTTTCTGTGTATATAAACGGGGAGCATGCGTCGACAAAGGGCTTCGGTGTCTTCTTTTCGCCAAATCCGTATACGGGTAAACCGCTCTCAAGAATCCGAAGTACTAGAGGAGTAAAATCACTATCGCTCGTCATTAGAGCAAATGCATCAACATTGTTACTGTATAGAAGATCCATGGCGTCAATGATCATCGCTGAATCGGTGGCATTCTTCCCTTTCGTATAAGCAAACTGCTGCATTGGTCTTATTGCATGTGGATGCAGTCGCTCAATCCAACCAGATAAGGATGGGTTATTCCAATCTCCATGAGCATGACGAACATTAACCATCCCATACTTGGCTAATTCTTTTAGTACACCTTCAATAGAATTATGGCTTACGTTATCGCAATCGATAAGAAGCGCTATTCTTTTATGCTCTGGCATGTATCTCCTTGGCCCTAACGGCACTCTTTGTAATACCGGTCTGAGATATCACGTTTTTTTCTTACGATAGTAATTGCTCTGGCGCACATTGTAACCTCGACGCATCCTGTCTTGTATTTGGTCCAAAGTTTCCAAGTACCCTTTGCACGGGTAAGAATCATCCCTAGAGCGCCCGATGCGTGCTCGCTCAATCATTGTTGCTTGCGGCCCTAGATGTTTTGGGTTTTGTGGGCTGGGAATACCCCTGAGGCTTTACTGGATCGGCGCGATGAACGTAGGGCAAGTCAAACTCATGACGTAACTTGTATGGCTTGCCATTGCCGGGTTTGACGTCGGAGTACTGCACACGTCCATTTGAATCCGTCCATTGATAGACTTCTGCCGATACCGCCGAACTAAGAAAAGTCGAAACTCTCGCAACTATCGCAAACGCAAATTTAACAATCTGCATATTTCATCCGTGAAACTGAAACGCATTAGATGAGCCGAGACTATCTTTGCACACGCTCAACTAACAAAATCTTTATTATAAATTAGCTCGCCATACCTAAGCAGGCCGCCTTCGCATTCAAAGAATCAATCATCCACTACAGAAAATCAAGACTCACTCCCAGCTGCATGCCTCTGCTCGTCTACCATGGCCTAGCAAGATCTCCCTAAACTAGCGCGACTAGAAGTATTCGGACATAAAAAAGCCGGCAATTGCCGGCTTTTTTATGTTTACACGAAATCGCTACTCAATCATGAGGCTAATGCCGCCGCACCTTCGGTACTGATTAGTAAAGTACGTAAGATAGCTTGGCAATCGGCATGGCTCATCAAAATAGGGACTGGGTAGCCTGAGCATTCCTTCACCGCTGCGATGGCAATTTCTGGAATATCGGCTTCGTTTAAACGATCCAGTTGAGCGGGCACACCTAAGCGTTTATTTAAATCTGCAACTGCATCAATGAATTTTTCAGTTGCTTGCAGATCGCTATCACTGCTAGTGGCGACTTCAATAAGCCGTCCTAGCTTAGCCAGTGGCTGCTGCGACGTTTTGGCCATAAAACGCAGTACTTCTGGCATAACCAAGGCATTAGCTAAGCCGTGAGGCGTGCCATAGTGGCGACCCAACTGGTGAGCAATCGCATGCACATTACCCACGCCAGCATCGTTAATTGCCATGCCAGCATAGTAGGCGGCAATCGACATTTGCTCTCTAGCTACCGCATCGTTACCGTCTTTATAGGCGCGGGGCAAATATTCAAAAACCATTTTTACAGCGGCATAACCATAGGCGTTACTGCTGTCTGTGCCCCATAGGCTGATGTAAGTTTCGATAGCGTGGGTTAAGGCATCCATTCCAGTTGCGGCTGTGATCGCCGCTGGCATACCAAGTAGTAAATCGGCATCTAGGGCAACCGCGCTTGGCAGCATTTTGGGATCGGCAATAAAGAATTTCTCATGGCTGTGGTGATCAGAGATAACCGCAGCAATAGTCGCCTCTGAGCCAGTACCGGAGGTTGTTGGTAAGGCGAACAGCGGCAAGGGCGCCTTCTTCACTTTGAAATAGCCAACCAATTTAGTGGCATCTCTGCCGTTGGTTGCTGCCGATGCAATGGTTTTAGCGCAGTCGATAGATGAGCCGCCGCCAATCGCCAGTACCGCGTCGCAATTGTATTGCGCCTGCAGTGCTAGCCCGTCGTCGACCATGGCAAAAGTTGGGTCAGGCAAGGTGCCATCATAAATTGTGCAGCTAACCCCTTCCTCGGTCAGGACATCCACCGCACGGGCAACAATACCCAAGTTCACTAGGGGCTTATCGCTGACTACTAACACTCTCTGAATACCCTGCCGCGCAATGTGGCGACACAGTTGCGCGGTGCTGCCTTGGCCAGTAAACGCCATGTAGGCCAACGACGGCATTAATTTAAAGGGGATCGTAATCAACGCTAAGTAGGTGCGCTGCAATAAGGTTCTAAAAAACTTACTCATTCTAAACTCCACTAGTCGATCACAGAAAAATCACGTCAAATATTGCGACACACACCGCAGCCTACAGCTGCGAATCTTCGGCAGCTACGCCGTTTCGCCTTGATATTTGGGAACAGTATTTAGCCACTATTCTTTATTCAGCATCTTAGTACTGCAATGCCTAAGCAGCACGCTTAGTTACGCGAAGTGCTTGGGTATTTTGAAACCAGCCGGTGACTTGCGACACTTTAAGGGCTCAATCATAAACCTAGTTTGAACATCGGCGGCTATATATCAGCCAAGCCCCATTCTAAACATATTTACAGGTGTTAAGTAATTATCGCGAAGAAAAAGCACAGCGTCATGAATGCCAAGGGCAATTGTATCGCCAAGACCGCCGAAAAAATGACCGCTACCAGGACTCAGCAATAACTCTTTTTAAAACAATCGCTTGGGGTAAAACTGCGCACTACTTAAATACTTATTATTGATCGATGATCTTAAACATGTTCTTAGGCTATCAGGGTCGCCGCTGAAGCGGTTAGTCCTCAGGCGCCTCATCTTGGCGGCGGGCGACCCCAAAGGCACCAGCAATCGCCAATATTACTTTATTGTAATGTAGCAGCCGAGGATCTACCGGCGGCAGTCGGTTTTATAATGCCAACTGCGTGGCCAAGCGACATCAGTGTAAAGGGGAAGGCTTAGTTTTTGTTATTATTGGCGACAGCAGAACTTACTCAAAAGTCACATGCGTCAGTTTGTCTAAACCTAGCCAGTAATAATCACGCGCAAAACCGGGCGCGGAGAAACACAAAGACTGCACATAGTTATTCATCGCAAAACGGGCTTTTTCCTCGCCGGTTTCAATATCGAGAATAACGCCCTCTTCGCCGTTTTTTAAACCTCGCCAGGTTTTCAGGCTGCGGTAGTCTTCGGTTACCAATTCACCGGTATCTGCAAAATAGAGCCCGTGACCGGCCATGCCAAAGTCTTCACGCTGCCATAGGGCGGTCAGTTCATTGGTTTTAAGATCATGCCGCCACGCCTTTACGAATGCATTGGCCGAATCGTAGGCCACTAAAATACGACGCTGACTGCAGTACAGTGGCGGGTTACTTATGCTGCCACCACTCATGCCGCTAACAGGCGTAATACTGAAATCACTGCTGTCACTAACACTGACACGAATAATATTATTAGGGCTGGTCGCCACGCCCTCATTCAGCATAGATACGGCTTTATTGGCGGTATGCTTGCCGTTGTCCATAAACCAAATATTGTGCTGATCAATGACGGGGTCCCAGCCGTAGCTTTGTCCCGAATTTTGGAGGGCATTGTTAATATAGTTAAACGCCCAGTGGCTATCGCGCTCTAATGTTTTGCTGGAAGTATTAAAGTGATACCGATAAATGGTGGTAACGCCGGTGACATACACGGTGTTCCCCACCGCGCTTAACCTCGAGATTGACGGCTCTGGCATCTCGATGGCATGACTTATGGTGAGGGTATCGGGATCAATGAGCAGTAATTGGGTTTGGCCGTTCTCGGCAATCGGCTTGGTAACGAGATGGCCGCTATCCAAAATAACGTGGGAGTTATACGGTAAGTTTTGCGGCAGCTTTAAGCTGTTGATGCATTCGCAGTCGGGGTTCAAGCGATGCATGTAACGGCCAAATGTCACATAAAGATCGCCGTTACGATGAATGGCAAAACCACCCGGCCAAAATGGACCGCCGGCAAGCTTGGGAGACTTTTTAAGGGGTGCCAATGTTTGCGGGTCAATTTTTTCAATGTAAGAGTGGCAGTCAAAACCCAGGCCTCTTCGCAGAGTATCGTGGTGCATGAGATACACTTCGCCAGGGTCTCGCAACAGCACCATGTTACCTATTAACAAGCGCCGGCTCACTAGCTTCACCCGATCAGTGGCTAGAATATTTAATCCCTTAGTAGCCGTTGGCATTTGCGAGCGCTCAGGGCCGCCATCTTCACATGACCAGGGACTATTGTAGTATCCGCTGGCAACCGCATTGCGGTTGGTGATATTAGCAGCCACGCTATTGTCCTCGCCGCCGGCGCCTGATAAACCAAACCAACACTGCCAGCAATAACAGCGGTGGCACGACTAAATAGAACCAATACGCGCTAAAGAGTTTTTTGTAGGTGTTGCGCATAATTTGTTCAAGGGCGTCATAGCCTTCGGGCATCGCCTGCACGCCGTGCGTCACTGCGTACTGCTGGTAGTCGGCGAGCAAAGTGCTAAAGACGACAGGCTCGGCGTCGGCTAGATCACTGGTTTCACCGGGGTCTTTATGCAGATTGTACAAGCGCCAAATACCGTCGCCGTGGGGAGGCAGATTACGCGCCAATTTATACTGATCTTTAAAGAGCGCGGCATTACCCGCCACTTCCAGACCCACGGCTTCGTTGGGCCCATAGGTCTGCTCACTGCTGCCGTTTAACACCGGCTTTAAGCTGCGACCAGTGATGCCGATATCATTTTCGCTTAGCGATGCAGGCAGACCGAGATAGTCCAATATGGTCGGGGTGATATCGGTGACCATAGCCAGCGACGACCGCATTATGCCTTGGGGGATCGTCGGTCCTGCAATAATTAGCGGAACCCGAATACCACCATCACTGCTATAAAACTTAAACATTTTATTAGGCGATGCCGCCGCAGATGCCCACTCTGGGCCTATCGAAACTAAGCTGCCCTTTTCACCCATGGTATCAATATCACTATTGTAGCCACTGACTGCCTTCCACAAGTCTATGCCGGGGGTATGAACAATATCGTTAAATTCGGGGCCGTTGTCGGACGTTACCACGAACAGGGTATTTTCCAATTGACCGCTCTGTTCAAGCCAATTGATAAGACGCCCGATATGATGATCCATGGCTTCGAGCATACCGGCATTAACTTCCATGGCTTTGGCATAAAAACGCCGCTCTTCATCACTTAGCTTTTGCCAATCGCGCAGCCCTTCCGGCATGGCGGCCAAGGCGGCACCAGCGGGAATGAGACCAAGCTGTTGAGCTTTTTGCCAACGCTGCTCGCGCAATACATGCCAGCCTTGGTCATAAACACCGTTGTAGTGCTCAGTGAATTCTCTTGGCGCTTGAATGGGAATATGAATGGCTTGGAAGGCTAAATAAGCTAAGAAGGGTTGCGCGCTTTTATCTGCAATTTTGTTGTCGGCATCAATATAGTCGATCATTTTATCGACGATAAAAGCCGAAGAGTAAAAATCGTCCGGTAAGGTGGCGGGCTGATCATCTTCATACCACGGCGCCGAAGTGTAATACGCCATATACGGCTTTTGTTCCCAGTTATCTGCACCAGAGGCATCTAAAGCAAAGGAGCGGTCGAAGCCGTGGCTGACGGGCAAGTCTTGAACTCGCCGTCCCATATGCCATTTACCGGTCATATACGTTCGGTAGCCCGCCGCCCGCAAATGATCCGCAATGGTTTTTACCCCCGGCTCAAGGGCTAGCGAATAACCGGGCTTACCTTCATGTTCTTTGGGTATCACTTCGGGGATTGTCGCCACACCGGTGAGATGATTATCAACACCCGTCAGCAACATAGCGCGCGACGGCGCGCAAAGCGGCGATGTTCGGTAATTACTGAAACGCACACCCTGATCTGCTAAGCGTTGAATGCTAGGCATACGCGCTTCACCGCCATAGGGCTCAAAGTCCATCAGGCCGGCATCATCAACAAGAATCACCACAATATTCGGTGAGGTCTGCGCAAGTACCGGGGTAGTCGCTAGTAGCAGGCCAAACAGCGCGACGGCAAATACCGGCAAACACAGCCTGTTATTCATCTTATTATTTTCAGAATGGGTACTCATTGCGACTCTCACTAAAAGAATTGACTTAGCATATGCCAATATATCCAATCTCTTAGCTGATTGATAGCCCGCCCCTTTAAGCAAAAAAAAGGGCGAACTGAGTACAGCTCGCCCTTTTCTTAACTAGATAAAAATCAGCCAGTCACTAATATTTTCCCATCTCGGCCACCCTCGGCCGCCGCGGCAATAGCATGCTTAATATCACTCACCGGGTATTCAGCATGTATTTTAGTTTGCAGCTTGCCTTCCACAATGTACTTGGTGATTTGACCAAATACTGCCATTTGCTGTTCTGGCTTGGCATTGCGGAACCAGCGGGCCAACCAAAAGCCTTTTAGGGTCACATCGCGGAACACAAAGGATGTTGCCGAAATCTGACAGGGCTCACCGCTCATTAAACCGTAATTGACCAGCGTACCGCCCATTGCAACCGAGGCTGCCAATCTGTCTGTAGCGGCGCCGCCTATGGCATCAATGGCTAACTTGGGCAAATTGTCACCGGTGGCGCTGGCCACTTCTTTCGCGAGGTTAGGACCGTCGACTAGGACGACATCTGCACCCAGTGCTTTAACGCCTTCAACAGCAGACTCACGACGCACCACATTGACGGTCTTCAAGCCTTTAATCTTGGCCAGCTGAATTAGGTAGCTGCCCACACCAGAGTTAGCGGCGTTTTGAATCACCCAGTCGCCAGGCTTTAAATCAACAAACTCTTCAAGCATCAGCAGAGCGGTTGGCGGGTTGATGGTCATCATCGCCAATTGCTTTGGATCCGCTTCGTTAGGAACCGGAATAAGCTGCGCCGTTTTACACACCATGTGCGTAGACCAAGTACCCATACCCACGGGCAGCATCACGGTTTGGCCAATCGCAGGACCTTTACCGCCAAGTTTAACGATTTTGCCCACACCTTCATTACCACCAATGGCTGGCAAGGGCGGCAATATGCCGTATTCACCGGTTAAGGTAAGCACGTCAGAAGGGTTGATCGGCGATGCGATCAATTCCACCAAAGCCTCATCTTCTGCCAGCTCTGCCACTTCAAATTCAACCGCTTCAATGACGTCCTGGGGGATTTTCCCACGGACCTTATACTGTGCTCTTAACATGTTTTTCTCCTTATAATCGGCGCTGCCATATAAAACCCGGGCAACACGTAAAAATCATTTAGCGTGGGTTTATTTTGATTTAAAGACACCACCAAACCAGCGGAAAAATCGCACCACCGGGTGGTTTAATAAATTATCTAAAAATACTTGCTGAGCAATTTGACGGAGTGCATCTGCATAGGTGGGATAGGGATGAATCACACCCTGTAATTTTGCAAAGTTGAGTCCAAGAGTTTTCATCACCTGCACTTCTGAAATAAGTTCACCCGCCCGTTTGCCAATAATATGGGCACCCAGCACCTTGCCTTTTCGACTGGTAATTAGCTTTATGCGGCCCATATCACCGGCCTTGGTTTTGGCGCGGTCAAGCTTATCAAAATCATAGTTATAGACCCGAATCGAATCTCCGCACTGCTCGCGAGCTTCGACCTCGGTTAAACCGGCACGAGCAAATTCGGGATCGGTAAACGTCGCCCACGACACATGCTGGTAATTGGCTTTTCGTCTGATAGGCAATACCGCATTCATAGTGGCAATCTTGCCCTGAAAATTAGCCATGTGACTCAATAAATACGGACCTGCCACATCGCCGCAGGCGTAAACGCCCTTGGCCGTGGTCTGCAAATAGGCATCGACCTTTACACCGCGATCAGTCTCAATGCCGGCCGCGTCTAGGTTTAGGTCAGCGGTATTTGGCGAGCGCCCCAAAGCCACTAATAAGGCTTCGGCCTCAACAACAATTTCTTTGCCATCCTGCTCGGCATACACCTTGACGCCGAGCTCACTGCGCTCGAACTTGCTAGCCTTGGCCCCCAGATAAAAGTTCACACCCTCGGCAGCTAGCTTGTCGCGAATAATGGCTGAAAATTCCGGCTCTTCTCGAAACATAACCTCAGGGGTCATTTCAACAACCGTGACCTTCACACCCAGCCTGCACATCGCTTGGGACAATTCCATACCGATGGCGCCCGCTCCCAATACGACCATGGAAGCCGGCAAGCTGTCCTGCTCAAAGAAATTATCGTTGGTCAGAAACGGCACGGTATCCAAACCCGGTATGGGTGGCACCAACGGCGACGATCCGGTGGCGATCATAATCTTCTTAGCCTGGAACTGTTCGCCGTTTACCGAGATAACACGAGGAGAAACAAACTGCGCGGCACCTTGCACAAATACCGCGCCGGCTTTTTCCAGCACCTCTGGCGTTTCGTGCTCGTAGATACCTTCACTAATAAGGCGAATTCGTTTGAGAATCGCCGCTGTATCTACCTTGATATCGGCAAACTGACGGGCAATATGCACATCGCTGGCCTCATTGATCAGGCCTTTGCTGGGGATACACCCAGACCAAGTACACTCACCACCGCTGCGGTGCTTTTCAACAATAAGAACTTTTTTACCAAAGCCCAGTGCTGTAAACGCCGAGGTCAATCCCGCCGCACCAGAGCCGATAACAATAAGATCGAACACCTTCATATTGGCCTCCATTTGGTGGTGATGATAAAACTAAAGACCCTGATATAGTTCGGCAATCTGGTCGTAACGCTTGCGATTCAGGCCCATATCGGAATGGCCGGCGCGGCTTGAAGATCGATAATGAACAACCTTGTTATCGACATCGAGCCAGAATTCAACGTCATCGCGATAGCGCATCAACGAGGTGGTAAAGATCACATACAAATAATCTTCAGACTCCGCTGCAATACTGCCACCGCCATAGACCGCAACCGCCGCCTTTAAGGCAGCCAGGGTTTCGGGCGCTGAATCTTTAAATGCCAGCGTAGCCACTTTTTTGTTGGCGTCGTCGACCTGTGAAGACACATTATTTGGCTTGCTGCTGATTGCAGCCAACTTGCCATCCTGCACACCCAGCTCAGGCACACGATTACCCTCAATGATCACCCGAGCTAGAAAGGCGATGACAAGAATCCCGATAACACCCAAAACAATTTGCACGACTCTATTCCTCATGAATACCTCGACAGATGAAAAATACTTTGTGCGCAAAATAATGACAGGCTAGTATTGACCTGTCAATGATTTGTGCGCAAAATAGTTTCGACTCTGGAGAACAGCATTGACCGACATCCCCCAACTTAAGCTTAAAAATCAAATTTGCCACTCGCTCTATTCGGCAACCAATGCCTTAATTCGCGCATATCGCCCGCTACTAGAGCAGCTTGGCCTAACCTATCCCCAATATCTGGTGATGTTAGCCCTGTGGGATCAAGATAAAGTCATCATAAAAGATCTTGTCCAGCGCACTCGCTTCGACGCGGGCACTCTCACCCCAATTCTTAAACGACTAGAGAGTAAGCAACTCGTTAGCACGATTAAAGCCGATAAAGATTCCCGCCAAAAGCTCGTATTGCTTACCGATATTGGCAGGGAGCTAGCCCATAGAGCCAAGCAAACCCCCGACAATATTAGTTGCCAAATCAAGATGGCGCCGGAAGATGCACGGCAACTCAAGGCCCTGGCCGAGGAGTTATACTCCCTTGTTAGCAGCAGCCACATTGAAGATGGCGCTAATTAGTAAGGCAGCATTAGCGCGACCTACTGATCTGCGACCACTCCGTTTGCCGCCAATTACTGGAACGCAGAGCGGCCCATATCTCAAATTTAAGAAATAACACCACTATTTCACTCCACCACCACTTTGTGCTTTTATTGTTTTGCGGTAACCTGTCGGCAATAACTACATAATTGACTGCCCAAATCGCCATATTCCCTGAAATAAGGCATTGTTTGCGAGCGTGAAATTCTGACTCACGGAAAGACTTATGAATACTCGTCTATTGATTCTAGCTCTCTTATCCAGCGCCTTAGTGACCGGCTGCGGCGGGTCCAGCTCCTCTAGTTCGCGAGGGGGCCAAGACAGCAATCCACCAAACACCGAAACCCCGGTCACCAGATTCGACATGGCCAATAGCTGCTATGCATTACAGTCGGTGCAGACAAATAAATATCTTGTCGCGGGCGAAGATGGCAGCTTTACCAGCAGCGCCAGTTCAGCTAGCGCGGGCGATGCACTCTTCATGCAACCGGCCACTTTAGGTAAATACCTGTTTTACACTGCCAACCAAGAGCTACTGACGGCTGGCGATGGCGCGGTCAGCGCAGAGAGCACCGCCAGTGATGCCGCAATTTGGACGATTGATCTAGTGCCTGGCGGTGGCAGCTTCACCATTGTGTCGGACAGCACATCACAAACAATGCAGCTTGATGATAGCGGGCTGTTAATTGCTGGCCCAGAGACCAACGGGCCCAGCTCAGAGTTTAAGTTTGCGCCAACCCGAAATTGCACTAGCTACCCTGAAATGCCCACCGGCGTTTCTGCCGAAACCTTTAAAGGCAACGGCATCGACAAACCCATTATTGGCTTTGCAGATGTTCACACCCATATGGGCATGTCTAGCGAGATGTCTTATGCAGGCAATGTCGGCCCCTCTGCCGGTGGCGCGCTATACGGCGAAGTCATTAACCGCTTTGGTGTTGATCACGCACTGGAAAACTGCGAAGACTTTCACGGTCCTAACGGGATTCGCGACGGCAATAATGTTATTAGCCTTAATCCCACCGACACCCACGAAACTATAGGTTGGCCGTCGTTTGTAGGCTGGCCGCGCCGAGACTATTTAACCCACCAAGTGATGTACTACAAATGGGTAGAGCGCGCCTACTTATCTGGTCTGCGTTTGATGGTAAACCACGGCACCAATATCAAAGCGCTGTGCGATGTCGGCAAAACGATTTCTGGTAATCCTGACGCCGACTGCAACGACATGAGCGTGGCCGTAAAGCAGGTTGAATACCTTTACGACGTGCAAGATTATGTGGACGCCCAAAGTGGCGGGCCGGGCAAAGGCTGGTATCGCATTGTTAAAAGCCCACAAGAAGCGCGCGAAGTCATTAACGATGGCAAAATGGCGGTAGTTCTTGGGGTAGAGGTTGCGCAGGTCTTTGACTGCGGCATGACTGTATTACCGGACGGAACTGAGCAGGCCAATTGTGACGAAGGCCAAATAAACAGCGAAATACAACGCTTATGGGATCTTGGTGTTCGCCACGTCTACCCCTTTCATGACATAAATACTTCCTTGGGCGGCGCCGGTATATTTAATGGCGACTCCATGAACCTGCTCAACTTCCTAGACACCAAAGCCTTCTTTAAAACCACCGAGTGCCGAGACTACCCAGTAGATGAACCCTCGGTTCGGACCCCCGGCACGGAGATGGCCACCGCCATTCCAGGTAGCGGTAGCGATCCAATATCTCAAGCTTTCTTTGAAGCCACCGCGGGGATTATACCGTTTTATCCTGCGGGCAAGAGATGCAATTCGCGCACGGTAACCGACTTGGGCGAATATGCACTGCGCGCATTAATGACACGCGGCATGGTGATTGATATTGACCACGCCGCCTACCACAGCAAAGACGTTATGCTAGATATTGCCGATGAGCAAACACCGGCCTATCCCTTGTCCTCATCTCATGATGCCCACGGCGGTTTAACCAGCGACCAAGTGGTACGCATGTTGAAAAACGGCGGCACGGTTTACCCCTATAAAGGCAACGGCATAAAGCACAAAGAATTTTTGGAAAAATTAAAATTCTGGCGTAACAAAGCCGGCATCAGCGATGTCGACCAACCCTTAGCATTGGGTTACGGCGCTGACGCTAATGGCTTTGGTGGTCATCCCGGCCCCCGCGGCGGCGACTCAGAGCCGGTTCAATATCCCATCGTGCTGTTTAGCGGCGACGACTGGGGGCCGCAATTTGCTAACTTCAAGCCCGTCACTGTCGATATGTTAGTGATCCCGGAAAGTGGCAAGTACTGGCATATTGACGAAACCGGTATGTCTCACTACGGCTTGGTTGCCGACTTTGTCGAAGAAGTTAGACTAGAAGGCGGCAAAGAAGCACTCGACGCTTTGTACAATTCTGCTGAAGGCTATGTACAAATGTGGGAGCGCGCCTACAACCGCAACGGAAACTAAGCCATGCGCCAAAAGCTCCTATTTTTAACTTGCGCAATACTGCTTCTCACCGGCCTTTGGCTGGTGATGAAGCCAGATTCCGGGTCGCTGCCAAGCAGCGGCGCGATAGCCGATCCGAAAGAGATTCTCTTCGCTATTCACCATGGCAGCACCCCTGACTCACAAGTGCTTCAACTCAAAATTGGCGACACGGCACAACTCAATTTTGTGAGCGACAGAGACGCTGCTGTTCATATTCATGGCGTAGATATGCACATCGTCTTAAGCGCGGGGATGGCGCAACAAGTTAAATTCAACGCCACCCAAGCGGGCCGATTCGCCCTTGAGGTACACGATACCGAAATGCAGCTTGGCGCTATTGAAGTCTATCCGCGCTGATGCGGGGTAAATTTCACCTCGTCTTATTCGCCACCCTCGCGCTATCGAATAACTGCTTTGCGCACTCATTCGGCGAGCCCTATAAACTGCCTATGCCCTACTGGATGTATATCTACGGGGCCATGGCGGCGCTTATTTTGTCTTTTTTAGTGCTCGGATTTTTCTACAGCGCAGAACACGCAAATCGAGCCTCCAGACAAATTACAATTGACCGCCCCCGCCTAAGGGAAATTGCCCGCAGGCTTAGGCTGGCGAGCATAATGAAAGCCAGTCTACTATTGTGTTTTTGCCTCGCCATTATTAGCGGCCTGATTGGCAATCAAGACCCTTATCGCAATTTCAATATGACCTTTTTCTGGATTAGTTTTGCCTTGGGTGCCAGCTACCTCAGCGCCGTATTCGGTAACTGGTACGACTATCTCAATCCCTGGAAAGTGGTCTGCTGTGCCTCCAAAAATATCAGCCGTGGCCGCTACACCTACCCCGCCCAACTTGCTTACTGGCCAGCAGTTATTTTATATATGGGGTTTATTACTCTTGAGCTGTTTGGCAATACGCGGCCATTATCCCTATCCATAATTTTAATCACTTACAGCGCGATTAATATGCTGGCGGTGTATTTGGTCGGCAGCAAGGCGTGGTTTCACTATGGCGAGTTATTCTCGGTGATGTTTAGGCTTATCGCCAAAATGTCACCAGTTCACTATCAAACTGACGCCGAAAGTCGATTTAAAATCACCCTACGCTTCCCGTTCAGTGGCTTACTGCATGAGCGAATAGAGCACCGCAGCCTGCTAATCTTTTTATTATTTATGCTGTCGTCTACCGCCTACGACGGTCTCCGTGAAACCAGTTTATGGTTTAATATTTTCTGGCGAGATCCGCTAAACATTATCGAGCCCTTACTCGGCCAACACCCACTTCACGCCTACACCACACTGCGCCCGTGGTATATCGGCTTTGAGACGGTGTGCTTACTACTATCACCCTTTATTTACTTGGGCTTATTTTTATTCTTTTTATGGCTAGGGAAATGTCTAACGCGCAGCGACCTAAGCGTGACCGAATTATCGCTGCGCTTTGGTTATAGCTTGCTGCCGATTGCCTTGGTTTACCACATCACCCATTACTACACGCTGGTGCTAAGCCAAGGTGTGAAAATTCGGGGTTTATTCTCAGACCCCTTTGGCTGGGGTTGGGATTTATTTGGCACGGCTATTAGCGGCAGACTGCCAATCCTGCCGGACATGGGATTGATCTGGAATAGTCAGGTCTGGCTGATTTTAATTGGTCACGTTGCCAGTGTTTATTTGGCTCACGCCGAAGCGCTACGCAGTTTTCCAAACCAAAGACAGGCGAGTATTAGTCAATTACCCATGCTCTTACTGATGGTGATTTTTACCGGCGTTGGTCTTTGGATTCTTGCCCAGCCTTTACAAGGTTAAATACTTTACCTGATATCTAACAAATAGAATTCAGAACACCAGCGCGCCGGCCCCTCAATCCGTAAAGCCGAGTCAAGCATCCTTACTTTTAAACTCGCCATTGACGCAATCAGTTAGCTAAGTATTTAAGAGCGCAGAATCAATAGTATTTTAATGTGAATTTTTAGCGCGGGGATAATCGAGCATCAATCTAGATGCCCGACGATTTAAAGTGAAAAACTCTCCAGGCCGACTTTTATTTATCTAGCCAAATTTCATCTAAAGACTTACGTGGCGATGGAAATTCTTTTTCTTGCAAGCCGTCATCAAGCTGAGAAACTTCGCCTTTTTTGCCTATCGCAAAACCCATAACCGCTTCATATTGCTCGGCATCTAAGCCAAGGTGTCCCAAAATGTCAGCGTGCTTTATACCCGCCATACCGTGGGTGTATAAACCTTCTTGGCGCGCTTGAAAGGTCATCGCCATCCACGCGGCACCGCAATCTAATGCATAACTCGCGTTAGGTTTACCATTATGTTCAAAGTGTTTTTTACCAACAACAAAGCCAAGAACAGAGGCATCTTTCGCCCAGGTCTGATTGCCTTCCAATAGCAAATTAAGGAATTCTGCAAAACGGTCGGCATTGCTGCCCGCATTGGCGGTATAAAAGCGCCAAGGCTGCGCGTTGAAGCAAGAGGGCGACCAGCGAGCGGCGTCGATCAAGCGCGCTACTGTAGCGTTATCTAGGGCCGCATTGGCAAATGCTCGTGGCGACCAACGCTCATAAAATAGTGCGGATACACCGTCTTTAGGATCGCGGCCTAATGGTGGATGAGACATACATCAACTCCTTAATTAAGTAAAAACAGTTTCACTCTTACTGCTTTATTTAGCAGCGCCAGAGAAGTTATTCTCAGGCAATAAATCCTTATTATTACTATTTTTCCTCTGGCGGCAGGTCAAACCACAACGCTTCAAAGTTATCACTCTTGGCTAAAACCTCAAACCGTCTTACTTGGTAAACACCGAAACCATCACCGGCCGACAACAGGCTATCGTCGAGTTCGGCGCTACCAGAAACGACATGCAAATACCCAACACGTCCCTTGCTCACCAATAGTGGCGCACCCTCATTGTGCTGTAAACGCAGGCGATAAATCGACGCGTCTTGATGCACCATTAATGAGCCGTCGCGACCATCGGAGCTTACCAGTAGAGTTAAGGCCTTACTTTGCGGTATGTGCGCCTGCTCATACTCAGGTTTTATACCCTTAACATTAGGCCGCAGCCATATTTGTAAGAAACGTAATCTCTCCGTCGCCGATGCATTGAACTCAGAATGAGAGACACCGCTACCGGCGCTCATGCGCTGAACCTCGCCAGCGGAAACAGTGCGTCGGTGGCCCATGCTATCAACATGGGCGATACTGCCTTCTAGGACATAGGAGATGATTTCCATGTCGCGATGCCCGTGGGTATCAAAGCCAGCGCCCTCGGCCACTGTGTCATCATTAATCACCCGGAGGACAGACACGCCCATATGCTCGGAATCGTAGTAATTATCAAAGGAAAAACTGTGGTGACTGTCTAGCCAGCCAAAACTCGCATGGCCGCGCTGCTCTGCTGCTCTGTAGTAGCTCATACTGTTCTCCTGCTCACTTTATTTCACTGACAAACAGTGCTCGCCCGCTGCGGTAGCACCCCTTTACGAGCCGGCACCTTCAATAAGGGTAAACCCAGCGATTCTTCCGACTTATGGACTGCGTGGTGGATGGTAGGTTCGCTTTGGTGGCCCATTTGCGACGCTTGATTAAGTCTGCCGCAATCGACGACAGCTTTAAACATACGCCATTGTTCGAATGGTCGTTTTCAGACCCATGCCGTTCTCCTTAACACCGCGAAAAATTCTGCCCAAACGCGAGGCGCGGACAAAAGCTAAGCTTGTGCAAAACCTAGAGTATCGCTTTTTTTAAGGATGAACATAAGCCGAGGGTAGACAGAACGACGGTGGCCGGAGATGAAATTTAAAACGCGGCGGAATCAACGCCGGGGATAACAGCTTCACACTGGCTCCGACGGCAGTCAAAGCTATAGTGAGTGGTGGCCTGTGAGCACCTCATTATTTATGCAGAAGGCTAAGGGTATTATTTTTTAGGCGAAATATACATGGATATTTCCGCATCGAAGACAACGTTGCCCACCGCATTCTTTACTTCAACTTTAACGGGGACGGCGCCTTTTTCACCAGGGACAATTTCCCGCATTGTTGCATAGCCTCGAAGTATGCCTTTTGCTGAACCCAGATAGCGCACTGTCATGCCTGCAGGAATCCAACGCATGCCAGATGGCATTGAGGCCTCACTAACAACACCAGCGGCGATCTCAGCTAGGTTGCACATGGCAATGGCGTGAACACTGCCAATATGGTTATGAATGGAACGGTGCTCTTTAATTCTCACCACGGCGTAGCCAGTTTCCAGCTCTTCAAAAACCGGTTTAATGGTGGCAAAGTAAGGGGCTTTAAAACATACACCCTTAGAAAATAATTGCTTACCGGCGGGATAAGCAGACAGCTTACGCCAAAGTTTAAGTGTCGGATTCATATTGCTGCTCTCGATCAATTATTGACAAACAGTAACACGGCGCTGAGTGCACACCATTAATCATTAAATAAAAGCGACAAGGCCAAAGGTCAGTCGGCGACTACGCCAACGCTTCACTCACAGCCATTAGTAATAAAAATAGCGCGGGTATAAACCCAAAGATTTATTATTTTTAATAAAAAAAACCCAGAGGTATTAGCCCTGGGTACTACTTTTTAAGTTAAGCGTATAAAACTATTCGGCGCTAGGTTGGGCCGCTGAAGTCTCTTGTACCAATGTTTTTAGCTCGCCACTTTCATGCATTTCACAAATAATATCACAGCCGCCCACTAACTCGCCGGCAACCCATAACTGTGGAAACGTTGGCCAATTAGCGAATTCTGGCATTTTTGCGCGAATGTCTGGATTAGACAAAACATCAACAAACGCAAAACGCTCGCCACATTCCATTAGGGCCTGCGACGTACGAGCAGAAAAACCACACTGAGGTTGGCTAGGAGAACCTTTCATATAAAGGATAATAGGGTTAGATGAAATTTGCTGCTTGATTGCTTCGATAGTGTCCATGGATCACCTGCTGGTCTGATAACGTTGATAAGGCCTGATTAGGGTGGCGCTTATCCGGGGAATGTTGCAGCCATTCTAGCAATATCAGCTGCAAAAGTAATGTCCGCCTATTTTTAAACCTTTCCCCAGCCGCCGCCACCGGGTGTTTCAATGGTTAAAACATCGCCGCTACCGGCGCGCATACTAACCTTGGCCGGCAGACCCTCACCATTAAAGAGGTTTCGGCCCGGCGCAGCAGCATCGCCACCGGCAAGGCCCCAGGGCGCTAAGGACCGGCGTTCGGTGAGCAAGGTGAATTGGGTGGGTGCCAAAAACTCAAATTCACGCACCACGCCCTCGCCGCCGCAATACCGACCGCCGCCCCCTGAGTGAGTGCGCACAGCATAGCGCCGCACTCTTAAGGGGTAGTGCATTTCCAAACTTTCTATCGGGGTATTTAGGGTGTTGGTCATATGGCTCTGCACCGCACTCAGGCCATGGCCGTTGGCGTGCGCACCCATTCCGCCGGCGATTGTCTCGTAGTAATTCCAGACCTCATGCTCGTTTAAGGCATTCAGCACACCGCCCATCGCAACATTATTCATACTGCCCTGACTAGCGGCGGGAATGAGTTCGGGAACCGCCTGCGCCAAAGCGCCCAGCACTGCATCAGTAATCCGCATTGACGTTTCCACGTTGCCCGCCGCCACTGCGGCCGGGCGCTGCGCATTCACTAAGCAGCCTTCCGGGGCCGATAATGTTATCGGCCGAAACAAGCCCATACACACCGGCACTTCATCGGGCATTAAACAGCGAAACACGTAATACACCGCAGCGGCCGCCACCGATAACGGGCAGTTAATATTGCCGGCGACCTGCGCCGAGGTGCCGGCAAAATCGACGACAACACCGCCAGCCCCGAGCTCAATACTAACGGCGATGGCAAGATGACTATTGCCAAAGCCATCGTCATCCATGTAATCCGTAAAGTGATACCGGCCGTGTGGCAACTCTGCCAAACGCCGCCGAGCAATGCCCTCGGCGTAATTCTGAACTTGATTTACCGCGGCGCCAAAAGGCAGCGGCAGCGCCGAAATCACCTCAATTAGTCGCAACAAGCCACTGCGATTGGCACTGACTTGAGCAATAAAGTCGCCGTGTTGGCCTTCGCCAAACCAGCTATTCAAAAGCCCATAATCTAATACGCCATTGCGCACCAAGTAGCTCGGCGGAATAACCACGCCCTCTTCATCAAGATGTTGCGACAAGGGCATAGAACCCGGCGTGGATGAGCCAATGTCGGCATGGTGGGCGCGGTTTACTACAAACGCCAGCAAGTCGCCCTCGTCACCAAAAACGGGGGCAATCACGGTAACGTCGGGCAAATGCGTGCCACCAAGAAAGGGGTCATTAACGACGACCATATCACCCGCATGCCACTCGCAGGCGCTGACGATGTCTGCCATCGCATAGGCCATACTGCCAAGGTGCACAGGAATATGCGCAGCCTGCGCGCACAGCTCGCCGCGGGCATCAAAAATGGCACAGGAGAAATCCAAGCGGTCTTTTATATTTGGCGAGAACGCCGCGCGCTGCAGGACTGCGCCCATCTCTTCACATACCGACTCTAGGCGGCTAACAAACAAACCGAGTTTAACGGCATCGAGCTCAGTAGGTGATGCGTCCATAATGGAATTCCAGCGCGGCAAAAAGATCTCATTATCACGAATATTCCCAAACATACCAATCATCCACAAACAAAAACGGCCCCGAAGGGCCGTCAACAAAAAAAGCAAACAGTGGCGTTAGAAACTGTAGCGCGCACTCAGACCAATGGTACGCGGTTGATTAACATGATGACCAACCCGCGCATTACCGCCGCGTTCGGTATCAATTGACAGCTCCGCCTTTTCATTGGTCGCATTGCGAACAAACAGCGCAGTATCCCAGTTTTCGTTACGAACACCCAAGCGCAGGTTCACAATTTCGTAGCTATCCATCTCTCGGTCATAACCATAAGTCGCCTGAGTTAGCGGACCACCTACATTGGGATACAAGGTCGCCACGCCCTGACCATTATTATTTTGGTCAGAGATCTTGGTATAGCGCTCACCCACATTTTGATAGGTCGCATTGGCAAAACCTTCCCAGCTATTAAAAACGGGGAAGTAATAGGTCACCGATGCCGCGAGTTCAAAGCCCGGTGCAGTCGGCAAATCATCGCCATCTTGACCGCCGACAACCGCCAACACTGAACCCTCTGACTCCACATCGGAGTCCAGCTCGGCTTCCACAAAGCTCGCCGACAAGCCAAACTCCAGATTGCTCAGTGGCCGCATGAACAGTTCCATCTCAACACCACTGCTGTGAGCTTCATCTGCGTTGTAAATTAAGCGCGAAGAACACGAGCCGGCATCGACGGTAACTTGCAGATCTTTGATTTGGGCATGGAAGGCCGAAACATTAAACGTACCTGCGCCGCCCATGAAATTGGTTTTTGCGCCAACTTCATAATTGGTAACGGTCTCGTCATCAAAGTCTCGGTTGTTGCCGTAAATTTGCTCGTCATTATTGGTCGAGCTACACAGTGGCACGTTAAGTGGGTCGTTATTGCCGCCTAAGCGAAAGCCCTGGGACACCTGAGCATTTAACATGACATTGTCGTTAAAAGCATGGCGCACAATAACACGCGGCGAAACTCCGTTAGAACTCACCACACTGCGGTCGTCGATAATCGCCGCCGTGTAGATCCCGTCAAAGCTAAGCACGCGGGTTTCTTCATAATCAAAATAGCGCGCGCCCACCACCAACATGGTTTTATCAGTTAGGTCATAAGACACCTCACCAAAGATCGCATATTGATCCAATTGATAGGGAATATCAGAGTAGTAAAGCTCATCCGTGCTCGCCCTCTGGCCTGCTGTTGAGCCCGAGAGATCCGGGTTCTGGGGATTGCTGGCTTCAAAGCCGTCAACAAGTAAAGACTGGCTATAGTGCCGTTCCACTTCACTATAAAACACCCCGGCAACCCACTGCATCGGGCCGTCGAAACCGCTCAAACGGAACTCTTGGGTAAGCACCTCTGCCGAGGTTCGATCGTATAAGGGCGCGTCCAGCAAATAGACTGAGGGGGCCTCGCCGTAGGAACCACCAGTAATACTGGAGTTCAGGGCGGTTGCGTCCCTAACCACCAATACATCGCGATCGGTGTAAGAGCTCACAGAGGTCAAGCTCAATTGGTCGTTAAAATCGTAATTCACGGTGAGATCGAACAGCGCGAAATCGTCCTCAAAACTCTCCTCTAATTGAGTGTACTGCTCATAATCACCCAAAGTTATTGCCGGACGAGTAGTGGTGTAGGGGTTAGCTAAAAGGTGGTAGTCGTCCTCACGGTTGAAGCCGTCTATATCAATTTTTTGAAACACCACCTTCGGGGTAATACTCAAAGCATCGTTTGGCTGAAACAACACCGCCAAACGCCCACCTTCGCGCACGCCTTCATTTACGTCTTCATTGACACTGCCGTCGGGCTGCAAGGCGTCAATAAATCCGCCGAATTCCTGATAATAACGCACCATACGCAGGGCGACCTTATCGCTCAAGGGCACGTTTAAATGCGCTTTCAAGCTGCCTCCATCGCTGCCGTGACTAATGGTTTCTGCATCGCCCTGAATAGAACCGCTAACGCCATCAAAATTAGGCTGCTGGGTGATATAACGGATTGTCCCAGACAAGGAACCCGAACCAAACAAGGTTCCCTGCGGTCCGCGCAACACTTCTACGCGATTCATATCGTAAAAATCCAAGTCAGGCGTGAACAGCGACATCGAAATCACTGACTCATCCATATACACACCAACCTGCTCTTTTACGCCTGGTTGGTCACGAACAATTTGCCCTGCCGAAATGCCGCGAATAGAGACCTGACTCTGACCCGGACCAAGGTTCTGAATTGTAATGCCCGCCACATTCGCGGCCATGGACTCGATATCTGTTGCGCCACTTCGCTGCAACTTGTCCTCGGTCATTGCCGCAACAGAGAACGGTACATCTTGCAAGGTCTCAGACTGCTTACGCGCGGTAACCAGCACTTCTTCAATAACACGGCTAGACTCTGCTTGGCTAAGCGGCGCACTAACAGCAAAACTCATCGCCACCGAAATCCCGAGCAAAGTACATTTGAACTTGGGTTTACTTATCATTGCCTGCTCCCTGTTTTTGTTTTTCTTCTTAAATATGTTGATTCACACAGCCTGAACGCCGACATCACAAGCCAAAACCAAACAGCGTTCCGAAATAGTGCCACTCCTATATAACAGATCAGACGGATAAAGCACCGAATTAATGCATACGTTTTCGGCAATTAAGGCCCGATTTGTATTTTGCAGCGACTCAAGCTTAACTATCCTACTAATTAAAAAGAGAATCCGACTATGTCAGCCAACATCAACCTACCTCGAATACTGCGTATTGGCGCTGGCGTCAGCCGCCTGCTGCCCGAGGTGCTAGACGAACTCGGCCTGAAAGACCCTCTTTTGATAAGCGATGACTTTATTGTCAGTCTGGGCTGGCTAGACAACTTAGAGGCCCAGCTCAATGAAAAAGGCTTCACTCACAATCGCTTTACCGGTGTGGTGCCCGACCCAACCACAGACGCCATTGCTGCGGGATTGACGGTATTGAAACAGGGACAACACGACTGCGTCGTCGCCCTAGGTGGCGGCAGTTCCATAGACACCGCCAAAGCCATTGCCGCCATGGCAAACCGCGATCAGGCAATACGCTGCTATAAAGTGCCGCAAACCCTGGATGATGGCCTTCCTATTATTGCCATTCCCACCACCGCTGGCACCGGCTCAGAAGCCACCCGCGCGGCCGTGATCACCGACACCGAAACCCAAGAGAAAATGCTGTGCATGGGCCTCGGCCTTATGCCGGTGGCGGCATTAGTAGATTTTGAACTCACCATGACCATGCCCTTAAGGCTAACAGCCGACACCGGTATCGATAGCCTCTGTCATGCACTGGAAGCCTATGTGAGCCGCCACGCCAACCCCTTTACCGACACTATCGCGCTGGCTTCCATGGCAGCCATCGCCAAACATTTACGCACCGCATGCCAAGAACCCGATAATCGCGAAGCGAGAGAAGCCATGATGCTGGCCGCAACCCAAGGCGGCATTGCATTCTCAAACGCATCAGTCACTCTTATTCACGGTATGAGTCGGCCCATTGGCGCGCTGTTTCATGTGCCCCACGGTATGAGCAACGCTATGCTGCTGCCCGACATTACCGCGTGGTCAATTAGCGGCGCGCCGGCACGCTATGCCTGCTGCGCCCGCACCATGCAATTCGCCAACAGCAGCGATAGCGACGAGGTGGCAAATCAAAAACTGATCATCGCACTGCGCCAACTGTGCAGTGATTTACAGGTGCCCACACCCGCCAGTTTTGGTATTAGCAAGGCCCAATGGCAGCAGGCCATACCCACTATGGCGCAGCAAGCACTAGGCTCCGGCTCACCAGCAAACAACCCACTTATTCCAAATGCCGAGCAAATCACCGCGCTGTATGACACTGTTTGGGGCAACTAAGTCGTCGCTCCAGCTGTTATTAACATCTCTCTGACCTCTGGCCTTTAATGCTGGGGCTGAACAGTGAGCTAAATCTTGCGAACAGAAATTATCGCGATAGGCGCTTTTCCCACCCCAAGGCCTAGAATTCGAGCGGCGTTCCTTATATTATTGAGGGTCTGTCTGGGCGGCTCTAGCTGCCCTTTTGCGTTTTAAATCCTTTGTACTGTTTTTTTGCGTCGTTATCGCACTTTAGTGATATTGCAGCGCACGGAGATCTATTGATGGCTCACCCGGCTATAATGAACACCTATGGACGTCTACCGGTCACTTTTGTCCGGGGTGAAGGTGTGCGCCTGTTCGATACCGACGGTAAACGCTACCTAGATAGCATTAGTGGCATTGGCGTAAATGCATTGGGTCACTCACATCCCGCCGTCACCGAAGCGATTCAAACGCAGGCCGGCCAGCTTTTGCACACCTCCAATTTATACTCCGTGGAAAAACAACAGCAGTTGGCAGAAGCTCTGTGCGCCGCCAGCGGCATGGACAATGTGTTTTTCGCAAACTCTGGCGCCGAGGCTAACGAAGCAGCTATCAAGCTCGCTCGTAAGCATGGTCATAATCGCAATATTGAAATCCCCCATGTTGTGGTGATGGAGCAAGCCTTTCATGGCCGGACTCTGGCAACGCTAACCGCATCTAGCAACCGTAAAATTCAAGTGGGCTTTGAACCCCTTGTACGAGGCTTTATCCGCGCGCCGTTTGGCGATATTGAGGCGCTGGAAACTATCGCCCACAACAACAGTAGCGTTGTCGCCGTTTTAATTGAGCCCATTCAAGGCGAAGGCGGCATTCACACCTTGCCACCAGAATATCTTTCCCAGCTTCGGGCACTGTGTGACAAATACGACTGGCTGCTAATGCTAGACGAAGTACAAAGCGGCAATGGCCGTACCGGCAAATATTTTGCTTATCAACACAGTAGCATCATGCCCGACGTGGTAATTACGGCAAAAGGTTTAGGTAACGGCGTCCCTATTGGCGCCTGCCTCGCCCGCGGTAAAGCCGCGTCGTTATTTCAGCCTGGCAATCACGGCTCAACGTTTGGCGGCAACCCCTTGGTTTGCGCCGCAGGGCTCGCGGTGGTCAACACATTGACCAGCAACAATATGATGGATCAGATTGCCGAAAACGGCCGCTATTTAATCGACGGTCTTAAAAAACAGCTCGCCAACGCGCCGCACGTGAAAGAAGTGCGCGGCCAAGGCTTTATGGTTGGCATAGAGTTAACTACCCCCTGCGCCGCACTTGTTGGTCAAGCGCTGGAGAAAGGTCTACTGATCAACGTAACGTCAGAGCGGGTGGTACGCTTACTACCACCACTAATTATTAACCAACAGGAAATTGATGAATTGCTCTCTATTCTTTGCCCGCTTATTTTAGCGTGGGCAGAGCAGAGCAGCGCGGCGTGACGCCGGTTCAGCAGTATAGGTAGCCGAATGGCCTTAAGACATTTTTTAACTCTCACGGATTTGAGTACAGCCGAACTGGAGCAGCTAATTCAGCGCGCCATCGAACTCAAAAAAGAGCATAAAGCCCGCAAAACCAGCGTTCAGTTTCCTAATTACGTTTTAGGCATGGTGTTTGAAAAGGCCTCTACCCGTACACGTATTTCCTTCGAAGCCGGTATGGCGCATTTGGGTGGCCACGCGATTTTCCTCTCGCCACGCGACACCCAGCTCGGCCGCGGCGAGCCGATCGAAGACAGCGGCAAGGTTATTTCGTCAATGTGCGATATCGTCATGATCCGCACCTCTAAGCACGAAATCATTGAACGCTTTGCGGCTAACTCCAGCGTGCCGGTTATTAACGCTCTAACCGACGACTACCACCCCTGCCAGTTACTGGCCGACATTCAAACCTTTGTTGAACATCGCGGCAACATGAAGGGCAAACAAGTGGCTTGGATTGGCGACGGCAACAATATGTGCCAGTCCTATATCAAAGCCGCCATGATGCTCGACTTTAAATTAATGATTGCCTGCCCAGAGGGCTTTGAACCCCGCGCCGACCTAGTCGCCGCCGCCGGTGACCACGTTGAAATAGTGCGTGACCCCATAGATGCTGCTCGCAACTCAGACCTTCTAGTGACAGACGTGTGGGCGTCTATGGGCCAAGAAGAAGAAAAAGCTGAGCGCCGTCGCAAGCTCTCTGGCTACCAGCTCAATCGCACGCTTGTAGATTTAGCCAACCCCGACGCACTGTATATGCACTGCCTGCCCGCCAAGCGCGGCGAGGAAATCAGTGCAGACTTAATGGACGATCCCAACACCGTTATTTGGGATGAAGCCGAGAATCGCCTGCACGCCCAAAAAGCCCTGCTCGAATTCTTACTTAATCACGCGGCAGCCTAAGTCCGCGCTGGCGGCAATCCACCTGGTCTCATTCTCTGGATGGTTTGCCGATACCTTTTCTAAAGCCAACACTTACCGGAGCTAAGCCGCACCCAAGTTGCATCAAAACTAGCGCCCCAGCCCCAAACTCTACTGGCTTCGCACAAGAAAATCCCGCCATTTTGCGAATAGAAATGATAAGCTTTAGCATGCACAACCACTGTAATATCGCTTAAGCTATCGGCTAGCCATAGCCACTGACCTCACTATCAAGGCCCTTACATTGCTGCAAGTTCAAGAAATTCAATGCCAGTATCAAAGCGATATCGTCGTCGATAAGGTGAGCTTTCACGTCAATGATGGCGACATTTGTAGCTTACTCGGCCCCAGCGGCTGCGGTAAAACCACTATTCTTAGGGCCATAGCCGGCTTTCAGCCACTGACGCACGGCAAGGTTATTTTGCGCAATCACTGCCTGAGCAAGCCCGGTAAATTAGTCGGTCCCGAACAGCGTAATATTGGCATGGTGTTTCAAGACTACGCCTTATTCCCCCATCTTAGCGTTAAGGAAAATATTCGCTTTGGCCTGCGCAAACAAAATGATCGCGAGCAAAACGGCACCGTAAAACGCTTGCTGGAACTGGTGAGACTAGAAGGTGTTGCCCACCGCTACCCACACGAATTATCTGGCGGACAGCAACAGCGCGTGGCTCTGGCGCGAGCCCTAGCCCCGAGCCCAGATCTACTGCTATTAGATGAACCCTTCTCAAATTTAGATACTGAGCTGCGCAAGCGCCTCAGCCTTGAAGTGCGCGACATACTCAAAGAGCTTCGTATCAGCGCCATATTAGTGACCCACGACCAACAGGAAGCCTTTGCCTTTAGCGACCACATTGGCCTGCTCCATGGCGGCAAACTGCAACAGTGGGACATTCCCTTCAACCTCTATCACGAACCCTGTAATCGCTCCGTTGCAGACTTTATCGGCGAAGGCTGCTTTTTACCCGGAGTCATCGGCAGCGAAACTAACACCGTCACCACCGAGTTTGGCACCCTAATGGGAAATCGCGCCTACCGCTGGCCACCAGGCACCCCGGTTGAGATCCTACTGCGACCCGACGATATTGTGCTCAGTGATTTTGGCGGCATTACCGCCACCGTCGTAGAAAAGGTATTCTCCGGCAGCGCCACCCTCTATACATTAAGCCTGCCCACGGGCAGTCGCGTGGAAGCACTACTGCCAAGCCACCGTAATTACGCCATAAATGAAACCGTACAAATCAACACCGAAGCCGACCACCTCATCGCCTTCAGCCGCGAAGAATTACTACAGGGTAGCGCGTAATTTTTTCGAGTATAAAAAAACCGTTTTTATTCACAATCCGTCTACTAACCAGCGGTAGCTCAGTGGCAACCCCCACTCTAGCTGAAACCCACGTGTCGCGGGCGCCTGCCAGCTTGCACACCTTTTACACACCACTTATCGACACTTTATCCACAGAAAACACACAGCATCTAGTGCTTGCCAACTTAGGCAAACCGCATTATCTTGTATCCCAGCTTTAGCTAAACCCCATATATAGGGTTTTGGCCCGACAAAATAACAATGGATGACCAATCCACATTGAAACCCCGTTTCAAAGTTATTGCAGCTCATAATCAAACCCTCTACCCACCATCGGGTGATAAAAAAAGAGGCTACGTAAAAAGATTGCCGCAGCGCAGTTTCAAGGACATCAGCAAGGGCCCGGAGATATCATGCAAACCCAACAAGACAGCAGCACCAATGCCAGTGGCGTTCCCCCACAAAACAATAATGACACTGAGCTAAAAGCCACCGCGCCAGGTCAATTGCGAGTTATTAAACGCAACGGTTCGGTAGTGGCTTACACCGACGACAAAATCAGTGTCGCTATCACCAAGGCCTTTTTAGCAGTAGAAGGTGGCAATGCCGCCGCCTCTACCCGCATTCATGAAACCGTTGCCAAACTGACCGATCAAGTCAGCGCCACGTTCAAGCGCCGCATGCCCTCTGGCGGCACAATGCACATTGAAGACATTCAAGACCAAGTTGAGCTGGCTTTAATGCGCAGCGGCGAACACAAAATCGCCCGCGGCTATGTTTTGTATCGCGCGGCCCGCACCGAAGAACGCCGTCAACTGGCCCCTACTGGCGAAAATGTTCACCCCAGCATTCGTGTTAAGCACGCCGATGGCAGCGAATCGCCACTCGATTTAGGTCGCCTAGAATTCATCGTTCAAGAAGCCTGCGAAGGCCTGAAAGATGTCTCGGCTGCCGCCGTTCAAAAAGAAGCCCTGAAAAGCTTGTACAACGGCGTACCAGAAGATGAGGTCAACACCTCGCTGGTCATCACCGCCCGCGCCATGGTTGAACAAGAACACAACTACAGCTTGGTCACCGCCCGCCTGCTGTTAGACAAATTACGTGCTGAATCACTAACCTTCTTAGGTGTTGCCAAGAGCGCAACTCAGCACGACATGACCATTTACTACCCCCAAGCGCTGCCTATTTATTTGCGCAAAGGCGCTGAGCTAGAGCTGTTAGATCCACGCCTAGAGTCTGAATACGACGTGGCTGCATTAGCCGCTGCCATCAAGCCAGAGCGCGACATGCAGTTCCATTATTTGGGCCTGCAAACCTTGTATGACCGCTACTTTATTCACAGCAATGAAGTGCGTATTGAATTGCCACAGATCTTCTTTATGCGTGTTGCTATGGGCTTGGCAATGAACGAAGAAAATCGCAATGCCCGCGCCATCGAGTTCTACGACCTGCTCAGCTCCTTCGACTACATGAGCTCTACACCGACGCTATTCAACGCCGGCACCCTGCGCCCACAGCTGTCGTCTTGCTACCTCACTACCGTGCCAGATGATCTACACGGTATTTACGGCGCCATTCAAGACAACGCCATGCTGTCTAAATATGCCGGCGGCTTGGGTAACGACTGGACACCCGTTCGCGGCCTAGGCGCTTACATCAAGGGCACCAATGGTAAATCGCAAGGTGTTGTACCCTTTCTGAAAGTGGTTAACGACACCGCTGTTGCCGTAAACCAAGGCGGCAAACGCAAAGGCGCGGTATGTGCTTATTTAGAGAGCTGGCACATCGACGTTGAAGAATTCCTCGAATTGCGTAAAAACACTGGTGATGACCGTCGTCGTACCCACGACATGAACACCGCCAACTGGATTCCTGATTTGTTCATGAAGCGGGTTTTCCAAGACGGTGAGTGGACGTTGTTCTCACCCAATAATGTGCCAGATCTGCATGATCTGTACGGCAAAGCCTTTGAGACCCGCTTTGAAGAATACGAAGCGATGACCCGCAGCGGCGACTTAAAATTATTTAAGCGCGTAAAAGCGGCCGATCTGTGGCGCAAAATTCTGTCTATGTTATTTGAAACAGGCCACCCATGGATCACCTTTAAAGATCCGTGCAACCTGCGCAGCCCACAGCAACACGTCGGCGTGGTTCACTCATCAAACTTGTGCACAGAAATCACCCTGAACACTAGCAAAGATGAAATCGCAGTCTGCAACCTGGGCTCGGTTAACCTTGCCCAACATATCGGTGAGAATGGCTTAGATTTAGTCAAACTAGAGAAAACCGTTACCACTGCTGTACGTATGTTAGATAATGTTATCGATATTAACTATTACAGCGTGCCACAGGCCAAGAACTCCAACTTCAAACACCGTCCTGTCGGTCTGGGTTTGATGGGTTTCCAAGACGCACTATACAAGCAGCACATTCCCTACTCGTCTGACGAAGCCGTGGAATTTGCCGACCGCTCAATGGAAGCCATCAGCTACTACGCCATCAAATCGTCAAGCGACTTGGCAGTGGAACGCGGCTCTTACCAGAGCTATGAAGGATCGTTATGGAGCCGTGGCATTCTGCCTATCGACTCTGTGCAACTGCTTATCGACCAGCGCGGTGCCGACTACATTGAAGTGGACCAAAGCCAAACGCTAGACTGGAACAGCCTACGCGCCGTTGTAAAAGCGCAGGGTATGCGTAACTCTAACGTCATGGCAATTGCGCCCACCGCCACCATCGCCAACATCACTGGCGTGTCACAGTCTATCGAACCCACGTATCAGAACCTGTACGTGAAATCGAATCTGTCAGGCGAATTCACCGTCGTTAATCCCTACCTTCTTAGAGACCTGAAGGCACGCGGTCTTTGGGACGCGGTTATGGTCAACGACCTGAAATACTACGAGGGCTCGGTCAGTAAAATCGACCGTGTTCCAGATGATCTTAAAGCACTGTATGCCACCGCGTTTGAAGTAGAGCCGCGCTGGTTAGTCGACGCCGCAAGCCGCCGTCAAAAGTGGTTAGACCAAGCTCAATCATTGAACCTATACATAGCTGGCGCATCGGGCAAAAAGCTCGACATCACCTATCGCATGGCATGGTACCGTGGCCTAAAAACCACTTACTACCTCCGCGCACTGGCCGCCAGCTCCACTGAGAAATCAACGGTTTCTCAAGGCTCAATGAATAAGGTGTCGTCGCAAGCAGCACCCAAAGCAGCCGCCACCGCGTCTGCCGCTCAACCAGAAGCAGCGCCAGTACCAAATGCCTGCTCAATTGACGAGCCAGATTGCGAAGCCTGCCAATAGGCAAAATTGGCGCCCCCTCTATAACGAGTAAGGGCGCTAGCAAGATCTACAGTGCTCATACATTAGCGCTGAAATACACTAGAAATATTGAGGTTACAAAATGCTAAGTTGGGACGAGTTCGATACAGACGAAGCGCCTGCCACTATGCCGGTTGCAAAACCACAAGAACCAAAAGTAGCCGAGCCAGTTGTTAGTGCGGCACTAACCACCATAAACAACGAAGAAGTGCTTAGCACTGCCGATCAATCTGTGCTCGATAAAGCCAATACTGCCATCTCCAAACTAGACCTTGCAGCAGGCTTAGAAGAGCTAGACATGGGCGCCGCGCGTTTACGCGTAGAAGATAAGCGCATCATCAACTGCCATCTCGATCTAAACCAGCTAGTGCCGTTTAAATACGACTGGGCTTGGCAGAAATATCTCGACGGCTGCGCCAACCACTGGATGCCGCAAGAAGTTAATATGACCGCCGATATCGCCTGCTGGAAAAATCCAGAAGGTCTGACCGACGACGAACGCCGCATCATCATGCGTTCACTAGGTTACTTCTCAACCGCCGACTCACTCGTTGCCAACAACCTGGTACTGGCAGTCTATCGCCATATTACCAACCCAGAGTGTCGTCAGTACCTGCTGCGTCAAGCCTTTGAAGAAGCCATTCACACCCACGCCTACCAGTATTGTGTAGAGTCACTGGGCATGGACGAGGCCGAAGTCTTCAATATGTACCGCGAGCTGCCCTCTATCGCTAAAAAAGCGGCGTGGAGCCTGCAGCACACCAAAGCCTTGGGCGACCCGAACTTCCACACCGGCACCCCAGAAACAGACCAAGAACTGCTGCGTAACCTGATCGGCTTCTATGCCGTCACCGAAGGCATCTTCTTCTACTGTGGCTTCACCCAAATACTGTCTATGGGCCGTCGCAACAAGATGACCGGCATTGCTGAACAGTTCCAGTACATACTCCGCGACGAGTCTATGCACCTGAACTTTGGCATCGACATGATCAATCAGATCAAACTGGAAAACCCACACCTCTGGAGCGAAAAGTTCCAAGGCGAAGTAACCCAAATGATACTTGAGGGCATGCAGCTAGAAATCGAATACGCCATAGATTCAATGCCACGCGGTGTACTCGGCATGAACGCTGGCATGATGGAAGAATATCTCCAGTTCATTGCCAACCGTCGTCTGTGCCAGCTCGGTCTTAAAGAACAATTCCCCGGCTCGCAAAACCCATTCCCATGGATGAGCGAAATCATGGATTTGCGTAAAGAGAAGAACTTCTTTGAAACGCGAGTGATTGAATATCAAACCGGTGGGGCATTGAGCTGGTAGCTTAGGCTGTCATCCCCCGAAGTATCGCTAGAGAGAATATTCTATCACTAGAGAAAATATTCTTAATTAATAAAAAAGCCGCATATCGCGGCTTTTTTATTATATTTTTCAATAAGTTAAAAAAGTAGCCTAGGCGCAAAATCAACACTTTCCATAGAAATTACACCAATAAGAGATTAGAGGAAATACACTTCCAGATTTGGCTGGCCCACCGCATACACATCACCCACAAGCAATTCCAATCAACTTGGCAGAATATGCTTGCTCAGGCTTTACTATATTACGGTGATGTAATTCACGCTCTAAAACCGCTTCAATCTTATGGACATCAATTACTGACACAGCTTTACGAGAACTTGACTGAAATATGCCATCAATTTTCTTCTCAAGGTGCGGCAATCGATTCCCATCTATATCAACTGCAAGCTTCATTACCGAATGTACTGAATGTCCTTTTTCATTCTCAGCCCTAACTTGCCAAATCGAAATAGATTCACCGCCCCCAATTTCATCCGAGCTGAAACCTAGTAATTCAGGTTCAAGGTTTCGATATTGATCCAACAATTCTGATATTGCTGGATGATCCAAACCAATTAGATGCAACTTTTCTGAATTAGTAGCCTCATCCCGGTCAGTAGTAAATAGCATCTGCTCCACGCCACCTTTGATCAAAGCAAATTGTTTGCCACCCCTTACCTCTATTTCTTCGCCCTGATAAGGAAGCGCCTTTTGCAAAAATCTCACCAAGTCATCCATCGACTCTTGTGTGTTTGCCAGCGGCGCATATTCATCTAGACTGAAACCGTCTAAATCTTGAAATAGTTCAAAAACGGCATCTTTCGCATGCTTAGCATTATCCATTGCAGCCTCTAGCTCTAGCTTGGTTCGCTTTAGTTCTGGGTCTTGCAATGCCTGTGAGTATAACTGCTGATAGTTTATCTGTTCAGAAAGCTGCCCTAAAATTTGAGAACGCAGATCCTCCTCGACAACTCCTTTTTCATCAACCTTACCGAGAGCTTTTACTATTTCTTCTAATTTTTCATCCAGCAATAAGAAAATACGGCCCTCGATTGTGTCACCGAGTACCAAGTTATAAACCTGAGCGGTGTCTGTTTGACCATAGCGATGAATTCGGCCAATACGCTGTTCCATATCCATCGGGTTCCAAGGCAAGTCGAAATTAAAAAGTATGCGAGCATGCTGAAGGTTTATTCCCTCCCGTCCAGCAGCAGTACATATCATCACTCTAGGCCCGTTTGCCTGCTTAAATCGCCGCTCAGCGGCGAGCTTAGCGCCATGGTCTCCACCTTTCAGCACTACAACTCCCTGCCCAGGGTACGCCTTTTCAATTTGCTCACCTAGCATCTCGACGGTGCCTAGATAAGTTGCAAAGATAACAATCCGCTCTTTGGAATTTTGCTGCCAAAGTACTCCCAATGCGCCAATCAATTTATCTACTTTCGTTTCTCGAGCGGCAGGGAATAACATCAATAATTCTTTAATCCGAAAGCGTTCTTCCGGCAGCGCATACGCAACGGCATCCATAGCCGCATCTTCAGCGGCAGCTATTTCCAACTCATCCGAGAAGGCATCAGACGCAACAGCAAGCTGCTCTTCACTGATTTTTTTCAACAGCCGGCGCTTGATGTCATTTAGTATCCGGTCTACTTCTAGCTCGTCAAACCGATCCTTACCAAGCCCGTATTCCTGACGTATTTGCTCACAAGCTTCATGAAAAGCCATATCTCGCGCATCGATATCCAAATTTTCATCATGCATCAAGCCCTCATGCACTGTCAGCGCCAGCAACCGACGACGCAAAGTACGATGAACAGCCGCAAAACTAGAGGCAGCGATTTTCTGGAAAATAGTCATCACAAAACCCAACGCGGTGCCTTTTCCGCCTTGCTTTTTGGCTAAAGCAAAACCATCACGCAGATACTCGTTGAGGGCCTGATAAAACTCTCGCTCACCATCCGACATGGTAAACGCCTCGGTATGCACCCAACGCCGCGCGAAAAGGGTGGAACCATCTGCTTTACAAGCATCTGCCTTAGTGCGCCTAAATATATAAGGGTTTAATCTATGACGTTCCTCCAGCATTTCCATCTCATTAGAGAAAAGGGTTGGATCCAATAAATCTATCAGCTTCCAGAACCGAAAATGATCGCCTTGATGCGGCGTGGCCGTAAGTAGAATCATATCTCGAGTATGATCTCGAAGCGCTTCGGCGAGCTTGTAATTTTGAGTCTTTCGCGTTTTCCCACCCTGCTTATTAGCAGTACAATGATGAGCTTCATCAAATACAACTAAATCCCAACGCGGCGCCTCCTGTAGCTTTTTAATTCTTACAGGCCGCTTTAAGGTGTCGATACTGGCTATCAGCAAATTATGCTTAGCAAAGGCATTGCTGCGCCGATCACTGACATCACCCTCCCGGCCAAATACTTCAAAATTCAGATTAAAGACTTCATTGAGTTCCCTGTGCCAATTATTAACCAACCCAGCCGGCACAATCATCAATGCACGATTCAACTCTCCGCGGCTCGCCAATTCTCGGAGGACAAGAGCCGTTTCAATAGTTTTTCCTAGCCCCACTTCATCCGCAATTAAAAATCGGCGAGGGCTAGCGCAGGCAATACGGTGAGTTAACACTACCTGATGAGGTAGAAGATCGATTTTGGCCGAGGTTAGCGAACTTGCAGTATCCTGTAAGGGCAGTTCATGAGCCTTCCAAGATAGCCATGCCTTGACCGCACTATCCACTCCATAACTGATATTTGCTACGACGCGTTCATTATGACTAAGCGCTTCCACCAAGGTGCTAATCGGAACTTGTCGCTCACCTAGCGGGAAAAAAACTCGTGCATAACCACCAGCAAGCGATATGACGACGCCTTGCCCAAACTCAAGGTGCCTAACGCGCTCACCGGGTTGAAAATTCATGCGCAATCCCTACTAGCTAATCCTTTCAAGGTACAACCCAAGCCATTCATTATTTTTTCCTGCCACGGGAGACTCTATACGACGGACGTCTTTTTGAGCGCCATTCCAAATACAATTTCCCAACGGAAACAACTGCGCATCATATTTCCCCGCCAAGCACCATTGATAACTATTGCTAAAAACATCCTCTTTCCACCGGCCCGAGTCTGGCATCCAAAAAACTAATGCAGCCTCCGCATGATTTTGAAAATCATAGATCATTTCGTATATCTCAGACTCCAGCCATTCGATGGCATCCTCCGGTGACAATGCATCCACAGCTACGTCCAATCCTGCAACATACAAACCATCGTCATTAAGTAATGGCATATCCTCGGGCCAACCTGCTTCGTAAAAGCCCACAAACTGGCGCAAGCTAACCACTCGATTTGCGGCCTTTAATTTAGCCAACGTATTTCCACACCAAAGCACCGAGACACCTCGACGCTTCCATTTATCATCCGTTAGCACACCACTCACATCTCATCCTCCATGCCAAATAGAGCGATTTGCTGCTGCACGACTGCCTGATGATCTGCTTCCCAGCGGGTATAAAGCTGACGAGCAATAGTACTAGCTTGTCGCATAGCGCTGTCTGCACCGTTATGTTGAAGCCAATCAAGTAAATGACCCAAGGCGGGGTGAGGCTTAAATTCGCCATCAAGTATCTTTTTAGTATTGATTCCACTGTCCGCATAACATGCACCAACCAACAGCATAGCCTGATCAAAGTCACGACTAACCGAGCGACTACTAGCCATTCTTTCCTGCGATACCTCTATTGGCGAACGCCAGTGAAACGCTTTGGGACGCGCCGTTTCAGTTGCCCAGCCTAAAGAGACAAAGGTCGACGGCCCTATACCACTTCCACGTAGAAATTTTTGCATCTGATCTCGCTCAACTAAGGCTTGTTTTGCAAAAATTCGTAAAAACTGCCTAGTATTTGGCTCACACAGCACCGGCGTACCGCCCGATTCCGATTCTGACTGGTCATCTAAAATTTGATTAATACCGACCAATGCTTCATTCACTGTGAATTCCCGTCCTTCCTCGACGTATACTTGGCCGTAATGACGTGAAAAATACTCAAGCGCCTTCCCACGTTTAATAACTTCAATATCAGCTATTGGTAAACCTTCAGACTGATGATGTTCTAACATTTGCTGCAATTGGCGCACATCAGCTAAAATTTTGCGACGTAATCGAGCCCAGCTAATTTTTTTAGGTTCATCAACCCTTTTTCGACAAACATGAATAATGTCATACTCAATGGTCTTAGAACCGAATTCACCTTTACCTTTAGTTTCATCACTTCGAATAGGATAAGTTGCCTCCAAATAGTATCCTGCATCAAAAAGGCTCTCCAATACATCAACCCATGGTTCATCTTCACTATGGTGGAAAGTAAATGCCAATATACCACCGGGTTTCAGTAAGCGATTCGCTTCACGCCAGCACTCCGTCAAAAGGCGTTTATAAAACGCATCCGGATCATCCGGATGACGCGCCTTGTTCGAGACTGCCTCCAAAGTCTTCGGCGTATATTCCCCACCATAAATATCAGGATATTTGTCTTTTAACAGTATCCGCAACCAAACGTAAAAGAAATCAGCCAATTCCGCATAATGCAGTAAACCGCCGAAGGGCGGGTCGGTAATAACTAGATCATATGATTGATCTGTATATTGCGTTAATTCGGTTGATGACCCACATGTAACTAAAGTTCCCGGCAGCACTGGATCCTTAGCAAGGGCTTTGGAACTTTTACCGCTAACAAGCTTGCCAAAATCTGGCGATATATTCTCCAACATCTGATTAGACACGGTTTCCCACGGGGTCTTGCACCACGCCAAACCTTTAAGTGTATTTGCTCTGCACGAAGCCCAATTACCTCTTCCTAAATTAGCAAAAACTGCATTTTCAATTACTGTTGATTTCGGATGATAGTTATTATTGCTGAACATTGGTTCCATCTTGTCTGCTTTTGTATTCCAAAAACAAAACATATTCTGGTTACGTAAATACTGCTGAAAAGCACCTAGCACAATTTCCTTACTGGTTTCGCTAAATCCATGTGATGTATCTATCGCTTTAAGAATTTGGGCGTGGATTAAAAGCTGCATTGGATTAAACATCGTATTCCAATGAGTAAATCCATGATTCGGTACGCCACCCTGCAAATGATGAGTCATAAACCCGTATGGCAGCTCAGAGTCAGGCCAATAACCTTTTAAATCGGAGTTTTTCCTTTCCTCCCATTCCGATACCGAAAGGTTCTGCCTTTTAGCTGAATTCATGTCCGCTGGTGCAAAGTATCGTCCATTGTAGGGCGCCCCTGTTGTTCCTCTGAGCGGCGAATAGCACTGTAATACGTAAGAGGCCATAGGGCCCGTTTGTTTTGAATTTCTAATACTATCAAGCACATCCTGCTGGCGACCACATGTACTCTCTTGGCATGTAAATTTCGATTTTCTAGGTATTGTACCTTCAGCTGTATCTATTATTTCCCCCGAATCTGGACAGATAATTTTTTGCGGTAACACTCCTCGAACCTCAATCAGCTTTAGAGTCTTTGTCCTCAAGGTATTCCAACGCTGAGTAGCATCTACACTGCTAAGCGATGTTCCACCCAACATCCCGAATTCATCGCTCTCTGGTGAACCTTTAAGCCATTCCGGATGTGCTAAAAGCGTCAATTCCACTTTTTTATTTTTACTACTTTTTTTGAGTAAGCGAGAAGACTCCCCCTTCCGCGCAGCAGCTTCATCACAGTGCTCTTTATCGCAATGCGGGCATTGATATACACCTGCATCATCCATAATTGCATAAGGTTGCTCTGATTCACTTACCACTAGAGGCACATCCGGGGCCATACGTGCTTCGTAACGTTCGATATCAAACACTTTTTTGCATGCTTGACACTCAACACCTTGCCAACTTTTAACCGAAAGCGTTTTAACAGCTACTACTGGTGAGCTAAGCAAGGGTGTACGATGACCACAGTTTGCTCCTGAACACGGCCCGTGCTTCGCCCAGAAAGTATAAATCACTTCAGGGCCGAGATATTCGAAATCATTCCTGTCTTCAGGAGATAACATCAATGGGTCAAAGTCTTTACCCATGACCATTCCAGTTGAAACCTTTGTCCACCTACCTTTTTCACCGTTCGGCCCATCACATGCATAAAAGGGCATTATCTGTGGCTTTACTTCTTTTTCAACGTGATCAAAAAGTTTATTAATCTCATCTAAATCAACATCCGCCAATTCATTCTTCACCACTAACCATGCTACCGGACTTAAATCATTACCTGTCATTTGCATGCCAAGACGGGCGCCTTCCACCAGTGTTGTTCCACCGCCCATAAATACATCAGCTACTTTTAACTTTTTAAAACCTTCATTATCCTGATGATTGGCATAGTAATTTTCCCAAACCAATTTAGCAGCCTCCGAAGGCTCATCAGGAGCTTTCGTTGCAGCAGCTATCAACATTGAGCGAAACACACTTGAGCGACGGCGCGCCCACCACTTCGACATTTGGTAAATCGGCTTTCCTGCATTACCCTCTATCTGAGCAATCTGATTGATGGGGATAATTGGGAAGTCCACTTCAAGACAGGTGAGTGGGCGATTTGGATCGGAGAAATCGACCGTTTCTAAATGCGCTTTTTTGCCCGCGCCAACGGCTTCGGCAACTAATTCTTCAGTAATTTCAGCTTTGGTTTTCTTTGCTAGTGCCATGAGGTATTTTATCCAAGAAAGGATGAGGAACTCTCACCATTAAACATTCGTTTTTGACAATTCAATATATGGCACAGCTACTTCAAGCAAGCTGAGACCGCCGTGAGCTAAGCTGGGGTACCCACCTTGGCTACGCCATTTTTTTCGGCCCAATACGAGATTCCAATTACCATGCGTTGTATTCAACGACTGCGCCAATGGCGGCACCCAGTGTTGATTAACTGCGTCGTTTTTTAGCTTTTGATTTCGGCCAGACTTAAACTGTTCTTTCAAATATTCTTTTTGATCCAGTGGATATATATCCGGGAATAAAGCAGTGTTCGAGTAGCCGTGATCAGCAGTTATTACCAAACGACGCCCGGTAGCCAATTTATCAACAAAGCCCCAAAAATCATCACCGGTTAGTATCTCAGCGGCTTCTTTTGCTAAGATTTTATAACCATCGCCCTTGTCCGCAAGATGATGCATCCGCGTATCAGGCCAATGATGCCAAAATATAATATTCGAATCCGCTTTTATTAAACTGGCACAATCTTGCCAAGGTAAATCAGTGGATTCGGTAAATGCATCCGGAAATGCAGTGCTCTTACCCGCATTATTTTGCAATTTGGTACGCTGACCAAAACCTAAGGCTTTTGCGAAAGGGGTAGTATCGCCAGGTATTTCGGACGCCGTCGCGCCCGCAACATGAATACTATAACCGCGCTGCTGAGCCCCCTCAAGTATCCAAGGAACTTCTCGAAGTGACAGGGCGTCAAGAATAAGTATCGCTTTAGGTGTCGTCTGACGAAGCCAAAACTCCTTGAGCGCGCGAACGGTTTTCGGAGCTGAGCTTTCAAACTCGGCCCACAAACCCCACGCACTACCCGCTAAAACATCATCTAATGGCTTAATCGCGCGATCTCGCTCATTGGTTTTAGCGTCCGCCAAATCCTTCCGTATCGCCGGAGAAAATATCGGCCATAGCGCTGAAAACACCTTGGGCCATACCTCTGAAGCTGGTAGTTTATGCATATCGGCAATCAGTGACTTATCCATGTGCTACCTTCCGTTTTTGGTATTACGATTGCTGCTCTTTTTCTAAATCCAATGTATATGTAACGCCTTCAGGTAAATGCTTAAGCAATTGCTCCAGTTGCGCTCCAGTTAGCTGAACAGTTGACAGTTTCACCTCAGAAACTTTACTGCCTTTATTAATGCCCCATTGCTCCAATTTGCCAAGCAAACTCAGTGTCGACGTATTCTCAGCACTGTGACGCACCCTAGCGACGGAATCTGAGCCACCAAACAAAGAGCCAGGATGCGGAGTTAAACTTTTTCCACCACCAGTAACTCCGGTCGTTACCGGCCCGGATATAGCCCCTGGAACCACAGACTCGATAGGGATAGCGCCACCAGAGCCAACAGACCCACCCGGTAAATGCAGCGTGGCTTCTTGCAGCTCCTTTCCCGTGCCTAATTTTCCTCGAACCCGCAGCCAAGCATCCTCAGTTGGCTCTGCGGGCTTCTTCTCGTACAAACTACCTTTCGAGTTGATTGCAATCTTCCCATCTGCACAAGCCCGTCCAATCCGCTCTTTTACTTCAGTTTCTCCCAACCATGGAATGCTTTCAGCTCCTTTTGGCGCCGGCTCTTTAAGCTGTTCAATTAAATCCGATACACTACGACTGGCAGTCGCTGCATCGATAAGCATTTCATTGAAATCTTCAGGAATGAACAACTCAGTGCGAATTTTCTTATCGACTTTATCGAGAATTTTGTCTCCTTCGGCACCGTGCTGCGAGATCTCAAACTCACATTGCGAAGAGTCTGCAAAATTCCAAACGACCAAGATCGCAAAGCGGTCAAAGCGCGATTGAAGCTGCTCACGTAGCTCCTTTTGATACCTTAAATGAAGCGGTGTGTACTCTCGCTCGGAGTTTTTCCAATCACTCGCCAGATAAACTGCACGGGCTAAAACAAGTAGCGACTTATCAAAAAAGACATCGTCCGTCCCAGCCCGAGGAACCAGAAAGCGAACCGTATTTCGTGATTTAGGTACGTAATTTTTTACCCATTCGCCGAGCTCTTTATTATCGACGCTGGCTTTTGGCAATATAACAACGGGGATACGGTTATCCCAGTTAATGGGTAAATCCCTTTCCTCAACTTCTGCCCAAGGGTTTGTTCTCCAGAGCTTTTTTAAAACGATCGTTCGATAAAGGTTTGCTTGACTGTTTTCGCCAACTAAGGCGTAGCGAATTTCTTTCGCAAGGTGATCCACATCTTCGTCGTTCTGGAAAAGCTTTTCGTTTCTGGCATGCGCCAAGAGCTTTGCCTGAGGGTTGACCTCATTTTTAAAGACAAGCCGATTAGCTTGGCGATGAATATTGAAACTATTGTCCTCAATGATCGCTAATTCTGCGGAAAACTGATTGTCATCAATGGCAACGACGTCGGTGATATCGAGCTGTAATTCAGCAGGCTCCGCTCCGGCACGATTTTCCAGGGACATGGATCTAAGCCATAACGCCGAGAGAATCGCCTCCAAATGAGGAACCTGTTCTTGTGACACTCCGTTTTGCACTGCCTCCAAATTCCGAAGGGCATTTTCTCGCAAATCACGAAGCAATTGATTTGCCACCGAATCAAGTAACGAGGTAACACCCGCCTTTTCGCTCGTTAACTTAAAGTCAGCGGCTGTCAAAATGGACGCACTGTCTCCCGCAGCCTTAAACACATCAACCAGAATTCGCAGTAGGTCGCGGGTTTCCTGAGTTGCCGTAGCAATAAGAATCTGGTCGTCGAGCAATCGTAAGAGCTTTGGGGAGTATGGCCAAGCCTCCACGTATTCAGCGCGATGCTTCTCATGCTCCGATCCAGAAATATGGTTTAAGCGTAAAGATTCTTCGATGTGGGTATGAATTAGTCCATGAACATCCACATCTGAAATATTCATGCGATTTTCAAAGATGCGGTAGAGAAGTAGACGCTGCCGATCTCGCTTCGCCTCCGGCCCTTTGAAATCGATGCGTACGGGGTTTACCCGGAATATCTGTTGAGCCGCATCTGAGCCGCCTTCACGCACTGAAACAACCAGCGTGAGTAATTCAGGGTATCTTTCGGAGATTTCAGAAAGGATTTGAATGAAGTTAAATGCCCAGTTACGCCAAGGGTACTGCTTGGTATTCGTCAGCCCCTCGAACCACGTTTGAAACTCATCAAGAATAAGCACGAAAGGCTGCTTTTCAGCCATTTCAAGGATCAAGTCAAAACTTGGGACTTCGGTTTTATTTTCACCGCCCCCAGCCCATTTACCCCGTGCAAATGTGCCGTGTGGGTGGTTCTCGAACAGCACATCCCACAGATATTTATAGTTCTGCAAGTGAAGGCTTTCAGTAATGACATGCATACCGTATTGCAATTCAAGATCAGCTATCGCAGGGTTATCTAGCCTCGCGGCCCAATCGCTTAACCAATTTTTGGTAGCCGTCGGGTCTTGATGCATGTGCGAAAGCGCTGCCATCAAGTGAGATTTACCTTGTCCCCGAGCACCTATAATAACAACAGGCTCGGCGCGCCCAGCCTGCACTGCTTCGACAGTTTTAAGCATATCTATGGAAGGGTAGGTAATTTTCAGGAAATCGCTTGCAGATTTATCAAGCGCTCCCGTTCCCTTACGGTTGTGCAGCTCAATCATTGTGCCGCTCAATCGCTTCCCGCTAAATTCTTCTCGTAATTGAAGTCCAAGCATGGATTAACATTCCCTATTTGTGCCTGACATTTGCTTTATTAGAGTGCAACGCTGCTTATAATCGCCACAACGTACACACTAACGTGCATATATTTGCTTAACTGAATAGTAAAGTCTGCCTCATTACCACCAGACCACCCGATCGCAATTAAGCAGATCAGGGTTACGCAAATATGATGGGACAAAGGCTACCCGATACCGACAAACCGCTAACTCAATACACCTACAAAAGCAGCGAATACTGATGAACCACACTACAATTTATTACTAACTAAAACAACAGGTTAACAATGGCGGATTTTAGCATCAAACCTATCAAAAAATTACGCATACACTTTGCTCAATCCCCACCCCTAACTCTCAATTTGACCACCATCTTGGCGTCAATTTGCGAATTCCACTTCCGCATTCTGCGTGTGGGAGACTTTATTTTGGAGTGATAAGCGGTATCCGTTGGAAAATAAATGCAGATCTAATCTGCTATTTATTGGTAATTTTTCACACGGAGAACACCCGAATTCACACATAAATTAGCGTGCAAACAACTCAAGACCTTCACCGAAGAACACATCAAATCACAGCCCGTGTGCGCGAATATTTTTCAACTATACGCCCACCTGGAATCCGAAACAAAAGTTCTCAAAAAAACGGCATCAATCGTTGAAGACGCATTGATCGCCTTTGGAGGGGAAGCACCGCTTCGTGCTTTCACTCTCATTCCCCCGCAGACCGTTCAACGAGGTACAGCCTACGGCTTATATACCGGACGTTTTTTTGCGGATCACTCGACTCCCTTCGGGAGTAATTTCGTCATCTCAATGGAGAATTACAATGACTAATACAAACTTCCCATCACCAGTAGACATGCTTAGCGTTCGCGACCGAATTCGTTGGCGTAATGGCCGAATGTACGCCATCGACCGCATTCCAACAGGTCAGCAAACAATGATCCGACTGATGCAAATTGACGGCAACGAAGTCACTCATTGCAGCCCAGATCAGCTTGCGAGGATGCTCACATGCAGTGAAGCGTCTCTACTCGACCCTCCGCTAACTGAGCAAAATATCGAACTGCGCCTCGGCGATGCATCTGAAGACACTCGCTTTGACTACCGGTACCGTAAAACCGTCGGCCGCGAAATTGACCCTTTTGTGAGAGGCGCTCCAAAGGCACTGCAAATGAGCGTCGTCAGAGATATTACGTAGGAGTTCGCCCGCAAGGCGGCCAAGCGTAATCTAACACCGCCAAACATGCACCTACGAAACTGCGAAAGCATGGCAAAGGAAGACCAAAGAGAAGGGAACACACAGCTCAAAACTGCTCATTATCGACGACCGCGGCAATCCGCGTAAAAAACGAATCAATGAGCAGTATGAAGTCTTAATGGAATCAACAATCAGGGAGCTTCACAACTCCAAGGCTAACCCGACGGCTACATCAGAATACGGGGAATTTCGCCTTCGATGCCAGGAGCTATTGCACCCCGAACTTACCACAACACAAGCTGATCGCATTATTCCGCACTTCACCACCTACGTAAGCAGGGTGAAGGAATATGATACCTACCAGAGATCCAAAGCTCGATCCAGCACCACCCAGCACCGCAAGTCCTCCACCCACGGAGGCAAACTGAAACATCCCGAGATCATCGGCGGAGCAATGCAAATTGACGCCACCAACCTGAACGTTTTCGTCAAGGTGGATGGCGTTAATACGAGTATCCGTCCATGGCTAACCATTCTCATTGATGTGTGCACAAGGGTTATGACTGGTTGGCGCTTATCTTTAAATCTGCCAATTTCGTCATCGACGATTAGTGCGATTCTCATGTCGTGCGCTGACGATCCCCAAGCAACGCGGGTTATCCCTATCGTTCTGCAGCATGACAATGGCTCTGAAAACAGCAACAGCGCTGTTCGTCATATCGCTTCGGAATTATGCTTTGACTTGCAACCCGGCGCGCCCTATTACCCCAATCACTATGCCGTCGTAGAGTCTAATTTCGACTCGATGGAAAAACGGTGCTTCCACCTAATGGGTGGCACCACTTTTGGCAAACTAGGCCAAAACCGACCCTATCAAGCGGAGAAGTATCCGGTTTATTCCCTAAATGAGCTTCACTAGCTTATCGAGGAATATATCGACGTTTATCATCACCAGCCCCACACGGGTCTGAATGGCATGAGCCCGTACTTGAAATGGGAAGTCGCGACGCAAACCCAAGTTTGCGCTAGAGAGAATATTTTAGCAGTAAAGAAAATGTTCTAAACAACAAAAAAAGACAGCTAATTACCAAGGGGTTAAGCAAAAGTGGGGAATCTGATTTAGAACCTTGAGAATCGCCCTGCAAAGAGAGCATGAAAACATTACTGGCCTTACCCTTAGCTCCACCAAAATCCAGAGATCACATACAAGCAGTGATGGCCGTTGTTCTGATCCGTATTAAGCCTAAATTAACACCGCACACTCCGGCGACTATCGCGAAAAATATGAAGGGTACTTTTCTAATCAAACGCTCTGGCTATAGCGTGCATAGAATCACCCCTTTGCCAGCGATCCCACATTTCGGCTTTCTGCACTTCTGAGTAGTAGATTCGTTTTCTTTGTTTCATGGACGACACTCCTGTTCTGCTTCTACAGATTAGAGTGTTGCGTTGACCATTTGAATCCACATGACGCAACAGCCTTTCATACCGCATGTCCAAGTCTGGTTGTGGGTTCAAATGGTCAGGATCAATACGATTATGCTTTTCGGGGCTAGCTACTAAAATAGCGAAAATCAAAGCTGACCTTCTTCTAAAACATAAAGCCTCAATCACTGGACTGGTGGAGTTGGCGTATTTTTTGGGACAACAAATGTGACAGCCATACCAAGCCCGAGTGCATTGATTTTTTATGTGGTTGCTCCCTTACTATTTCTGATAATACCTGTTTCGATACACGGAAATACCTTTGATCTCATTGTATTGCTTTGACTCGAGAACAACACCTACACTAAACCTTGCTCTCGTAAGCGCCACATAGAACCCAGCTCTTGATATTCCTTTAAGTCCATTTTCTGAGCTTACCAGCCAATTAAATATAGGCCCAGTAGGATAGATTAAGACTCTATCAAAAGTTAACCCTTTTGATTTACCAAAGGTGTATACAGGGTAGTCTGTATTTACCGGCGTCTTAATAGAGTACCTAAGCTGTACCGGTTGGTATTCTTCCAGATATGAGTCGACATTGAGTTTATCAATGATAATGATTCCATCGTGACCTGTCACAGTGTCGTTTCCTGATGTAGATTTTGGCAATTCAGGATAAAGTGTATTTGAATATTCACATATCTGTGGTGAGCAACGATGATTAACCGTCAATAGTTTATCGTCCGTGTCTATATTGATAGTGTCGTCGGAAAAGAAATTAACTATCTCGGACTTTCTGAATTTTGAGTGTTTTTGCGCATTATTGGTAGAGTAAGTTGCTTGTCGAGGGTCGCCAACTAGCAATATATTTGACTGACAAGTGAATAGATATTTCAGTATTTCTAAGTCGAACCCAGCCAAGTCTTGGACTTCGTCAATAAAGATATTGTCAAAACATTGTGACAATCTCTCAATAACTTTCCCACCTGAATCTTTGTTACACCGAATTACAAACTTAGCTAACTTGTCGGAGTATATTTTTCCGCTTTTCGAAAAATAGAACTCATAGAGGTTTTTAGCTTCACCCCAATAAAACTTTTTTCCGCCTTCTGTTTCATGTCGTAAACCTGATTTACCGCTTACTAGAATTAAACCTGTAATCTCATTATCAATGACATAATCTTGATAAGGCTTAGCTCCGTGTTTGATTAGAAAAGAAAACCAAGTCTGAATTGTAATATTGTCAGAAATATAGCCATTACTATTTTCAACCAGTTTATTTTTTATTTCCGCTTCACAAGCTTCTGTGAAAGTGGTGATAAGCACTGTCTCACCAGCATTGGCTTTTCCGATTGCTTTTTTAACAAGAGCGGTCGTCTTGCCCGATCCAGCAGAGGCTATGATTAAATCATTCGCCATCATAAATAGCCTCAATAATGTAGCCGGGGTAAGTTATTTCTTTAGCGCTGTCATAAATCTTTAATGCACAATCTGTTTTGTTTGACTTCATGTACCTGTGAAGGTCATCAATACAAGCATATTCAACACCTAGTATTTCTTTCGTCAGGTCAAGCCCATTTGCTTTTAGAAATTTTGGCTCAAGGGTGTTGTAGTTGAATTTGCTATCTCCAATCATCAACTCCCCAGCATCAACCACGTCATCATAATGTATTGTTATTTCAGGCTTCGCATTGTCGCCTAAATAGGCTTTATATTTTTTCAAGAGAGCGCCGATATCTCCGTCATTGTCTGTGACAACACAAACCCTTTGAGATATCTTCTCAGCTATCTCAAGGAACCGTAAAAATGACACTCCAACAGAAATCACATCAACGCGGTCTTCAATGGGCAATCTCCCGCCATTAGCAGCCATATAAGCTTTTTGAACAACAAGCTCGTCAGAGTCGCCTTCAACCAAAATTGCTTTATCACATAAAATTAGCCTGAGAGTGTCATACCCCTGTATTTTTTCAAAGAATGCTTTTGTTGCCAGGGACAAACCATTCATTTGCACAGCTTTTCTATCATTTAGCAAAGTAAGACAGTTCAGTCCTAGTTTATTTGCTACAAAACTACTATGAGTTGTCACGATAATTTGCTTTTCAGTACAACTATCTTTAACCAACATAATTAATTGATTTAACTTACTGTGAGACAGATGATTCTCAGGTTCCTCTAACAGGATCACATTGGCTTCTTTGGATTTATTGTGCGCTAGAGCTAGATTTGTTTTTATAATGCTTTGCTCACCTTTACCTACATAATGAAATGGTATGTCTTCGATGTAGGTAGTTAAACTACTCTCCCAAGCATTTCTGGATGACAGGTCGACTGATATAGTGACTTTTTTGTCTGTCACCTTTGAGGCGGTGGTTAGCTTATTATTTATTGCTTGAATGGACTGATTGTCCATAAAGCTTTCTTTCATCTCTCTGTGTGACTGAGATATATTGACTATTTCTTCTAAAGTTAAAAGCTCTTTTACAATTCTGTTGATATAGGCATCGGAGCCATTAGAAAACTTGGTGCTTGATGAGTCGATGAAAGCAGATTTTAGAGGGATATTCCTTGCAGTAATTGGATCTCTTGAAAATCCTTTCCAAACAATATGGTAATACTCAATCGGAAGAGTTTTTAGATCACCAGATTTAATAAGTTCTTCATAAACAGGCTTGTATGAATCATCAAACTCAACTTTTAAAAATACACCGCTACAATCAAGACCACTTGTATTTTTAGTTCCTTTTAAAAACGGTCTTTCCTCTCCCTTGAGATATAGCTCTATTAGTATACTTGGCGGAAGTAAGGGTTTATTCGTTGCAAGGCTAGCTAAATATTCTTCGACTGCAATATTGTTAAACAAATACTGGCTTAATTCATTTCGTAAATAACGTCCATTATACAGACCTGTGAGGGCTAGATTGATAGCTTCAAGGATGGTGGATTTCCCAGCCTCATTGTCACCAACTATAATATTTAGACCACTATTTAATGGCAGTGTAAAGCATCCATTAAACCCTTTAAAATTATCTATAACTATCTTATCAATAACCACATCACTTCCTTTTCCGTTGGCACTTTATCTAATCGCGTGTTCCACAAACTCTCAACTCAATTAAAAACAGGCACTACGGCGATAAGAAAAGCAGTATTTGACAAGACTCTGAACTTAAAAATCTCTCCTTCGGACAAACGCCGCTCTCTAGAAAGACATCACGCTCCCGTAATTGACGGGCTTGTTATAACCATTTTGGATTTCTTTTTTGAGATAGAGTCAAGAAACGTGACTCCAAGGCTGACTTCAAAACTCCTACACCCTCTGTATTATTTAGGTATTTTATGTATCTATGATGCTGTAAATCAAAAGGCACATCTTGCTCGACTTGAGTAATCGGGATTACGTGTTTACCAAGAGTATGAGCTATACCTGCCTCATAGAAAACATTGGGGTTCTTTCCAGTAAAGTCACAAACCACAATAAAAGAACGAAATATTAAAGAAAATATATCCTGAATAACCGTCGAGTGATCCCATATGTCGTCAGCTCTAGTGCAGGTCAATCCCGCGTTAGTTGCAGCTAACTGAATAGAGCTATACACAGGTGATAAATTTGTAGAAAAAGGCATCATTACTGAAACCAAGTTTGAATCCACCGGATCTGATGGGACATTAAAAATACTAGGACTAAATATTACCTTCTTGCTATCAGATTGTTCACTAGAGATATCTTCGCCTGAAATCTTACATTTCTTTGAAATATAGTCTTGAACTAAAGAAAGATTTTCGTCGTTAGAGCCAATCATTTTTCGAATAAAAGTTAGCGCTAATCCTTCATAATCTGGATCCTTCCAACTTAAGCTCCTTAGCAACCGGTCATGCCCCTCAACTTCATCAAGTTTATTTGTTAGCGCACCTAGTTCTCTCCAATTAGAAGCATCAAAATCGGCAACAACTGAATTTTTTAACTGGAGCAATTGATACCCTGACAATCTCGAATTCATATATTTCTTCTACGATAGTATTAAGTTATAACTCCGCCAGGATGCGCGGCTACGAAATGTATGTGTATCTAAAATGTAGTAGACGTCGCCGTGCCTGGCTTATTAGGAAACAACTCGAAACTGGTCTGGTCTGGTCTGGTCAAAACGGTACGTCGTAATTATCGCAAGGCTTCAATTGCTGCTCCCAAGAATAGACGGCCGCTTTATGCATTTCCTCAATTGTCGGCGCGATTGAGTAATAGGAAACACCAATTTCTTCATTTGAGAGCTTCCGTACAACATCCCATGACCCTTTAACAATATCCTCTTGTCGGGTTGAGATAGCGAGACACATACAAGCCATTGCTAGCTCATTACGAGGTGGAAGCTCAGTACTAGTCCGACGTATCGAATCCAAAAAAGCCTCGATCACAGTCTCAGCGTCTATTACCTCTCCAGCAAAGCCTTCATAATCAAGAGCATTAATACGATCGGCGTAATCAAAAAATTCTTGGGGTATGGATTTCCGAGTTTTCGGCATAATCACCTCTCATGCCTAACAGTTTATTCAGAAGACTTGCGCCTTATATCTCTTTGGCACCCTTAACAAAGAAAAGTCTTCAGCATTGATTGAAGCAAATATAGGTAAATTCAATGAAGTGGGAGCTCCACTATTAGCGATCACCGGTCGAACGAATACAAATTTACTTTATTTTTTCAAATATCCTTTTTCTGATCATATCGCATTTTTTATGAATTTCAATGCATTAAGTATCGGGCCAGAGACGAGAGTGGTAATGACTCTATTGTTCACACGCCTTGACGGCGCTGAATTAGCAGATATACCGGATGTTTAACCAGCGAAACTGGAGGCGAGAAAGGCGCTTTAAGCATGGCTGACCGCCTCTTTTCTTGATTCCTTAAGCAAAGCGACTGACCGCAATTGTGACGCAGGAGTCAAATACTACAACCTGAATCAACTGCATTCATCGAACAATGATCTATCGCTGGTTCAGTATGAGAAATCAGAAAAATAATGTGTCCGGTTTTGTTGACCAGAACACCATGCGTCGCTCCTCCTTGACTAATAACGCCAAGTTAAGCAGCAGACAAAGTGGCAGAGGTTTTTGGGCGATAATTTTCGTAGCGAATTCACAAAAATCTGACACTTTGGCTGCCCAGTGGCGCCGCGTCTTTTTGCGTTGGAACGACGCTTTAACGCCTTATTAGCCATTTTTACTGGCACCAGATTCTGGCTTACTATTGGATTTGAAGTCTACTTTATCTAGTAATTTCATTAGTATTTCTTGAATATTTATTGGGTATGCATCGTTAGTGCCTGATGAGTAACTTTTTGGAGCAAACAGTCTATTAGCAATTTCTGATTTAAGTCTATGCTGCTCCTCAATAGGTAGTGAGGCCAAATAAGGAGTAATAGCCTTTAAGTCTAGTGACGTTTGCAGGTGGGTATACTGCTGTTGACGATGCTTTGCGGATTCGCGCGCTAAATATGCAGCAGGAACAGACAAAAGAACCGTAAAAACTAAGCGGAAAAGTGAATTTTCCCATTTAAAAGCATCAGTTGTTGTTTCATATAAAGAAAAACCAACAGCTACTGCAATAACAACCATGCACCCTAAAGACCCCCACCGCAGCCAGTCCGCTATGTTCTTCTCTGAGGTTGCACTCATGTCGTAGTCACCAGCAATAACACTCGCTGAAATAGTTCCCAGTAGGCCGTCTACACCTTTTTGTTTCTTATCGAGCTCTTCTATAGCACTAGAATACAGTGAATCTACTGTCTCTAGTCGCGACTTAATATCTCCTTCCATCGTGTCTAGTGAAGATTCAATGCTCTCTAACCTTTTGGATAGAGCCGATTGTCTTTTTTCATGCCGATCTTCAGAGTCTTTGAGTTGGTTCAGTAGCATCTTGACATTGTTAAATTGATCGCGGGCGTTTGAAGATTTCAGATTTGAGGGATTTTTAGGGTTATCACCTCCATTGCTATCAGACTGTGTAAATATTACTTCAAGGCCCTCAATACACATCTTTAGTGATTTAGACAATGCAGATAGCCTATCAATATTCTTTTTGACATTGTTATCTATAGATGAACTATTTTTTAAGCCAAGCCATATTGCATTCAAATATGTAGCTAAATGGGAGGCTGACGTTATAAGTCGATCATAATCAGCTCCAGACTCCAATGCTTTTATATAATCGTTATATCGAGCATCAAATTTTTGTATGTGTTCTTGAATTTTAGCAGTGACCTTTGTTCCTTGTAGAGTTTCTTTGAGTTCGCTTACGTATTTATCTGCTTGCGTTACTATTCGGTCAATTTCTTTAAGTGAGTCATTTAGAGATTCGCTTTCCATTCTCATTCTCTCAGTATTTCAAATTATTTGATGACTAACAATTCATTATAACGACTGGCGCGCTCTATCACTTTGGCCCCTTGATCATATCGAGTTTTTTATAAATTTCAATGAGTTAAAAAACTCGCCAATGTGTTAATTGAGATGACTCTACTATTCACATCGCTTAAAGGTACAGATACAGTATGCATTTGGGGTTCTTAACCACTGGCGCTCAAGGCGGGAAATGCGTTTTTAGCCCGGCAGATAGCCTATTTTCTTGAGTGTTTAAGTTGATGATTAGAAATTCGGCGACTGACCGCTATTGTGCACGAGCTCAACCAGCCGCTGCGCTTCTTGAAAAGGGACGTCCTCCCGCGTGTCGAAAACGGGAGCCTGCCGACCTGAGTATCGGTTGATTCCTGCGCCCGATGCATGATCGGTGGGCGTGTCGTCTGTGTCGTGGAAGCCGATCTCGAAGACATTCCAGCAGCAGCGAAGACAAGGTCTGTCCATCTCGGTCAAACATTTCTCAAGTTTACATTTTTGGCACACAAGGGGCGACTCGTTCATTTCATTCCTTTGACGACTAATAATTTATTTAATACATTCCATTGCGTCGCGCAATCATCAAATCGAAGATAATATTTACACCCTAGAAACCCGCTGCCAACTTGTCAAAGATTCGTCGCACCCGCTTTCTATATTTATCAGGTTTTTCGCCAGGCTTCGCAGCAAGTTCCTCCCACGTAACACCCCGATACCGGGCCTCGACATACCCCATATCCTCTTCACTTATGCCAGAATTAAGCATCCGCTGAATAATTGCATCAAGCTCGATCTTATCACTGCTAAATTTCGTGGAGCTAAATTCATCCCATATATCTTCGCCAGTTAGGCTCTCAGCCTGATTTGAGTCCACAGATGGGACGGTGAATCGGGCGGCGTAGCCATATTTTCCTTCCTCAGTTTCCAACGACCACCTGCGCAACCGAGAATTACAATAATTAGTCACGCTCCTGTTAATGTATTGCCGCATTTCCTTATCTGGATCATCCGTAGAAAAAAGCTGACTTAGACGCTCCATCGAACTACGTTGAATACTTCCGAGCAAAAGCGCAATACACCTACCGAACGCATCTTCTTCAATCTCAACGAGCTCATTTCCTTTGAAAAATCCACCCAGTTTGTAGCTTACCGTGCTTGTGCTTTTTTCTTTCATCTTGTCCGAAATGGCTACTTTTGTAACAAGAGCCGTTAACTCTTTAACCCGCGCCTGCCTTTCCTTATCCAATTCCTGACTCCTGTTCTCACGCGTTATCAAATAGTGACTTGGCGACATACTACCCCACTCAAGCAATAACACTAATTTTTTACAACAAGTTTGTCCGGTTTTTAACTCTGGATGGTTAGAGAACAAAGGCAAGGTCAATACGCACCCTCTTAGAGCGGGCGTTGATGCAGGTAACGGGACAAAAATTTGATCACAAATGTTGTCCGGTTTTTGGTCTTTGCTGGTTATACGTCTGTACGTACCGGGCACAGGCACGAACAGTGATCAAAGAACGGAACTGATGATTCAAATATAAAACGAAAAATTTTGTCCGGTTTTGCCTTATGGATAGTTAAAGGTAGTAGGAAAAGCATAGGGAATATTATGACAACAACTAAATATTATTTTAAATCAGGTAGTTAAGTTTTTTAAACAGCTCCACACACCCTTAGTAGTCACCCACTAAGGAAATGATATCGATCAATAAGTGAACAAAATATGAGCAGATTACGAATTCGGGAGACCACCATGCGAATACGCCATTGAACACAGATGAAGAGTAACTAGGCGCCTAGACACCCTCGGCGCCCAACCTACAACCATAAGGACGCCGACGATGCTTAAAAAGCCATCATCAAGACCAGCTCGTGCCCAAGAAATCTATCGCCCAAGTGAAAAGCTGCGCCGGGCCATTGCCGAATCGGCAAGGCCCACAAAATCTGTGTGTGGCAGAAAGCTTGCGATTTACTCATTCACCGAACTTAAGAAAGCGTTCAAAGACGCCAGTTTGACACCCCAAGCAAGAACCAAATCGCCGATTACACCGAGTCATCGCGTTCGTGATTTAACTGAATTTGCCTCTAATCACCCAAGGATTATTGAGAACAATCTGAAACCACTTTTTCTCAAGCAGTGCGAGCAGGACATCTTAATTCTTAAGGTCTTGGCTCAGCCGTTTATTGTGGATTTCGAGGGGTATCTAGGACTTGGGAGTTACATCCCCAGTTTCGTCTGCTACCCATATCGCAGCAAACCTTGGGTAGTTGACGTCAGTGAAAAAACCGCCTTAACAACCCGGACATGCGCGCCATTCTTTGAGGCTCGCAAGCAGGCGTTTAAAGACGTTGGCTATGAGCTCAAAGCGTTCACTGAAGACAACTTTTCAGCGCAGACCTCACGCTGCAAAGTCATTCAGATTTACACCCACTTTAAATCCCCACCTAAAGTGCTGAGGAAAACGGCATGAAATACGCCATGCGTCTCAGCAAAATTTTCTCAAGAAACGTCAGACGTGAAGTAATCAATATTTCTGAAAAACATTTGTCCGGTTTCCCGCTAAGGATGGTTAAAGGATGTATAGGGGAGGTGTTGAATTATTATACCGTTAATTAACTCCTTTAATATCAATGACTTAACCTTGATTCTGTTGAATTATCGTCTATCTTAATCAGTAGCCCACGATTTCAACTGAATGAGGAAATATGACCCTGTCGCAAAGAACTGCTGTTCCGATCAGGAAATAACAACTGTTTTAAAACTTAGAGAGGAAGCCGATGCGAATACGAAGATGAATCGAAAAATAGCTCAAATGAACTAAAACGGCGCCTAGACACCTCGGCGCCCAACCTAAAGGACGTCGATGATGACTAAAATTACATCTAATGGGCCCGCTCGGCCTAAAGAAAGTACAAAGACCTCAATCTGGGATCTAAAACCACAACGGCGCTTAGACGAGGCGTTGCGCTTAATTGCTGACGCCAACGAGCGTGTTTTCAGTATTAGGGACTTAGCAAAGGGATTCCGGATCGCCGCACGAACGCCGCAAGTACGTGTTCCGAAGACTTGCTGGAGTCGCTCCAAGTCTACGACGATTCCAACCCAGCGAATTAGAGACCTTTGTGACGATAGCTTCAGCCATGTGGTTACGGTAGAGGGCTCACTCGAACCCATTTTCCTAAAGCAGTGCGAGCTCGACGCCAAAATCGAAAAGACACTCGCGCAACCCTTTATCGTCGACTTCGAGGGATACCTCGGACTTGGTCAATTCACAATGGACTTTGCTTGCTACCCCCATTTCGGGAAGCCGTACGCCGTCGATGTAAAGAATGAAGCCGCGCTAAATAGCGCTAAGTACAAGCTACTTGTCGAGACGCGAAAGCGGGCTTTTCTCGATCACGGGTTTGTACTCAAAACATACACGGAAGTCGATCTGAAAGTAGAGCCGAAAAGCTCAAATATTATTCGACTTTACAGCTGTTTAAATCGCGACCCCAAAGTATTAAAGCGTGCAACCAAATCGCTAAAAGAAGCGCTGCTTTCGGTGGGCGGCGAAGCGTATCTAGACGCTTTTACACATTTACCAGCAAAAACAGTTAAGTGGGGCACTGCTTATGGGCTCTATACCGGACAAATTTCTGTCGACCACAAAACCGCATACGGTAGCGACTTTCGCATCAAACTGGAGAACACTCATGATTAATCCTACGGTAAATAACTTGCGCGTCGGAGATCGTATCCGGTGGGAAACAGGCACCATTTTCGCAATCGATCGCATGCCGACGGGCAAGCAAACTCAAATTCGCCTCATTCAAATTGACGGAAGTCAGGTCGTGACTCGCAGTCCAGCTCTGCTAGAACGTATGTTCGAAATCGGACAAGTAGCGCTGATGAACAAACCCTTAAATGAGCAAACGATCGAACTTCGTATCGCTGATTCATCAGCGCAAGAACGCTTCTACTACCAATACCGCAAAGCAATCGCCCGCGATTTAAAGACGTTTATCTACGGCACTGCGAAATTAATCCAGATGGAAGCTATCCACGAAATCACAAAGCAGTATTGTGCAAAAGCACATAAACGCGGATTCACACCGCCAGAAGCACCGCAATACGAAGCAGCTAAAACCTGGCAACGGGAACACGTTGAGCGCTCCAACAATACGAAACTACTCGTAATCGATCACAGGCAAAACTCGCGAAAACCACGGCTAGATGAACGTAAACGCGAGATCATGGAAGAGACCATTCGAGATATCCACAACTCTCGAGCCTGTTCCTCTGTCGCATCTGAGTATGTAGAGCTGACTTTACGATTTCAAGAAGAATGGCCTAATTTAACCCCCCGCCAAGTTGAAAGGAAGATGCCTTCCCGAATGACGTACTACCGGGCAGTAAAAGCCTACGACGGGTACCAAGAATCAAAGTCTCGCTGCAATTCAGAGCAGCACAGAAAAAGTATTTCGAACGGTGGCGCTACCGAGTTTCCGGAAATCATCGGCGGAGTGATGCAAGTCGACTCTACTCGTATCAACGTCCACATTAAGGTAGATGGCGTTAAAATGGGCTATCGACCATGGCTAACCGTTCTTATTGATGTATACACACGAGTAATTACGGGTTGGTATATTTCCTTATCGCCACCTTCATCTCTAGCGGTATCTAAAGTCATTTTGATGTCCGCTACTGAGCATGTCAGCGCGCGCCGCACCATTGCCATTACCATCTATCATGACAACGGGTCAGAACACTGCAACAGTGTTATTTCGCAACTTTCGTCTGATATCGGCTTCGATCTACAACCTGGAGCACCGCACTACCCAAACCACCAAGCATTCATTGAATCGAATTTCAGTTCAATGGAATCGCGCTTATTCCACCTGATGGGTGGAACAACTTTTGGGAAACTAGGCCAAGACAGGCCGTACGCATCCGAAAAACACCCCGTATACGATTTGGCCACACTCCGAAGTCGTGTTGAGGAATACATCGAAATCTACCATAACCTACCCCACTCAGGAATTCATAATATGACGCCATACCAACGCTGGGATTTAGCATTAGAAGATCGACTTCACCTCCCCGAAACGATCACACCAGAATTTGCGACTTCATTGGGATTAATTTCGCTTGATCGTTGTATTAATGACGGAAAAGTGACGGCATTTGGTATTCAGTGGAAGTCACCCAATTCGAGCACTCTCGACAAAACACTAAGAGGACAGAAGCGCCAAGCCAAAATTTTTATCGACCCTACAAATCTAGGCATGATCTACCTTGCCCACCCACTTGATCCGCACAATAAAATTCCAGGGTATGCAGTCAACCCTGCTTACCAAGATGATCTCTGTCTCGACGACCACCAGCGGATTTGTGAAATGTTTGAGGACTTTAACGAATCTTATCAAGACAAAGCCAAATCACGAATGATGCTAGGTATTTTTTACCGAAAACTCCGCGAGGACGCCGCGAAAATCATGGAAAAAATTGACGGAAAAACAGCTAAGCGTCGCCGAGATTTCACCGAGAGTGATCTCTATCGCATGAATATGCTAGCCGAAGCCATCCCGGAGGAATCCGCGCCGCAGGAAGATTCAAGTTCGCAAAGCGAGCCTATTTCGCACCCATTCAAAACTCGATAAGGAAGTTATCATGACCTCATCTAAAATTTTAAATTTAGACATGCTCGTTGAGTTTGAAAATCGACGAGTACTGCACCCTGACTTCTCAGAGGGGGAAGAACTGCTTGATGATCTGCTCAAGCTATCCCCGAAATTACAGAATGCATATATCGTGACGTTTTTTGCTCACCCAGGGCTTGGTAAGTCGACTCTTCTCCTTGACCTACAAGCACGAAACCCTTCGTACATTAAAAAAGATAATGACGCGAATAGACTTATCATCCCCGTACCCACTATCTCCGCGGAAGAAAATTGTTCGGTTAGGAAGGTGGTCGATAGCTTGTGTCACGCTGCAGGCAAGTCGACTACTACCTCTGCTAATGCAGCTTATCTCAAAAGAAAAGCCATCGAAGCGCTAAAGGATGTTGGGGCGGTAGCACTTGCTATCGACGAAGCTCAAGAATTTCTAAACAATTCGAACCGAAGCGGCGTTAAATCAGTCGTGTCATTTATCAGAAGCCTAGCTGACGCAATTAAGATCCCCCTAATTCTAATGGGAACCCCTTGCTACGAGGATTTTGTGTACGCGGCGGATGACATGAGTCGACGGGTGAAAACCAGTCATCACCTCAAAATTATGGACTCACCTATCCACGATCAAACGCTGTTCTATCGGACAAGCGAAGGAATGCTAGAGAATTTACAAGTAGTGACCGGTCGCACGCTTTGCAAAAGCATCGATAGACTGGAATTTACTCAGCGCTTGTTTATCGTTTCGGGTGGCCGTATTGGGTGTATTTATGATTTCTTAGCACAATATATCAAAGATCAGGAGAAATCAGGCTCCACGAAAACCACCTTCGATATAGACGATTGCTTAAAAGTCCTCAAGCGCTACCGAGCGCCATTCCCATTAATTAAACCTTCAACCGAGGCATTCAAGGTATTACCGGAGGATTTATCCGGGCTCATGATCAAATACGAATCTATGGAGGATCACGTATGATTATGGATATTAATCATACAACGTCTATCCCGCGGGCTAGACCAGGAGAAAGCCCCGGCAGTATCCTTCTTCGGTTTTCCGGAGCTCATTTCGAGCAACCGATCCATATCCTAAAGCTTTATGGCTTTCCTGCGCGGGACTTAGCGTCCCTGCTTAGCAAATGCTATCGCGGCGATACTGAGATTCTTGATAATGTTGCTGACCTATCAAACTGGCATCAAAGCGCATTTCTGGTATCCCTCGCAGTTTGTCGAAATAACCGTAATTGGTTCAACTCGAGATCGGCTAAAGTCTGCCCGATCTGCGCAGAAGAGGGCTATCTCCCTGCTATCCATGATTTGCTTTGCGTTAATACCTGCACGCGACACAAACTGCAGCTCTTAACGCGCTGCCAAACGTGCTCTCAGCGGATTACTTGGTCACGCCCCAACCTGAACCACTGTAAATGCTTTGAAGCGCTGACAGAGCAAAAGTCGGCATCTACAGAAGACATTGAATATTGCGAAGCCATTGAAGAGCTTGTAAGCAAGCAAGACTCCAAGGGGCTGTCGCGACTAACGCGCCTCACCACATTGCTGGAAGATCGTTACGGACTCAATCACGCAAAAACCGTCGCATTAGCGCTGATCAGAAAGGAAAGCAAACCATTATCCCTCGCATTGGCTGGCTTTCAGCGCTATCACTCGGCTTTACCGCACGCGGTCATTCTTGCTCCAATCGTTAAGACGCTTGGAAATATGGCTTATGTTCCGGCGGATATCATGCGCGAGATCGTTCACAGCCACAAAAGCGTCACGCCACGGCCGCTACCAGAAGGATTTGCACTCACAAATTACGAGATGCGATTTGCATTGGGCTGCACGCCCAAAAGCATGGAAGCACTACGCGAGCAATATTTCTCAAGCAAAGCGATCGATCGCGGTAAATTTCAGTTTGCGCTATCTGAGATTGAAGCGGTATTCGGAGTACTAACTCAGAGCTCTGCGGTATCAACTGATGAACCTAGCACTAGTTTGCGTGAACTCCATGCTAGAACCGGGCGATCTATTGCAGACTGGGTAGACGATATCCTAATCGGCAAATACAACGTCACCCGGGGTCTTGAAGACCTAAACGGGCTTTCTGATATTTGCATCAATCATTGCCCAGCTAGGGATGAAAGCATGCCGTCATCAACAATGACGCACAAGCAAGCCACAGGCTATTGCGGCTTATACGGCGCAGCATTAACCTCAGCTCGAGAAGCAAAGCTTATCAGCGCTCTTCCACAGCGCCAACAATTCAACAGATACCTATACAGATGCGCCGACCTAGACGTATTTCGAAAGAAATACGTCACAGCTGGCATGCTCTCCAAAGGTCTCAAGACTTCAGAGAAAGTACTGAAAGCAAAACTAAAGTATATGGGTATTCATCCTATCTCTGGCCCGCAGATCGACGGCACAACGATTTACTTCTTTGCAACTGAGGACGTAAAAGACGTTTCTATCTTTCAATTACAGGCGATTACACAAAACTATTCCGATACAGGACGAAAGTCGGGGCCCAAAAGTGACGCCAGTGCGACTACGGTAATTGCCAGCTATGTCGAGAAAGCGCTAGGTTTTCCGCAACAGCAACTAAAGTACCTAACGCGGATTACACCGCTCGTCGAAGTCGAGCTTGACGACAATGGCGTAGCCACGCAACGACATTTTGATAAGTCATCAGTACTCAAAGCCAAACTATACATTGATAGGCTGATTCCAATTTCAACACTTTCAGAGAAATCAGGTCTGAGTCGTCTAAAGCTGATCAGGCGCGTCAACTTACTACTTAAAGATGCGATTATTACGCTACATGACCATCAATTACTCGAACCCGAAAATGCTGACTATGTATTGCGACATTGCGCGACATACTGGTGTGCGGAGGTTGCGGCGTCTTACTTACAATGCAACCGTCACAATATTCACAACTGGCGCAAACTTGGACATTTAAATGCGCTGCCGGCCTCCGATACAGATGCCCTACAGAACCTGCACCTTTTTCATCGTTCTGACGTCGAAATGTTTACCCCACCAATCCAATCAACTCAGACCTTAGCAACCAATAAGCCGGCCCGTGGCTTACCTAACAATGACTTGGTAGAAGCCAAATAGGAAATAGCCATGACAAACAAAAACAATATTGACCAGCGTATTGCTGAACTTCGTAATACCTACCCAGAATACCTCTCGTGGCGCCATAGCGTTACGGATGAAATTCTCTACGCCGGCATTTATATCGACGATGCATGGATCGACATCATTGAACGCCTGCTCAATGATATCGACGCGTTATGTAGGGATGACCCTACTGATGCGCCTGTTTTCCGCGACCTCAAATCTAAGCGGGGATATTTGTCGATTCATTATGATGGTGGCAGCGATGGCGTGGACAGACTGATAGAAGCCGCCGAGGAAAGTGCGAACCGATTGCCTACATATCGGTAGGTGAATGCATAAATATGCCGGCACTTTACACACCGATAAAGCCAATTTACCTCTAGTTATTAAGAACTTACTAGCAATATTTATTCATACTAAAATATTTAGTCGTGATATTTATTATACCGTAAACCATTGATTTAACAAGACTTAATTTATATATACCTTGCGACATTGAAATTAACTCTGTAAGGTAATCACACAAATAGTAGGTAAATAATTAGAACTACATAAAACACTAAAACCTAAAACTCATCAATTAACAGCCGGCTCCATGTGAGAACACTAATGACCGAATCTGACAATATGAAGCCCTTTGGCGGAACTATAGAGTGTTGGTGCCGGCATATCTTTACAGAGCATCTTCCGAAAGATTTCCTTGAGCAAAAGCGGGCCGAAGACCCAAATTTTTCAGCAGAAATTGTTACAGGCCAAGTAGTAGAAGACAAACTACTGCGTTGGAAGCCAGGGGATGCAATGCAAACAACTATCATCGCCAATTTTGATGAGGAAAGTCTTCTTATTGAAACAAAGAATACTATTTATAAGCTAACTGGCCCTGGTCGAATGTCAACGGCAAAACCGGAGCGCTATGACCTTGAGGTAGGTAAAACAATACTGCTACTGTCAGACGCAAAAGGGCTAAAAATTGATGATTCTGAAAGCGTCCTTGTTTACCCAGAAAATACGGACATCTCTTAGAAAACACACTCCCTGAGAAATTCCGAGTAGCCATGATGAAGACAAAGCACAATCAATCGACATCGATTTGGATACACAGTGATCAGCATTTAGATGTTCGTGCGCATTACTTACACAGTGACGTAGAAGCAATTGATTTCACCCCGCCAGACGAAACGGATTTAATCATCGTCGCCGGTGATACCATGGAAGGCGTTGATGGCATTGATTGGGTGGACAAGTTTGGAAAGCCAGCGGTCTACGTCGCTGGAAACCATGAGTATTATCGACGCAATATCGAAGAAACTGAGCTCGCGCTACGTCGGCACGCTAAGGAAAGTCAGCATGTCACATTTCTGAACAATGACCGCTACGACTACAAAAATATTCGAATACTTGGTACGACGTTATGGACGGACTACCGTCTCGAGCACGATGAACAGCAGGCTATATCAGACGCCAACGGCCTACTTATGGATCATCGCGTTATTACAACAATAGCCGGCGGGCCGCGTCGCAGGTTCTTTATGGCAGAGGATGCGCAAAAAGTGCATTACCGATCTAGAGAGTGGTTGGAAAGGGAACTCTCAAAACCCCATGACGGCCCAACAATAGTCGTCACTCACCACGCACCGCACATAAACTCCGTTCACCGGATGTACATTGGAACCGGCCCGGTAAACGCCTGCTTCGCATCAGACTTATCGGACATATTGGAAAAATACGATATCGATTTATGGATTCACGGTCACACTCATTGGACTTTTGACTACGAAGTTTTTGGAACTCATGTTGTTTGCAACCCTTACGGATACTACCCAAGTAACGAGATCAACGACTTCAACAAAAACCTGCTTATCGAAATTATTTAATGCAATGCCAAATACCGTCAGGGATCGGGTAATCACTCTATTTTTAACTGATACTCAAAATAGAAGTTAAGCAGGCCAGAATACTGAACAGCTTTCCCTGTATTTTCTAAGCAAACCAGCCACAAGAAGCCCGCAAAAGAGGGGCATCAGACTTCAAATCTTGATAATCGCCCCGTACAGGGCTTTCGCATAGATCCCAAGAAATCTGTAGCGATCGCATGCGATGAACGACGTGGCGGTCGCCTTCTGGTAAAAAGCGGACAGTCAAAACAGTGCCCTAGATGCAAGGTTGCATGTTCTTCTACAGCCTCAACGCCAAGCAAAGGGGCGCGCGTCTTATGCGCGTCCCGCCGCAGGCCTACTTTGGGTTCTTATTATGTGTTTTCTAAAACGGAAATTCATCACATGTTGTGTCAATTGAAATTTCATAATCAAAATTGCCTTCAGAAGTTACCAAACGCACAATGCTTCTACCCGCCACTTTGTAACTATCCTTGATTTCTTCGCCTTTTGGCGAGAATGCTAATAGCTTACTACTTTTGAATTTTAGTTGTGCCCATGAATTTTTATGTAGTTTTCTTATTGGTGGAGTCAAAAAATGGCGAAGCTCAAAGTCGGTAATATCGGATTCCGTGGACGGACATTCTTTCTCGTCTTGCATCAAAGCCCATTTTTTAGTTGTATAAAAATATACTGCTTCTATTTCTGCGGAGGTCTTGTTCGATTCATTTAATAAATCAATTTCAAAATTAACGGTGCCTCTAGCACTATATTTACTTGTATCGAGTGAGCCATACAATCTTTTTAAATTAACTTTTATATGACTTTCTCGCTCGTTCTCAATTTGTTTTTTTGCCCATACCAGCTCATCGGTAAGGGTTGATCGAAGGTTTGTTATTGAGTCACCATAAACGATATGCCTATGATGCTTTAAGTCAAAAGGTATATCATCTGCATCTCTAGTCAGAAGAATGCATATTTTTTCTTGGGCATGCGCATACCCTACTTCATAAAAGACATTTGGATTTTGACCTGACATATCAGCAATAATGATATCCGCAACTTCTATTTGCCGGTATATACGTTCTAGCATTCCTTCCTGAAATATTTGTTCATCAACTCGCTCTGCATCAATATCTAATTGTGCGGCAGTCTCCTTGATTCCCATTTTGTACGTATCATCAAATGCTTTATCAAACGGCATTAAAACAAAAGCAAATATTTTATCTTGATCCACGATATCTCCTAATACACATAACGCTCGCCACAGCCGAATTTATGGAGGGGATTGTTTTGTGTTATAGCGTAGCGGTAGCACAAAACAAGCACCGGAATAAATGTCGGACTGGTGGCGCTTGTTATATGCAAACTTAGAATTCCTTGTATTCACTAATTTCTAGAGCAGTTACAAGCTCCAAGTAGGCTTTTAAAGAGGCACTGGTAGTCTTGGATTTTATATCTTGAATGTTTTTTTCAAACTTTCCTGTTCGCCATACACTAAATATTTTAGATTTATCAACTTGAGTCAAAAAAATATTTGACCTTAGCCAATACTCGTTCTTATGTTTCGTGAAATATTCATGCTGCGCAAAAGATATAACTCTATTTGCCTGCATCAGTGCCTCATCTACTGCAGTACTTAAAGTTGAGCTAATTACATGCTCAGGTGCGCCGTTTGTTTTTATCGAAATCTGTCCTCCGCGAAAGAAAGAGCTTTCTCCTTCTACAAATACAAAAAACTCACTTTTTAGCTCTTCGCTCGGAGCTGTATCAGCAGTAATAATTACTGTAGGCATTCCATAACCCACTAAATAATCGCCCTGATACACATTAACTATTGGATCTTGCATAAACTTTTCCTTTGCATATAACGCCGCGTTAAGGGGTGAGCAACGTAACTACGAAGCCACCGCACTGCACGAAAAACTAATAAAATCAACGCATAACAAAAATGCTATGCGTTGCGAATCCCTCTTGAACGCTTTGTTATACAGCGACTCAAGGTAGAATCTTATTCCCAAGAAATTACGCTATCATAGACCTGACAATCAGCGACTGAATTAACTGAATCTGCAATGAATATTTGCTGCACTTCCGATACCGGATAGGTTAAATACTCTGAACATTGAGCACTTTGACCATTACCTACGACTACTTTGGTTCCAGCTTTCAATGTGCACTTCGATAGCTTATCCAAGGGTGACCATTGATAGCAAATCTCATAGTTCTTCCTATAATCCGCTGTCTTACCCGAGGGTAATTCAAATGCCCACCATTCACCAAATTGGCTATTAGGATTTGTACTATTCCACGCTCGATATAGAGTCACATCTTGTGTGTTTTGATATACAGCACCTTGACACAACTTGCCTTGTAACGGCTCTCCGAGAGTTTGAGCAAGCAGCGATGAGTCTTGGATTGACTTCAATTTATCACTTAATTCACTACTGATAGCTGTAGTACCTATACACGACTCTTCCACTAACGTTTCTGTGGTTACTGATTGATTTGCACAACCCTGAATCACTGCTACCAGTGCGAGACCTAAAATCCTTTTCATATTAAAACTCTTAGTAATCAAATAATTATCGTTTAGTTGCATAACGCCACGCTACGCGGACTAAAATAGTTGGTTATAATGTGTAGCGAAGCGAAACCTAAGCAACTGTTTTAGTTCCGTTTAAGCGTCTTGTTAGAGTTTTATTTTCTTGCACCAATAAATATTTCAAATGGGGAGGCTCTGTATATTTCAGAATTATGAAAACCTAGAAGATCAAAATACCATTTTATTCTATCTGCTATCTCGAGAGCATACTCTATGCTTGGCTCCTTAGAACCTGAGGGGATTAATCCATTCAGCACTCCAGTAATTTGTCCATCGTCTCCCTTAACTAGGAACATAGTTGGTATTGACACTGCTATAGCACCACCTTTAGTTAATACTCTGTATGCTTCATGAATAGATTGCTTAATATCAAATAAAGTTGACTGGTAAGTTCTTAAAGAAATATAAAGATCAACAGAAAATGAACTTATTGAATTCAGATCTTCAGCTGACCCAATAACTAACTTTGAATGAGGTAATTTTGTTCTTGCATAATCTAAAGCTTTTTCTGAGACATCTACCCCAGTAATATCATGTATGTCTTCATGAAATCGCTTAGATGCCCATGCATTACCTATACCGACATCAATAGTTTTAAGCTTTGTGTAATCTGAAACGCCCAGCCGTTTCAAAAAGTCGATGAGGTACATATTCCAATCTTGGCAACCCTCTACGTTCAACTCTTTGACGGGAACTAATTTTTCATCCTCTTTGGGTTCTGCATATTTTGAGGTAAAGGCAATAGCTCTTGCTTTCTCTACGCAATCAATAATTTTTGAAATAGGAATATCTTCATTCAAAGTTGACAGCCTTTTTTTCAGGTCATTAACATTAAAGCCATAAGAAATACAAGTTTCTGAAATATTTAAACCATTTTTTTGAATTTCGTTAATAATTATATCTGGAGTACTTTGAAGAACATATTTAGAACTTTCACCCATAATAAGGGTAGTTAACTTGTCAAATTTATCACTTGTTTTCCAAATAGGGATGAACATAAATATAAAAAATATAGAAAGCAAAGGCCCTAACCATTTCAATATAGACTCAATTGTCGCTGACAAAGTGGGAATTTTTACAACCCCAAAATCTACGCCACTGATGTAAGGTGATACAGTGAGGATAAACAGAATTAAAAATATGCTGTTTATTAATTGCGGAGGTGCATCAACTCGCTTAAAGCTTCCTACTGACTTAAAACTCATAACTTAACCTTTTTTCTATTCAATACTCTAACCCGTTTAAAACTCTAACAGTTAGTTATAAAGACTCGCGCCCCTCTATCACTTCGGCCCCCTTATTAAAGTTGGAGCTTCAGTATGGATTAAAAAATATCAGGGAATTCAATGAGATGACGGCCTAGCTATTAGCGAGTGCCAGTCAAACGAAGACTAATTCCTTTTATTTCTGCCAAATATTCCTTTCCCTTGATCATATCGCGTTTTTTATAAATTTCAATGGGTTAAGTGATTTCCGAATGTGTTAATGGGAAGTGTTCTCTTGTTCACATGCCTCGATAGCGCGGAAATAGCGACTGACCGCTCTTGTGACACAGGAGCCTTTCGTACTAGCTTTTCATGCGGTATGCCCTGATCTAGTCTGGTAAAAAAGCGGACACCAAGGGCCACAAATCCTTCCGTATCCCTATGCGACACTTCGCTCTCGAAGCCTTAGAGTCTCATAGTATTCCTCTGCCGCAATTGTCGTTCGAAATTCCACCTCATCATCGCCTAAGCGATCGACGGCATCGCGAATTTTTCCGAGATTGACACGAAAAAACTCTTTTCGGACATTTACAGCATTTACCCGAAAGTGGCTAAACTCTCGGTGTAGTGCAGTCTCTAATGCAGGGGCGTCATCAGTAAAAATGATTGCATGAACATCAAACGAAAAAGGGACGCTTGCATCACCAAGCTCTTTAACTCGATCCATGGGATCAAGTCGCCTAGTCATACCTATCTTATAAACATTTTCACCAAACGACCCGACATTACTAATAACGTAGACGTGACCACGACGCGTTTGTTGTGCGAGACTTTTAGCCCTCGCCTCCTTAGCCTGGGCTTCAGCCAGCTGCGACTCTAACTCCGCAATTTTGATCAATGCGATCGCTCGCTCTTCGTCATTTACCTTAGTGAGCTCTTCACGCGCTTTTTCCAACAGCCCTTCATACATACGCTCTTCTTTTTCTGCTGCTGCCAATGCATCCCGGTAATCCTTCTCTGCACGGGCCTCTTCACGCATTTGCTCTCGGATTAATTTTTGCTCTTCTTGTTCATCCCTCTTCTTAAGCGTGTATTGGTATTGGATACCGCACTCTTCATATTTAGAAGTCACATATTCTATACTGATACCACACCGCAGTGACGCAACGAGCTTTTCCAGATCATTTGCAAGCTTTTCTATCCTACCGAGAGTCCGATCCATATTTGATGGCGACACTTTCCCAATGAGCTGGTCGGCTTCGATATTGAAAGTTCTCATGATCATCTTCATCTGCCCGTCAATAATTTTCTTATCTATCTTCTTATCGCCCGTCAGTGAAACTTCTCCTTCCTGAACAAATGCGCTGCTGTCTTTGATTAGCTCTTTTTGCCTATCCCGCATTAACTTAATTTCAGCAGCGAAGCGCTCACTCGTTTCATACAGATAATCAGGGTTTTCGAAATGGCCATACTCGACGAATTCGTCCACCCTTGAGTACAAATCAATTTTTGACATGACCGCTTGTAAATCCGACTCCTTTTTAGTCAACGCTCCTTGCCCATCTTCTATCTTCGCGCTGATATCACGCAATTTTCCAGAGTCTATTTCTAGCTGCTTTGTTATTGAACCCGCATTAGCTCGCAACTCCTGCAAATCTTTGGTCTGAGAATCTATATGTCGGTATGAAGCCTTAGCCGTCTCAAGCTTTTCTGTAACAGCAGCAAGAATCACATCTGACTTTTTCTTCTTTTCGAGGGTTTCTTTGATAGCCTCCCGCAAAGATTTGAAATGTTGTATTTTTTTATCTGAACTGCGCTTGGTAAGAAAGTATGCCATTGCAACAGAGACAAAATAGACGACCGCCGCGACTAAGATAATTTGGCTATCCATGCATCACCTCATATATTGATTAATGACTTCTTCTTTGACTATACGACGCTCCACTACGCGATCTTCGTAGATTTCCTGAGCTGTTTGGAACTCATCTTTTAACGCTTGCGCTTCTGCTCGAGCATTCTGCCTGTCCCTCTGCAGTTCTTGTCGCGCAGCAGCCTTTTCAGCTCTGTCCCGCTCACGCTCTCGGCGTTGACGGTCGCGATCGGACTGCTTGGCTGCTCGGTCTATTGCTTTAATTACCTTGAACGCGGTCTTTAATCCGCTCGATCGCCTTGCCATCGTTCGATTCCATTTCGAGTGTTTATTCTAAGCATTCCCTTAAATCTAACATTAGCATGAATCTCCCCCATACAAAGGTAGTTCCAACTCTGGAAGCATAGGATATGCTCCCACAGACTGATCTCCATTCATCAAGGTCATGATTGAGGTGCAGACTGATTGATGGCAAAAACGCCGGCTTTTCATGGATTAAGCACCAAACGGTAGGTCTTGCAAAAAGGGAAGTAATTGCGGAAGATTAGACTATCGGCGGCCACACAAACCCAGAGCGTAACTAGACTCTGGATATTTTTGTTTGGCTGATATTGGCTATTTTTGCAGTTTGCTACACGTCCGTAACTTATTGATTTTTATCACGGTATTCTGTCTAACGGTATATCAGTGGATTCTCTAATGGTACGACCGCCGGAAACGCTTGCAGGCTGGGAGACGAGGTTTGACCTCTAGCGATACTTCGGGCATCCCCGAAGTATCGCTAGAGAGAATATTCTATCACTAGAGAAAATATTCTTAATTAATAAAAAAGCCGCATATCGCGGCTTTTTTATTAAATTTCTACGAGTTAATAAACCCCCGCCCGATTACCAAGACCTAAACAACCCCACAAATTGCAAAGGCCGTGCGGCTATCTGCCGATAACCTCACCGGTATAGCAAAGGCAAAAAAAAGAGGCGCTCTTCAATTGACGGCATTAAGAACTTGTTATTTGATGCGCTTGTGACTAATGCTTAGCTATCGAACGAAGGGCTACAATTGGTAAAAAGCAGACAGTTAAAAAACCGAAACTGATGGAAGTTGGTAGGTTTTTCTATAGCCTCAACGCACAGTGCAGAGGCTGTTTGTGCTCGCATAAGCGGTAAGCAAAAAATATAGCCACGAAACAAACTGTCCGACTGACACGTTTTGTTAGGCATTTATTTGAGATACTAGAAACACCCATGATACTTTTAATCTCTCCTAGAATGGCGTTTCATCATCAATGCGTATTGGACTTATATCTCTCCCTGACCTTTCATAAGCTTTATCTGATACACGGTTAAGAAACCGAATGAGCCTGTTATTGCGGCTGACCAAATGCCCCGCATTGTATAGCTGGCTATTTTCATGAAAGGCTTTTGTTATCACCGTAACTTCATCATCGGTTAACGTCTCGACAACTCTGTTCATGCGGTCAAATCGCTTTTTTGTTTCTGCAAAATCAGGGGAAACACAAAATGCGTTTATCATCGCTGTTTGCAAACGGTGTTTATTACCTAGCTTTTCTGCAATCACATTGTATATATCTAGTGCTGTTTGCAGCGTATCATGCGGATTATTTTTCAGTGCTTGTCGCTCTCCTATAAATCCCCTCGGATCAGTTGCACCAAGCTTAAGAGAGATAACGGGAATATTACGTCCAAGAGCAAAGCCCACTTCCTGATTTGTCCATACGCTTTCATGAAAATCTTCGGTTAAATAAACTAGCATAATTTCCATTGTTTCTAAGCCTTTGACAATTTCATTTTGCCATGTACTCATTGGCTCAATCGTGTCATGTGCTACAAAGGAAGAAACACCATATTCCTCTAAGGAATTGGCAAGAGCTTTTGCTTCGCCTTTATGAACGTCTCTGTGGCTTATAAATAACCTGACATGATCAGGATTCCAAATAGACAAAGTATTTGGGTTGATTTGGGGGCGATCATGTATTGATATGGCATTTTGAAAATGAGGATCATTTTGATCTTCATCCTCAAATCTAACTGCATGAATAAATTCGTTTTCGATGGATTGACAACACAGCCTAAGTTTTGAAAGTAGGTCAGACTCAAAGTCACTCTTTCTGGCCAGCGTTACTTCGCCGAAAATCTCAGGAGGTAAAAATAAAATTACGTCATGCCCATCCATGCCGCCATTCCAGTTATCATAACCGATTTCTTCATGAACGAAGATGACTGATGAATTTACAACCCGCGCCTGTAAATCCTGCCCCGTCGTCTGATATTCCGTGGCAATTCGTTTGAGATAAATAATTATCTTTGATGGAATAATATACTTGCTTGTCATTATGCGGTCTCAAATCGGTGCAATCCAAATTGTATTCGTAGGACTTCGAGTTTTCCATTATTCAGCCTAACGCCACCATAATTTGCCGACTGAAGCGAAGCGTAGGCGGTCAAATTGATGATTTTGTTATGCCTTTTTATCTGTGTTTATTTTAGATATTACGGCAACCAAAACAGCCGCTAACACTGATCCAGCAACACCTAGCGAGATACTAGTTATGAGATTGCTATCTAATATTTTGGGTAGAATATTCGGACCTTCCGTAATTCCAGCAACAGAAAGCGTAGCAGTTACAAGTGCAATGATGCTGGCAATTGCTCCAAATAATTCTGGTGTCTTTGAGGTCTCGCTCGATTTGTTAGTTGTGTTTTTAATCACTTCTCTGATTTTTTCGGTTTCATCTACGCTCCCCGACTCAACCTTTAGATGCTGTAAGAACTTTTCAAAGATAGAGTTATCGCTTTGAATAGCATGAAACACTTTCCCCATAGAATGCACTTCTGATAACTCGGTAATTAGCTGTTCTTTTCTACCACTATCAAGCAATGGTGAAGACACTGTTTCTGCAATTAAATCTTCAATTACAGAGTTTCCGGTTATAGCACCCAAGCGTAATCTATTCTCCCTAACCAATGAATCTATTACAGCATTTAGTTCGAACAACCCAACAGTTCTACCTTCTCCGATTTGATGAGAAAGGCGTTTAACAATTTCTCTTCGTACCGTTGCATACTTTTGAACCTGACTTTTCAGGTAAAGGTAAACGGCTAAAGGCACCCCTAATATAGAAGCTACTGAGCCTATAATTTGTAATATATCGTTCATAGCTCTCTATGTTCCTTTGGGCGCATAACAGTAAATTCTAATGCGTTGCGCTTTATAACCCGTTAACATAGCGAGTCTAAGCCTTGAGATGATTAAGCAGGATAATTCTATTTAAATCAGAGTGATAGCAAGCCTGAGATGGTTTTTTCATCTGCGTGCATCCTGCATTTGATATGGAATCCCTTGGCTCTGATCATAATCACTTCTAAATAAAAATCAATTACTTAAGTGAATCATATCGGGATTAGTGAGCGCAATGCTGCTGAATACGAGTTTGACTGGACTTCCCCAAGTACTCAGCGCTATTCAGCGACTGACCACTACTGTGACGCAGGAGCCTTTCGTAATAGCTGTTCATGCCGCATGTCCTGGACTGGTAATAAGCGGACGGTCAAAAACACCTAATACACTGAAGGTTATTGATTTTTATACAGCCAGTTATTAAGCGTCTGTGTTGTTGTAGAGGCGATCATCTCACCTTTAATCACATGACCAAATTCACTTTGCCACTACGCTGCCTAAATCATAAATCACAGACCTGACCCCATTCGTGTATGATGAATCGAGAGACTCTCGATACTTTTTCGTGGGCGGTGGTAGCCGAGAAGCGCTCCTGTGAAGCTGAACCAGAAAACCTATCCTCCGAAGAGATGAAATTGTTCCGATATATGCTCGAACAACCAAACGAAAAACGCCGGCTGGAACAGGAGAGGATTTCACAGGATCACATCAACTCCAGCATCCAACAATGGATCAACGACCACTAACAGTTAGCTACTGCACCTGAATTCGCAAGACAAGAAATAAACAATGCAGATGATCAGTCTATCGTGCAAATATCTTCTTGGAATGGCTGAAAATTCAATGCAATTAAACACCCAGAGCCTAACTAGATTCTGGATTTTTGTTTGACTGATATTGGCGATTTTCGCAAGTAAACTCTGATCATTCCACAGATACCTTATTGAATATTTTCAGATATAAAATTCGACATTACATTTCCCAGAAACGCTGAAACTCTTGCGTAGTCTGAGTGAGAGCCATGCAGCCGCTTCTCACGGCGTAAATTAGTCGCAAGACTTTCATAGCAGGATTTATCAGTCGATATCAAAACAGCCAGATCAACTGGCCTTCTTCCATTATTATCGTGTTCAAACAAGAGCCGTGGACATTTAGAAACCAATTTAGTAACGAACCCTAAATTTCCAAGTCGGACAGCCGTATGCAAGCAAGACGAGCCATCTATGGCTTTCAATCCATATAACTTCTCAACCTCAGGATGAGAAAGAATTGCCTCTACGCACTGATCGTCACCACTAGCAATAGCCGCATGCAGAACTGTGCGTCCATTATAATCTTGCGCAGAAAGGTCGGCCTTACCCTCCATAAGTTTGATTAGTGAGTGATGGTCTCCCCTGTTTGCTGCCATCATTAGCGGTGTCTGTCCTTTATAATCAGCCCGTGATACGGATCTAGGCCATTCTTTAATAATTTCATGTAAGCTATGCCTTAAATTTCTAATCACAGCCTCAACCTTTTCAGAAGAAGCTGACTGTAGGGTAGAAATAGCTCTAAAATCATCTTCCCATGTATAAAGGTTTTTTTGCCACAGACCTAGAATAGTGCCACCCCGAGAGTGCCTGAGCGTTTTCCCACTGTTCTTCTTATTATTTTTTAGCCATTTAGAAAAACCATTCCAATCACCTTGCAGTGAATACTTTATTCCTTCCTTTACAAAGTCAGCGTCCATACGCACGGCCCCAGTTAGTTTTTCTTGGCCTGGGTATGGCTTGTATAAATCGTCCCAAAAGTATTCCCCCATTTCAACCGCAACGTCCTCCATGGGTGGAATATGAATAGATCTCAGTTCTATGCAACCCGCAGAAATCATGTTTCGATAATAGTGTTGGTAGTTTTTTAGATGGTACCCAACATCTTGATAACCTATTACAAGGGCAAGCGCATCTCGTGCGATCTCCCCATGAACAGATCCAAAGTTTCTAGTCGCGCATGCTTGTAAAGCTTCGTCAAATTTTTTCCTTGCACCACTAAAATCATTCATAGAAAGAAGATGCTTTGCCTCATAATTTAATAAAGGCGCTTCCAAAACTCTATAGCCCTCAGTTGCTTTCGCTTCAATCAACAAATCCTCAACCAAGTCCTTACTATCTTTACTTTGTTTTTTCCTGTCGTCATTATGCAAAATAAGAGCTAACTGAACGCAAATGGAATTCGTTTTTTCCAAAGGGTTTGACGCCAACTCATACATTCTTCTAGACGCTGAAAAACGCGCCTTATAAGGCAGTGACGGTATATTGATCATTCTACCTATTAGCCAATAATTCGTGACTGGCTGCAGCACTCGCCATGGCGACTTTCTTCTAAGCCGATCTTCTAATAATGTGGCTTCATTCTCTTCATATTTCCACTGCTCAATAAACTTCTTTTTTTCTTCAGCTATAACCCTCAAGTCCTCTCCATCTTTATGAACCAGCATTGGTAAATTTTCGCTGAAGCTCATTTGCAAAAAGTCACGAGTTAGTAACTCTGCCATGTAATCAATAGAATTATCACGCTGCGATGGATCAACCGATGAAAAAACACTCGACCGGTATAACTCCGGTATTAAAATAGAGAAAGCCTCCTCTTCACCGATAGTACTTGGGTCTATTTCAAAAGCCTGAATCGTTAGGTTATGGCTTTGTCGGAAAATTGCTATAAGCTGCAGCACTTTATTTTCATTCTGATCTGCGCATTTATAATCAAAATCACTCCCCAGAAGCGCAGTAACTAAACTGCGATACCCATCCTGCACTGCTCGCGCAATCAACAGACGCCGTCTAATAGTCTGTAGCGTAGGGGCGGAATATCTATCTTTAAGCAGATTCAAAAAGCGCTCTTTAAGCGTGCAATCTATAGCATCAATCGGAGAGTTTAAAATATTTTCAATTATGGCAATCTCTGAAATAGGTATCTGGAGCGCCATCTCCTTAACAGTAATCTTCTTTTTCAGCACAAAATCTCTAGCTTGTTGAAACCTCTCATTGAGCTCGCCAGATTCATCAATCTTTAGCGCACCCAAAAATTTCAATTTTGTCGAATCCGGAAAGTACTTGTTAATCGTTTTTACAGTAGGAGTTTGGCCGTTCAACCATAAATGTAAAGTCCGCTGCATGCTTTCAACCTCGACTCCGGATTCTCTGCCGAAGTTCTCGCCTGCAACTATTCCGCCGCCCAACTCTGTCGTAATCGTTGTGATCGACTCACCAAGAAGATCTAGCAACCACTCAACCACTTGTGCAACAGGCATTTTCAGCACTGGCTGATCGTCTACTTTCTGTACTTCTGGCAGATACCAGAAATGGCCGCCTGGCATCCCTATATCCAAAGGCTGTTCAAGCTGCCAAAAAGCAACCCTTCGACCAAGACCAGGCATATATATGTATCCCGCCGTATACCAGAGCACTTGCCTCACGTCCGCCCCATAAGTCCATACCTTCTGGCGAACCGCATCATTAAAAGACCCAAACTCAACGATATTTTTAATGACATCTAGTGTCTCAAGCTCATCCAGCTCAAGGAAATCTAATATTTCACCAAGGATAAGCCGCACCTGTTCCACATGCTCTTCAACGCCTCCCATTACCCCATTTAGCTTATTCTTCTTCTTGGTGGCAATTTTCGATCCTAAAAGGCAACTGCTAACCGCAAGCACAACTTGTTCAAAGGTAGGCACTTGGGCCATCTAAATTGCTCCCTTGTTGGATTATGGTGAATATGCCATGGACGTTCATATCATTCACTGAAATATGAATGCCCCTCAGATAGAAGTGGAGAGGGGGTAGCAAGTCCAATTCATACAAACCAGCGACGTAAGTGGGGAAACTCTTTGAACTAACTTAGAGGAACCCCAAATGAATACAATTATACCCACCACCGAGCTAGTTATTAATTGGCACATAACTGAAGCCTGCAACTACTCATGCCAGTATTGCTATGCCCACTGGTGCAAGTCTCGACAAAAGGAACTTATCCACAACAAACAACAGACAAAACAACTACTTAAAGAACTGTACGACAGTCTCAAGCCAGAAAGCAGCAATATATTAACCCCTTATATGCGATGGTCATCAATCCGGCTAAATATTGCTGGCGGTGAACCCTTACTTTACCCAAATCAGGTTTTATTTATTGCCGAATCGGCTCTAGAGCTAGGCATGAGCGTTTCACTCATCAGTAACGGGAGCCTGCTAAGTAATGAGCTAATGGATAAAATCGCATCCAAATTGGTGCTGTTAGGCTTAAGTTGTGACTCTGATAATACTGACAATAATCGCATCATCGGCAGATCCGATCATAAGGGGCAACAACTAATAGTCGACGATCTCCATAGAATCATTAATTCCGGCCGAAAAATTAACCCAAAGATGCGCCTCAAGCTAAATACGGTAGTTAATAGCGTCAACTATCTAGACGACATGTCTGGAATAGTAAAACTCCTCAATCCAGACCGTTGGAAAGTATTAAAAATGCTTCCCGTCATTAATTCTGACTTAGCTATTTCAGACCGTCAGTTCAATGAATTTATAAACAAACACTCTAGCCTTAAAGAGATCATGCGTGCGGAAGACAATGATGAGATGTCTGAGTCTTATATTATGATTGACCCTCTAGGCAGGTTTTTTCAAAATTCACCTGATAGCTCAGGAAAGGGCTACATATATAGCTCATCGATCATTGACACAGGAGCCATTAGCGCACTGAAAGAAATTAACTTTTCGCCGGAGAAGTTCCTAAGCCGGTACAAGGAGGTTATCGCATGAAACTCTGTGCAGGTAACTTGATTATAAGCTATCACGCTGAAAAACGGATGCGGCAACGATGCATAAGCCAATTCACTGTGGATACTCTGCTGGAGTATGGTGAAATAGATTTTCACCAAGGGAAGGAGTGTTACTACTTTTCAACGCGGTCGAAGAAAAAACTCATTCAGGACTATGGAAATGATATCGGGGAAAAAATACTACAGGAGGTATCTGATTACTATTGTGTTGCAGCCAATGACACAATTGTAACAGTTGCTCGCAAGTTAAAACACTTCAAGCGTAATAGGTAATTGTTCATCCCGGCCTTAAGCAGACCAATCAAGTGCCCAACCGGTATGTCTTGCAAAATGGGAAGTAATTGCAGAAGATTACGCTATTCAACGGCACACAAACCCAGAGCCTAATTAGACTCTGGGTGTTTTTGTTTAGCTGATATTAGCTATTTTTGCCGTTAGCGACACGCCCGTAACTTGTTGTTTTTTATCACGGTATTCTGTCTAATGGTATAACAGTGGATTCTCTAACGGTATAACCGCCGGAAACGCACGCAGGCTGGGAGACGAGGTTTCACCTCTAGCGATACTGCGGGCCGGCAATTCTCACTAGAGAGCGACATTTTGTCACTAGTGATGATCCCGAAGGCCGCTAATTAGCGGCCTTTTTTATTTACATTGTCCGGAATTGGCAAAGAGGACAAACTGCTCTGGTCAACAAAACCCACTTCAACGCTCTGAAGGGACGGGGCGTTCAATGACTTAAGGTTATAACGGTGGACCACCTTCCCGTACAGCTGGTTGGTCAATTTGGAATGTAAATCTACATTGGAGCCATTTAAACCAAATATTTGCAAGTTAGACTGACCCTGTTATCTGCCTACAAGTATTTAGTAAGCAAGCGAAAGCACTACTCTCAGCTCATCATTTACTGATGCAAATCCTGGGTCAGTATTAAGTGGGAATCAACAACTTGCCCGTACTTAGCCTTGAGGTGGGTCTTCCCATCCTGCAAATATTAACGATAACTGGCTCTACGCTCAGTGCAATTAGACACGTTACAACTCATTGCTTTATCCACAGTTGATACCTGCCCCGCGGAGAAGTACTAAGAACTTGTTCTCAGCCAAAATATGTTCTATTATTTTACAACATTAACTTAATTACTGACTATTTATTCTACTATAATACAACATGACTGACACACTACCCGAACTCGGCAAGCGCCTATGCGCGGCCCGCAAAGAGCGCTTTCCTAAGGATGGTGTGCGCGGTTTTGCACCACGCATTGGCGTAAGCGTGTCAACGCTCGTCAAGATGGAGCAGGGTAAATTGTCGGTGTCACTCGGCAACTACCATGAAGCTGCGAGAGTGCTGGGCCTAGAGGATCAGTTCAACCTGTTATTTGTCATGCCGACGTCCTTATTCGATGATTGATAAAGCCCGCTATGCACTACATATAGACCTGCCGAGCACTGGGCGAACTCAGGCCGCCGACGTTGTGATCGTGGAAGATCGCGGGCATGTTGAGCGAGTCGGTTTTCGATACCGACCTGAATACCTTGAGCTGCCCGGCGCCATCGCCATTGACCCGATCTGCTTGCCGCTGACACCCAAAGAGCGCGCTATAGAATGCCGCGGCGGCATCCCCGCATTCCTTGACGATTATTTACCCGATACATGGGGGCGCCGAGTATTAAGTTATGTAGCGCTAAAACAAACCGGCGAGAAGATGAACGCCAACAGCGCTATTGCTTGCTTAAACGCCTTACGTCGCAGCCGGATTGGCGCTCTAGAGCTCACCGCAAACAACGAACGGCCGCTGTACCAATTAGGTATCGCCTGGGGAGAGCTCGCTCAAGCAGAAAAAATTGCCCACCAAATCGACACCTTGTCATTCGAGGAAATCCCACACGAATCTCTCGATTTAATTTATCTCGCCAACGAAGGATCAGGAGCTGGCGGTGCCCGCCCAAAATCACTGATCTATCGTGGTGACGACGCTTTTCTTGCCAAATTTAACCGGCTAGGAAGTGATCAATTCAACGTCGCTCGCGTTGAGCTAGCCTGTCTTAAGATGGCAAAAGCGGCGGGAATTAACGTTTATGGCGGCGAACTGATTGAGGATATAACCGGCCGTGATGTGCTGTTACTGCAACGCTTTGATATTTCTGAATCAAATCGGCGCCATCTTATTTCTATAAACGGTTTACGTAAGGACGCTTACCAGCGGGACGACGCGGGTGTATTTCGTTATGACGACGTTCATAAGCTACTGCAATCACACAGTGTCGATTTTCGCGAGGATGCCAAGCAGCTGTTGCGACAAATGCTGTTTAATCGAGCGATCAATAATACCGACGATCACGAACGCAATTTTTCAATGATCAATGATGGCAGCGGTTATCGCTTATCGCCCGCATACGACTTAGTGCCCAGCCTAACAACCGGCGCATATCATGTTGCTGGCTATCAATACTCGCCTTATCCGCCAAAACCCAGCGAGGCCATTAACCAAGGAAAAGTATTCGGTTTAGACAAAACCACGGTAAAAAACATAGCTGAACAGATTATGGATGCCATTCAGCAATGGGAGAATTTCGCGGCAGAGTGCAAAGTCAGCGATTCAGATTACTCTGCAATAAAACGCCTACTTTCGATATAAAATATATCCACTACTTTGACGCCCCTAAGCAGTTTCCCCATTTTCGTTTAATGCCTTATAGGCCAATAGGGCTTGCAGCTGACAGATCATAGCTAGCTTCATAACTGACAAAAAGTTATATTTAACAGTGTGTTAGCAAAGAGATTGCTTTTCAAGTGTCATAAATAGTGATTTTAGCTTGGCAATAAACCGCTAACTCATTGATTTTGTTAGCACAGAGCAAGACGTCAACGGTCAACTTACAGTTGCCCCGAAGTATCGCTAGAGAAAATATTCTAAGCAACAAAAAAGGCCGCTAATTAGCGGCCTTTTTTTTAAATATCAACGTATTACCAATATTTCTGCTTTTAATTCCCACGGGCCGATATTGGTAAAAAGCGGACGGTCCAAAATACGTATTTTGATGAAAGTCGTATATCTATCTACGACCTTAACGCCGCATTCAGCCGCTTATCCGCTGCAATGCTTTGTTAGCCTGCAACTTTACGGAAGATCGATTCTAACGGCCCAGTTTTAAAAAACTTCAGCCATACAACACTAAAAACTATCCCGCAAACACAAAATATCAATGCGCTAAGTAGTGAGAAGTTTATTGTCTGGTTTTCTAACCGACCGATAGACTCAAGAATACCCATACCAATAATGACGTGAGCAACATACAAGGTCAAAGACAATTGTCCCGTTTGGTACAGCCACTTGTTGATATTACTTTCAGAAAATCTCTCTGAAAAATATAAGCAAGCAACCAGCACAACAACGGCGGAGCTACCAGCAGAGATTATGTATTGAGGCAATGGCGGTATAATCGATGTTGAAAATAGAAATGTCACATCTTCGGATGTCATTTCAAGCACACTACCGTCTCCAATAGTTACTCTTATCAAATAAAAACCACATTCGGTGACAAACAAAGTAATAAGTGACCCAGCAAGCAACTTGTTTCTAATCAAACTTTGAGATAAATCCTGCCTCCCCAGCCACATCCCAAATATCAAAAAGGCAGCCCAGGGAAAGACGGGATGGAAGCCGTTAAATACTATGTGCCTAATCATTCCATCAAATGACCAAAAGTTTTCATAGGTTAATATTGACCAATTCCAGTTCTGCTCATAATTTAGAAACAGCATTAAAGCTGGGAATATCAGCATGATAATCGCCGAGATAACTAACAAGTATTTTTCGTTAACTGTAAATATGGCAGCAGCTATTAAAAAATAAAACCCATAAAAATGGAGGATATCAGCTTCCCATATTGGCGTGAATACAAGACCGATCGCAATCAGTAATAGCCCGCGTTTTATAAGTG
>NZ_JBLIKC010000013.1:0-108062 GCF_047636175.1 Zhongshania sp. | reverse complement strand
CATCCACCAAAATTGAGCTATAGCAGCAATGTGCGTTTTGAGCATGGCAGCGCCATCATGACTGCGACACTAACGCTGGAAGATCAGCATTTTAAGTACTACAACCTGAACCTAGGTAAACCGGCTAACGAGTAAGACCACTAGTCCAGAGCGCGGGTTTGTAAATGACTGCGCTCTTCATCCGCTATTGGTCGCGGACGATGCTTGTCATCAATACACACCAAGCTTATTTCGCCCTCAGCAACCAGCTCACTGCCGTCTTCGGAATACAAACGCTGTAATAAGCGAAAACTACTATTGCCGATATGAGTCACCCACGCTTTTGCGCACAAGCGCTTATTGTGATGCCACTCTTTGCGGAAATTCAAGCCGATGGCCGCTACAAGCATTCCAGACAACTCACTGCCGCTGCCAACGCCAAAGCCCGTATCCAGCATCCACTGAACCCGAGCCTCTTCTAAATACCAAAAATACTGAACGTGACTTATAGTGTACTTGCCCATCTTATGACACTAAAATTAAGCTTTATTTTCGTAAGTGCGCAAACTCAGTTTATTTGTCGAACAATCCGCGTATATCTTCTTCTCGGCACTCGGCCTTGTCGAAGACCGTTATTTCTGGACTCGCTACGAAGTGACAAGCCCCACAAAAACCAAAGGAAAGACCTTAACATGCCTACATTCATACTTAACCGCCGCGTTGCCGCCGAAGTATTTGAAGACGAATGCATTATCGCCAATCTTGATAACGGCCTGTACTACAGCCTGCAAGGCAATGCAGTAGCCTTGATTAACGCGCTGCCAAACAATGACGCTGAAGACATGATCAACACAATTGCTAAGCCTCTGGCGGATAAGGCAAAAATCTGTCAAGACGAACTTCGCAACATCTGGCAAGAGTTGCTAGCCGAAGAGCTGGTCGTTACGAGCTCGGCTGAGCAAGGGCCGCTAGTAGCGCCGGTTCCTGCTACTGAATATCAATCCTCAGCATTGAACCGCTACACCGATATGCAGGACCTATTGCTGCTCGACCCAATCCACGAAGTGGACGAAAATGGTTGGGAGAAAAAGCAATAAATATACGCCTTCATTACATCGCAACCATCAGAGGATAGCCGTGTTTGATTTAGAGCAGTACTTTGACACAGCTTTGCAGCTAGTCCAGGGAGCGGATCTTCAATACCGTGATCGCATAACACTTGCGCACCACTCGATTGACTTACTTACCCAATCTGCCATCTTGCGGAATAAATTTATTCCGGCCCTCTCTCATTTAGCCGGCATGTCAAGTCTGAACTTTGCCGATCTCACTATTTATTATGTCGAAAACTGTGATTTAGAAAGAGCCCTAACCGCGCCGCCAAATGACTTATTCAATGCCCAGGGCTTTGCCGCGGATCTCGATCAAAGCGAGATACAAATTTACTACCAGCCCTGGCTTAGGCAATTGTTCCTATATTCGCAGTCACAGAAAATTGGCATCTACTGGACCATGGACGCCACCGAGATACCCTGGTGGGAAACCACTTTCTCGTTTCGGATAATTTTCCACTGGTGGAGCCGCAACAAGCCCTTGCAACTTATGCATGCGGGCGCCATGTCAAACGACGGAGAAAGGGGCTGGCTCATACCGGGTCCTAGTGGCTCAGGCAAGTCCACTAGCTGCATGCGCCTGCTACTACACGGCAGTTACTATCTATCTGACGACTATGTGATCGTGAGCACTGAGTCGCCGTTTAAGGTCTTCAGCCTTTATCAAACGGCCAAGATTAATGCTGATAATTTTGACAACAGCTTCTCTGCACTTTCGTCACAGCTGACGAACCCCGACACTTACCAAGAGCAAAAGGCCGTGTTACTCATTGGCCAGCACTACCCCAAGCAGCTTCTCAAAGAAATAAAATTATTGGGCATTTTGGTGCCAAAAATCACGGCCGAAATACACTCAAACATGCAGGCAGTGAAACCCTCAAAGGCACTTATGAGCATCGCACCCACTACCCTGTTTCACTTGCCTCATCACCGGGAAGATGCCTTTGCGAAAATCAGCAGAGTTGTCAGCAGTGTCCCCACGTTTCAGTGGCTATTGGGCAGCGACACCCACTCACTCATCAATTCTTTCCAAACTCTAGAGACTAAAAAGGTGCCCGCCAATGCTTAGTGTCATCATTCCCGTTTTCAATAATGGTGCAGAAATCAGAAAGGCCATAGCCTCGGTGTTGAACCAGCCCGAAATCATGTTGGGTCAGATTACCCTCGAAATAATACTAGTCAATGATGCATCCGAGGCAAGCTGCGTCACTCTGCTTGAGAGCATTGCAGCATTGGTTCCCGAGATTGCGCTCTACCATCATGAACAGAACCAAGGGCCAGCGGCCGCGAGAAACACCGGCGTCAAGATAGCCAAAGGCAACTTAATTAGCTTCCTCGATGGTGACGACGAGTGGGCGCTAAATAAACTCGCTTTACTATTACCTCATCTACAAGATGCGAAAATCATGGTCGCCAGCGGCCACATTCAATACGTCTTTGACGAGGGCGTCCAAAAACCAGAGATGCAGTTCGAGACCAGCGACAATCTATTGAGTCACGTACACTTGGGCGCCTCGCTCGTCAAACGTGAGGTCTTCGATAAAGGCTTATTCTTCGGCAGTAATTTTCGCTGCAGCGAGGACATCGACTGGTGGTTACAGCTGCGTGAACATCAATTTGGCATTGTGATCATTGAAGAGCCCACCCTGCTCTATCACATCCACGGCAATAATATGTCTTGGGATAAAACACTTGCCGAATTGAATCTATTCGCAGTTTTGCAGACATCCCTACGCCGACGTCGGAACGAGAAACCTGCCCAGCCACTGCCGCAACTTAATGATTTCAGACGCTTTGAACAACCTTTGGTGTCGGTCGTTATTCCCCTTTTCAACGGCGAGAAATTCATTGCTCGCGCATTGAACAGCATTGAGGAGCAAACCTATTCACACTGGGAAGTCTTCGTAGTCGATGATGGCTCAACAGACGGTGGCGCAGATTTAGTGGCCAAACAGTTTCCGCAAGTTCGTCTCATCAGTCAGGAGAATCGAGGGCAGGCGGTAGCTCGCAACCTGGGCATCAAGGAAGCAAAGGGTAAATACATTGCCTTTCTCGACCAAGACGACGAGTGGCTATCAGAAAAACTCGCGCTGCAGGTCAATGCCCTCAATCAAAATCCCTACACGGCATTCGTGACTTGTAATCAGAAATATCATTCAGAAAATGGTAGCGAGACCTTGCCTAGCAATATGCGACAGACCTTAAACGATGTACATCGCTCAATCGTACCTAGCGGTCTTATGGTACGACAATACGCGCTCAATACTGTGGGTGGATTTGACCCTACACTGCGCGCTGGTGACGACATGGATCTACTGCTCAAGCTTCGCCAAGTGGGTTACAAGGAGCTCAATGTTGAACATTTGTTATTAAAAAAATGGTTTCATGATGCGAATGACACATTCAATATGCCGAAAATGAGAGCAGGACTTTTTGAGGTCCTGCGCAGACAATCGAGACGTAATAATGAACAAAGCAACAAGTAGTCAGATCGACATTATCATGCCAATCTACAATGGCGAGGCATTCGTTGCCCAGTCAATTGATAGCATTCTACATCAGAGCTTCAAGGACGTTCGTATTATTGTCGTTAATGACGGCTCTTCCGATCGCAGTCTACAAATCGTTTCAGCTCTCGCAAAAAAACAGGACAACATAGAGATTATTGACCTTCCTCATCGAGGAGCTTCTGCCGCGCTGAATGAAGCGCTCAAGCACGTGACCGCTCCCTGGCTCGCCTTCTTAGATTGCGACGATCTCTGGCACACGGAAAAACTAGCCAAGCAACTCGACTATCTCATTGAAAATCCAGCGGTGGACTTATGTTTCACGCAGCTCACTGAATTTGATGACAGGAATAAGTTGACCGGCACACACGCCGCTCGCACTCAGGTACTGAACGGCACTGGGAAAAGCGCCTTACTTTGCAGACCCACCGTGTTTGAAAAGGTGGGCGGCTTTAATGAAGATACACAGTTGGGCGATTTTCTGGAATGGTTTGGTCTCTGCCAGTTGAAAGGCATCATTCATACCACACTGCCCGAGGTGCTCACCTACCGGCGCGTGCATGATGGCAATATGAGTCAAGGCGCATCCGCGAGCGATTACCTCAAGCTATTGCGTCGGCACCTTCAACATAAGGCGGCAGCAAAAACTAGTGAATAATCCATTTAGCCTCACTATTGTTATTCGGGACATCTCCAACAGAAAAATTATTCTTTCCGTCGCGATGGGGTTATTCCATAGCGCGCTATCGATCATTTGGCCACTGCTTATTTATCGCAGTATTCAGCCTATTCCCGAAGTGATAGACGCTGTGCTCTATGGCAATATCGCGGCGATAGTCGTTTTCTTTTCTTTGGCTCAGTGGCTCGCGTTTAAACAGACAGCCTATAATTACGTGATTGTCGATGAAGCTTGCCTGCGATTAAGCTCCCAACTATATGAGCAGTTTTCTAAGCTCCAATGGCAGGAATTCAAGAAGCACAACCGCGCCTATTTTTACGACTTAATAATGGCGGACTTCTGGCGCGTTCGCCAAGGCGTGAACAAGCTGTTCGATTCAGCACTTACTAGTGTAATTATAATTTTGGCGATGCTCGGGTTCATTGCGTGGATAAACCTCGTTATCTTTGTGTTCTCTTTATTGGGAATGGCGTTAATCGTCGTACTCGGCCTGCTCACCAATCGACGCACTCGCCCCTTGCTAGTCAATTATCAAGCCAGTTGGCGACAACAGCACGAGTGGGCTGTTGCCCTGCTGGATAAATTCGAATTGCTCAAAATGAATCGCGGCATATCGGCAACAGCGCAAGATCACCGGCGTCACACTGGCGAGTTACTCGATAGCAATACGCGCATGCTCAGATCTGAACTGTTTTGGCGCTCGTGGGTACGATGGGCAAGCAACTTCCTGCGGATAGGCATGCTTTTTCTTGGCGCCTTTTTGACTCAGACCAAGCAAATTAGTGCACAAGATTTCGTTATATCCTTGCTTGTGCTCAGTATTATACAGAGCAATGTAGCGCCCCTAAGCGCCGCTCTATTCAGCTTTATGGACGGGCAAGAGGCAGCCAAGACGCTACAAACTTTCTTTAATCTAGCGACTGAGGCTCACTCGACTCAAGGTAGCGGTGGGAAATCTCTGCACTCCATATCGCTTAATCACGTCTGTTTTAGCTACGGTACTAAGAATATTTTTGATGGCAAAGATATCCACTTACAGCGCGGAAAACTCTATTTATGGAAAGGCGCAAACGGCGCCGGCAAGTCCACTATGGCCAGAATTCTATTGGGTCACCTATCCCCCACCAGGGGCAATTTGCTTATCAATGAACGCAGCGCGCACTGGCACGAGCTGGAACAATGGCGAAGTCACGCGGCCCTCATAGACCAACACGTGACTCTGTTTGGCGGCACTATTAAAGAGAACGCACTTTTTGGCCATGACGATCCCTCGAGCCGTTGGCAAGACACCGACGACGAACTAAAACGCCGTCTGCTACCAAAACATAAAAATCCAGACACTTATGATGTAGGCGAACGCGGCGACAAATTGTCCGGAGGCGAGGCGAGACGAATCGCTCTGTTGCGAGAATTGCTCATTAGCCCAGGCCTATTGGTATTGGATGAGCCGACCAATCATATGGACAAGGCTTCAATCATCTTCCTAAAAGAGATTATCCATAGCCTCAAACTAGACAAAATAATAATTATCATCAGTCATTTAGACGACTTCGACGATATAGCAGACGAAACTGTAGGATTTTGACCATGCTCACCATTTCCCCATTAGACGATCTCACTATTCGGTTTTGTCTTGCCGAGGACAAGTCGTTAGCAGGCGACTTATTAGAACGCTGGAATGAGGACATCGACATAGACACCATGAGCTTCGGCATCATGCGTTTGGTGCCACTTATTCACCACCAGATCACGCGATTCGGCCTAAGCTCGCCACACGGGAAGCGCTTAAAGGTTATCTATAAATTTTGGTGGGTCGCCTATCAACACCGCAGCAATCAGCTACAACAGATCCATACCCTTTTAAGTGACCACGGCATTCCCATGATGATCATCAAGGGCGCCGGACTTATCGATTACTACGAGAATCCAATTCATCGCCCCATGGCAGATATCGATGTTCTTGTTCCGACCAAAAATCACTCAAAGGCTCTCGATTTATTCTTAAACAACTTTTGGGTTCTGGAGTATCCGGAAAGACACAAGCGTTGTTTACTTACTACTAAACTGGAGTTGGACGCACCCCATGGCGTCGCGCTACTCAACACTATCACCGGCACGAAACTCGACTTACACCGGCGTATTGGCAGCAACACATCTAATCAGGTAAGCGACTGGGTTTGGTCAACAGCAGTGCCTGCTGTTAGCTTGCCAGGGCTAAATAAACCTGCAATTCATTTAGAGCTGCTAATGATCGTCGTGCATGCGGTCATGGCGAGCTTTAACGATAATTTGAATTGGTTAGTCGATCTAGCGCATATGCAGAAACAACTCACAGAAGAAGATTGGGACCGCGCCCTAAAAGCCGCCGTGGCCGAGAAGAAGGCCGACATATTTCTCTTCGGCTGCCACTTGGCCCGTCAATACGGAATCTCTATTCCCACATGGCTGCCACAAGCTGAGACACCAAAATTACCCCCTCCCGATCCGATTAGAAAACCCTATATTACATGGATAAAACGTGTCAATTCCGCACTCTATTTTGAAATCCATCATCGCCATCCAAATCGCGCCCTGCCACTCAAATGGGTAATACACGTCTATATTTTCGCAGTAAGAGGTTTTGTTTTTCTGGGCAGAAGTATTTGAGGCAGCAAACTAAGCAACACTCGGGCATAACCCCACCAGTTCGGCTTATAAAACAACTTAGGCCGCTTTGACGTAGTATGGCGGTAGATGTTGATGAGTGCCTATTGCAGAAAGTAGCGGGATGATTGACTGCATACACCAACCATCGTGATGCATCGCTTTATTCAAAAAAATTCGACAACATTAGCACAGTCAATTAAAGGCCCAGACAACTCAATACCGAGGCGCTTACTCCACTGAATTGATTATCCTCTTGGACCAAAAGGCGCGTGCTCAGGCAATACTGACAAATCACCAATCATGCCGCCTGGGCGAGCATGCGCTATGGCTCTCTGTTCCCAGGCCGCAACGTTAGGGAACTGTGACCAGTCAACGATGTTGAGTACGGTCGCAAAGTTGATCTGGAAGATCAGTATTTTAAATACTACAACCTGAACCTAGGTAAACCGGCTAACGAGTAAGACCACTAGTCCAGAGCGCGGGTTTGTAAATGACTGCGCTCTTCATCCGCTATTGGTCGCGGACGATGCTTGTCATCAATACACACCAAGCTTATTTCGCCCTCAGCAACCAGCTCACTGCCGTCTTCGGAATACAAACGCTGTAATAAGCGAAAACTACTATTGCCGATATGAGTCACCCACGCTTTTGCGCACAAGCGCTTATTGTGATGCCACTCTTTGCGGAAATTCAAGCCGATGGCCGCTACAAGCATTCCAGACAACTCACTGCCGCTGCCAACGCCAAAGCCCGTATCCAGCATCCACTGAACCCGAGCCTCTTCTAAATACCGAAAATACTGAACGTGATTTATATGGCCCATACTGTCTTGATCTCCCCAGCGCGGCGAAATCAAAACACTAAATAATGGCGGGGTAGTAATAGCTACTTCTCTCATGACGGACGATATACCTTAACATTAGTAAAACCCTGCTCAAGCAAATGCGAGGCGTGTAAGCGGCTCATTACACCTTTTTCACAGTACAGCAGGTAAATACGCGCTTGATCTAGGTCGATGAAGCGACGGTGAAGCTCGTAAAAACGGCACAGTGACAAACTTAAGGCGATGCGACGCGCCAGATTTAAGCCACAAATACAGTGCCACCTCCTTAACGCCTACCTCGTGCTCGCGACCACCAAGGTTAAAAAAGCAAAAATGGGTGCGAACACCGCGCTTCATCGTCATATAGCTAGACACGGTAGAATCAAATCCCCCGGAGATAAGGGACCTCACCGCATCAACAGAGCCCATTGGATAACCACCCAAGCCCTGTATACGACGATTAACAATGAACAACTGCTGGTCTCGGATCTCAATGCGCACGGTGACATCGGGATTATGCAAATCGACACCCGCTGACTCAAGATGCTGATTCAAGCCACCGCCAACGTAGCGCTCGACTTCACCTGAGCTAAAATCATGCTCGCCTGAGCGCTTGCAACGAACCACAAACCGCTTGCCTCGCAGGCTATCGCCAAGGGCATCGCGAGTTTTTTCGTAAATATCATGCAGATCAACTAAGGGGTATTCAGCCACGTCAATAACATGACCAATACCTGGTGTTTGGCATAATACCGTCACAAAACCCTGGAGCACGACGGCGTCGGTGCTATACGTTTCCAAGCTTATGCGGTCCCACTCGCGAATAATGACCACTGCTGGATCGAGCTGCATAAGTAATTTGCGGAGGTTATCGCGAAGCTGACGGGTGAGCTTCCTCCGCACAGGCTTACTTTTGACGATAACTTCAGGAAACAGCTTGACGATAAACTTCATTAATAGGCCGCGTGAATAAATGCGCGGGTATTATAGCGGCCCACTGCTCGCGGTGCAGCCCAAAGAATGGTGCGCACTAAAAACGAACACAAAACCCGCTCGCGCACCAAAATAGACCGAATTTCAGGTGGCGGCGCACAATTTTTACTCACAAATAAAACAAAATGACCCTAAAACTCCAGCCGTCAGCACAATAAAACCGCATATATATCGCTTTTTCGGTTCCCACGCTGCTCTACTATGCGGCACAATACGCTTCGAATATAATGACCAGCAATTCGGCCATGCCGAACTTTTAACAGACTCTCTCTATCTGGAGGACGTACATAATGTCAGAGAACACTCTGAAGTTAATCGCCGACAACGACGTGAAATGGGCAGACATGCGCTTCACCGACACTATAGGCAAAGAACAGCACGTCACCATTCCAGCCACCGATATTGACGCCGGCTTTTTTGAAGACGGCAAAATGTTTGATGGTTCATCAATCGCCGGCTGGAAAGGCATTAACGAATCAGACATGATTCTTATGCCTGATGATGACGCTTCTGTATTAGATCCATTTACCGAAGAATCCACTATCATCATCCGTTGCAACATCGTAGAACCTACAACCATGCAGGGCTATAACCGCGATCCGCGCTCTATCGCCCAGCGCGCTGAAGACTATATGCGCGCAAGCGGCATTGCTGACAACGCACTGTTTGGCCCTGAGCCAGAGTTCTTCGTTTTCGACGACGTTAAATGGAAGATCGCGATGGAAGGCGCGAGCTACTCTATTGCGTCTGACGAAGCGGCATGGAAATCTGGCGACAACTTTGAAGAAGGCAACACGGGTCACCGCCCTGGCGTTAAAGGCGGCTACTTCCCGGTACCACCAGTAGACAGCCTGCACGACCTGCGCGGCGCTATGTGCAACGCCATGAGCGATATGGGCCTAACTATTGAAGTACACCACCACGAAGTGGGTACTGCTGGTCAGTGTGAAATCGGCGTTGGCCCCAACACCTGCGTTAAAAAAGCTGACGAAGTTCAGATCCTCAAGTACTGCGTGCACAATGTTGCTCATGCCTATGGCAAGACCGCGACTTTCATGCCCAAACCTATCGTTGGCGACAACGGCAGCGGCATGCACGTTCACCAGTCTTTGAGCAAAGACGGCGTTAATCTGTTTGCTGGCGATGTTTACGGCGGCCTGTCTGAAACTGCACTGTTCTACATCGGCGGTATCATCAAGCACGCTCGCGCTATCAACGCTTTCACCAACGCATCTACTAACTCGTATAAGCGTCTGGTTCCCGGCTTTGAAGCACCGGTAATGTTAGCTTACTCAGCGCGTAACCGCTCTGCGTCAATCCGCATCCCGTTTGTACCAAACCCGAAAGCACGCCGCGTAGAAGTGCGCTTCCCAGATCCATCTGCAAACCCTTACCTTGCGTTTGCGGTTATGCTGATGGCTGGCCTAGACGGCATCAAAAACAAGATTCACCCTGGCGATGCTGCTGACAAAGATCTTTACGATCTACCAGCAGAAGAAGCAGCGGCAATTCCAACCGTTGCCTCTAGTTTAGATCAAGCACTGCAAGCTCTAGATGCAGACCGCTCGTTCTTGACCGCTGGCGGCGTATTTGACGACGATACCATCGACGCCTATATCGCACTGAAAGCACAAGACGTTGAGCGCCTAGCCATGACAACTCACCCCGTTGAGTTCGACATGTACTACAGCGTGTAACACTTGCGTCTACTATAAAAAAACCCGCCAATGGCGGGTTTTTTTATGCTTATAGTAAACTCAATCTAGCCACATCATTAAACCTAGCCATCGCCCCGGAGCTACTATGCGCGGCATACTCCTTTTAAGCTGTATTTTTGCTTTGTGCTCGCAGGCACTATATGCCGAGATCTATCGTTATATCGACGAAAACGGCCGCACCGTATATTCCGATAAAGCCCCCAAAAGTGCAGAGCCAATCACGCTTCCCACACTGAACACCGCACCCGCAATAGACATTAATGAACCTAAGCGGACACCCAAGAAAGCCGTGAATTTAGATCGCAATATCATCCGTATAAGCTCCCCCAGCGATGGCGCCATTATAGCCAATGGACTAGTTGGCATAACCGTCAGCATCTCTAAAGCTCGAGCACTTCGCAAGGGTCAGCAAATACGTATCAGTCTTGACGGTGAACTTGTCAGCACATCGACATCAATGAGCGCCACTATTTCACGCCTCCCCCGCGGCCAGCGTCGTATTAAGGCAACCCTCCTTGACCAGAACAGCAAAACGCTCTCCGAAGACAGCATTAGCATCACGGTTTATTGGCCGACGAACTAATCTCTCTGCGCTTTATTATTAAGTATTTGTTTGCACCTTATGTGTGCATAATATGAAATATCAAGCAGTTTCGTCCCAAGAAAAAGCCATGTACTTCCTTTTGGATATGGCCCCAAAACAGGGCTTTTGATCGTCCTGCTTGATACATTTGTTGGATCACCCATAAAACCCCATAGCTTTCGCTTGGCCTAGAAATTGCTTATAGGCAAGACATAACGCACATACTGGCGACCTTATGCCTCCGATCAATATGTACCACCAAATTCTCGATAACTTAAAAACAGCAATACTGTTGGTAGAGCCGAACCTGACTGTTAATTATATTAATCCGGCTGCAGAGTCACTATTGGCGGTATCTGACCAACGTATTCACGGCGAAGCTATTACTAGGCTGTTTCATGAACAGGAAGACACCCTCGTTAAGCTTCTCGACGCCATCAATAACTGTGAGGCCTACACCAAGCGAGAAACTGTTTTAACCTTGCGCTCTGGGGCAGAGATAACAGTCGACTACGCGGTGACCCCCGTGACCGAAAACCGCCGCACCTCGCTAATCATCGAACTACAGCCATTAGACAGACTTATCCGTATCAGCCGCGAAGAAGGCCTCCTGTCATCGCAGCAAAATAGCCAAGCGCTAATTCGCGGTATTGCCCATGAAGTTAAAAATCCTTTGGGCGGCCTGCGTGGTGCGGCCCAATTACTCGCTCGCGAACTTAGCGACCCAAAGCTACACGACTACACCAATATTATTATTGAGGAAGCTGACCGCCTGCGAAATCTAGTCGACACAATGCTAGGGCCCCACCGTGCACCAGAGAAACAAAGGACTAATATTCACGAGGTATTAGAGCGGGTCAGGCAGCTTGTCGAAGTAGAAAACGAAGGCAGCATTCATTTTATTCGGGATTACGACCCCAGTATTCCAGACATACTTGGCGATCGTGAACAGCTCATCCAAGCCTTCCTCAATGTCGTCCGTAACGCCAAACAGGCGCTTCGGCAAGATCTTGCGAGCGATAGAGATCCAACCATCACTATTCGCACTCGAACCATACGCCAACTCACCATTGGCTCAAACCGCCACCGTCTTGTTTGCAGTACTGACATAATCGACAACGGGCCAGGTATTCCAGCAGCCCTTCGCGCCTCAATCTTTTTACCTATGGTTAGCGGACGCGCTCAAGGTACCGGGCTCGGACTATCTATTGCTCAGTCAATACTCTACCAACATAACGGTCTTATCGAATGCAGTAGCGAACCCGGCAACACCGTGTTTTCGCTACACATTCCTGTGGAGCACGCCTCATGAGCAAAGCCAATTCTGTCTGGATAGCAGACGACGACAAATCTATACGCTGGGTACTCGAAAAAGCCCTCACTCAAGCCGGCATCATTACCCGCTGCTTTGAGAACGGCGACGAATTATTGGGACATCTTGAAGATGAGATTCCCGACGCCATCATCAGCGACATTCGCATGCCCGGCATTGACGGGCTGAAGTTATTATCCAGAATTACCGCCGCCCATCCCGGTCTACCTGTTATAATTACTACCGCGCATTCAGACTTAGACAGCGCAGTTGCCTCCTATCAAGGCGGCGCATTTGAATACCTGCCTAAGCCCTTTGACGTTGATGAGGCCGTAGCTACCACCCAACGCGCGCTGCAGCACGCCAACAAAAACCGCAATTTACTGCCCGAGCAAGAGCCACTCGAAACCACCGAGATCATCGGCGAAGCACCCGCAATGCAGGAAGTGTTTCGCGCCATTGGCCGTCTGGCACAGTCCAACATTACCGTTCTGATCAACGGTGCATCAGGTACCGGTAAAGAGTTAGTCGCCCAAGCCTTACACCGCCACAGCCCGAGAGCGAATAAACCCTTTATCGCCTTAAATATGGCGGCTATCCCCAAAGACTTAATGGAATCCGAACTATTTGGCCATGAGAAAGGCGCATTCACCGGCGCCAGCGCACAGCGCCGAGGCCGCTTTGAACAAGCCAATGGTGGTTCGTTATTTTTAGATGAAATCGGCGACATGCCCGCTGACACTCAAACACGATTGCTGCGAGTGCTGGCAGACGGTGAGTTCTACCGCGTTGGTGGTCACACCTCCATTAAGGTGGATGTGCGCATTATTGCTGCAACCCATCAGCACCTTGAACAACTGGTAAAGAACAACACTTTCCGGGAAGACCTTTTCCACCGTATCAATGTTATCCGCATACATTTACCGCGCCTGTCTGAGCGCAGGGAAGATATTCCCAAGCTAATGCAACATTTCTTCACGCGCGCCGGAAACGAGCTCAATGTGGAACCCAAACGCCTGCGTCCAGAAACCGAAGAGTATCTCTGCCAAATGGAATGGCAGGGCAATGTTCGTCAGCTAGAAAACACCTGCCGCTGGCTGACCGTCATGGCCGCCGGCCGTGAAATACATATCGATGACCTGCCCCCAGAGCTACTGGAAAGTCCGCAGGGCGAAGCGGCGCCAGCGTCCAACTGGCAAGACAATCTCAAGCGCTGGGCGGATCAGGAACTCTTGCTAGGACGAGATAAGTTACTAGATCGGGCAGTACCCCAGTTTGAACGAATTATGATTGAGTCCGCCCTCAAGCACACCCATGGGCGTAGACGCGATGCCGCCAACTTACTTGGCTGGGGCCGTAATACGCTAACCCGTAAGATTAAAGAATTGGGGATGGGTGGGGATGACGACGATGATTAATATCGTCGTCTGATCTATTTAATTGATATTCACAAACTAGCTTGAGCGTGGGTTTCGCCAAGCTAGTCGAATCAGAAGCCAGTTTAGTAATTCAGTCGCCGACCAATATGGTTTTCGCCTTCTAAGGCGGCTTATTTTTTTTTGTGGAAAAGCAGTAGGCAAGATGCTGAACCCTTAAGGAACTGCTGCTCACTGCAATGGCCTGCGGATTAAGCGAAAAGCTGTTTGAGCGGAGCGGGTTCTCTCCGCGCCGTAAGCCGCGAAAAAACGGCGATCAATTGAACGGGGGAATGACTAAGCCCCCAAAAACCCATTCTGCCGCCACGCCTCGTAACTCACCAAGGCAACGGTATTCGACAAATTAAGGCTGCGAGAACTCGATATCATCGGCACTCTCAAACAGTGCTCAACACCCAAATCATCGCGAATATTTTGCGGTAAGCCGGCGGTCTCAGAACCGAATAACAACACATCATCCGGTTTAAATTCGGCATCGGCGTAATTTCGACTGCCCTTAGTCGTTAAGGCAAAGATGCGACGCCCGGCCATCTCTTTCAGAAAATTTTCATAGTTGGCGTGGCGACTCACACGCGCCAAATCGGCGTAATCCAATCCTGCGCGGCGGAGTTTTTTTTCTTCAAGATCAAAACCGAGCGGTTCAATTAAATGTAGGTGACAGCCATTATTCGCAACCAACCGAATAATATTACCGGTATTGGGGGCAATACGCGGTTCATGTAAAGCAATATGAAACATATAAGGTATCTGCGGCGCAGAGGCTAGTAAAAGCTCTGCGCCGCCAGTAGGTCAGTGTGTTTTAGGTTCGGCGGCGGCTTTTTGCTCGACCTGCTGCTGAGCCTGACGATAAAGAGCTTCAAAATTAACAGGCTGCAATGCTAGGGCGGGGAAGCCACCTTTTATCACTAAAGAATCAACCGCTTCACGCAAATACGGGAACAGCATATTCGGGCAAGCGATACCCAGGAGCTGACGCATCTGCTCACCTTCCACGCCCTCTACCACGAACAGGCCACCTTGGTGAATTTCTACCAAGAATGCAGTCTCATCGTCTTCGAGTTTGGCAGTGATGGTGACCGTAAGAATAACTTCAAAATTATTATCAGCCACTGGCGCACTGCGGGTATTCAAATCAACCTGTATCTTTGGTTTCCAGGTTTTAGTGAATATAACGGGCGCGCTTGGCGATTCAAATGACGCGTCTTTAACATAAATACGCTGCAAGGCAAACTTGGCTTGAGCCGGCGCTTTTGCTTGTGCTTCATCTGTATCTGTCATTACTTTCTACTTCCTAATTCTAGGTATTAAAAAAATATCGCCGGCCTTAATTACGAGGCGAGCATTTCATCAAGCTGAGAGCTACGCTCAAGGGCCATCAACTCATCACAACCGCCAACATGAGTATCACCTACCCAAATTTGTGGAACCGTGCGCTGACCAGTGCGAGTCAATAAGTCCTTGCGAAGATCATTGCGACCATCGACCGCAATTTCTTCAACGTCTGCGCCTTTATTACTGAGTATCTGCTTAGCGCGGACACAGAAAGGACAGGATCGAGTTGTGTAGATTGTTACTTTTGCCATAATCAATTTTCCCCTTTGATACCACTACTTTTGGATATTGACCGATCATTTTACCAGCGGCATCTGCATCGCCTGCCACTCCGAAATACCGCCTTTCAAACGGTGGACCTGAGTATAACCTTTAGCGCCTAACTTTTTGCCCGCCGCAGTGGCGTTCTGACCAAGCTTACACACCAATACTATCGGTTTTTCTTTATCGCCTAAATCTTCAAGTTCTTTGTCTAGCTTCGCAAAGGGCACATTCACAGAGTCGATAATATGGCCCTTGGTATACTCAGCTTTATCCCGTAGATCTACCACCACCGCGCCCTGCTGGTTTATCAAGACCACCAACTGCTGGGGAGTAATCGACTTACCCGCGCGCCGTGACTCGTGAAAGCTCAACAAAAGCAGGCACGAGATTAAGGCTGAGATAAGTATCCACTGCTCAGCTACAAAAGGGATTAATTTTTCCATGAGAACTCTCTTTATACATCGCGGTGAACACAATTCGCGAAAAAAGCGAGAGTATACACTGCCACTGTGCAATTCTCACCCTTCCCTGCATAGCCTCGTTGTAGCTAAAAAGTTACACTAACGAGCTAATTCCAGCCGATTTGAAGTGATTTATTATGGCCGACACGCACACCAAAAAACCCGTTGTCTTGATTATACTCGACGGATTTGGCTATCGCGAAGACCCCAAAGACAATGCGATTTTCCACGCTAAGACCCCTAACTGGGACGCGCTATGGGAAACGTCGCCGCACACACTCATCTCAGGCTCGGGGCTAGACGTCGGCCTCCCAGACGGCCAAATGGGTAATTCAGAAGTTGGCCACATGAGCCTCGGTGCCGGTCGCATTGTCTATCAAAGTATTACGCGTATCGACAAAGATATTGCCGACGGTGATTTTTTTAGCAACCCGACTTATACCGGAGCCGTCGATAAAGCCGCGACCGCAGGCAAAGCAGTACACATTCTTGGCCTGCTTTCTGCGGGTGGCGTACACAGCCACGAGAACCACATATTAGCCATGATGGAACTGGCCGCTAAACGCGGGGCAGAACACATTTATGTACACGCGTTTTTAGATGGTCGCGACACGCCGCCGCGCAGCGCCCAAAAATCGCTGACCAAAATAGACCAAAAATTCGCTGAACTCGGTCGTGGCCGCATAGCCTCGGTAATAGGCCGCTACTACGCCATGGACAGAGACAACCGATGGGATCGCGTGGCAAAAGCCTATAATTTGCTGACCGAAGCCGGCGCCGATTTCCGCTACGACTCAGCGTCCGACGCCCTCGCCGCCGCCTATAGCCGCGATGAAAATGATGAGTTTGTCGACGCTTCAGTTATTCAGGCCCAAGGCCAAGCCGACGGCAGCGTCAAAGACGGTGACAGCGTTATATTCATGAACTTTCGCGCCGACCGGGCCAGAGAAATCACCAGAGCCTTTGTCGACAAAGAGTTTGACGGCTTTCAGCGCAACACCGTCCCCGCTCTGGCTGAGTTTGTGATGACCACCGAATACGCCGACAGTATCAAAGCGGCTGTTGCCTACCCACCAAAAAAAATGCACAACAGCTTGGGCGAAGTATTAGAGAAAAATGGCAAAACCCAGCTGCGCATTGCCGAAACAGAGAAATACGCCCACGTGACCTTTTTCTTTAGTGGGGGCCGCGAAGCACTCTACAAAGGTGAAGACCGCGAACTCATCGCATCGCCCAATGTAGCCACCTACGACCTGCAACCCGAAATGAGCGCGCAGGAAGTCACGGATAAACTAGTTGCCGCAATTCGCAGCGGCAAATACGACGCCATCATGTGTAACTACGCCAACGGCGATATGGTCGGCCACACCGGTATATTTGCAGCCGCGGTAAAAGCTGTTGAAGCTCTAGACACCTGCATAAAGCGTGTCACAGATGCTGTAATCGACGTGAATGGTCACTGCCTGATCACCGCTGACCACGGCAACTGCGAGCAAATGGTTGACTACGACGCCGGCCAGGCTCACACCCAACACACCACCGAGCTAGTACCTCTGGTGTACGTCGGCAGCCAAGACCGCGCCCTGCAAGAAACTGGCGGCAAGCTCGCCGATATCGCGCCCACTATGTTGGCGCTGATGGCCATTGAGCAACCGGACGAAATGACCGGCGTTAATTTATTGCGCGACGCCTGAGGCTATTTAAGGTGCTGCCTCGCGCTGTCAATTTACGCACGCTATGTTGGGTTTTATTACTACTAACCAGCACCGCAGTGGCCGCCAATGATGCGAACACCCAACGTCAGCTCGACAGTCTCAATGAAAAAATCGGCTCGCTGAAAAAGTCGATTGGCAAGCAGCAGGACGATCGCAGCAGCACCGCCAAGGCGCTGCGCAAAATAGAAACAGACATTGGTAAGCTGGCAGCAAAACTTCGTCAAACCAGCACTAAACGCGATCAGCAGCAGCGCAAGCTGGCCGAGCTAGAAGCACGCCAACAACAACTTCGTAAAAAGCAGGTCAGTCAAAAATCGCTGATCGCCGAGCATGTTCGCAGCGCGTATATCCTCGGTAAGGAAAGCCAATTAAAGATGCTGTTGAATCAAGAGCAACCCGAAAAGCTCAGCCGCACACTCACCTACTTTGACTATTTTAATCGCGCGCGCAGTGAAGAACTGAGCAAATACCGCGACACGCTGTCAGAATTAGACTTGCTAAAGCCAGCGATCAAAACCGAAGCCCAAGCTTTAGCCAACACCAGCGCTGAGCTAAAACGTCAGCAACAAGCGCTTGTGCAGCAAAAACAGCAGCGCGCCACGGCATTGACAGGCCTAGACCGAGAAATACTGAGCAATACTAGCTCACTAAATAAGCTCGACAAGGAACGTAAAAGTCTAGAAAGCGTCCTACAAGCGGTTGAGCGAGAAATCACCAATATCGCCATGCCAGAAAGCTATCAGCCGTTTAAAGCCATGCGCGGAAAAATGCCCTGGCCAGTCACCGGCAAACTCCTTAATCGCTACGGGGCATCTCGCCAAGGCAGCGCAGTCACCTGGCAAGGCATTCAAATTGCCGGTCGCGAGGGTGACTCGGTGCTATCCATACACAATGGCCGCGTGGTGTTTGCCGACTGGTTACGCGGCGCAGGCTTACTGATTATTGTCGATCACGGTGGCGGCTATCTCAGCTTGTACGCACACAACCAAAGTCTGCTGCGCGCCGAAGGCGACTGGGTTAAAGGAGGCGAAGCTGTTGCTACTGTCGGGAACAGCGGCGGCCAACGCCAAGCGGGGCTTTATTTTGAAATTCGCTATAAAGGTCGACCAACAGACCCACGCAGCTGGTGCAAGTAAGGGCGAAGTAATCGCCGATAAAGCAAGATACAATAACTGTCGTTTGACGTCGTTTCGGGAATTTACAGCCATGCCACATATCGTCCGCCACACACTTTCTGCACTTATAATCGTGTTCTTGGCCAGCCCCTTAGTAGCGCTTGCAGAAGGCCAAGCCACCGATACAGACAGCGCCACCGAACCGCAGGGCCAATTGCCGCTGCAGGCCTTGAGAAATTTTGCCGACGTATTCAATCAAATTCGTCTTAGTTATGTAGAAGAAGTCGACGACAAAACCCTGCTCGAAAATGCCATTCGCGGCATGCTCAGCGGACTAGACCCGCACTCCGACTACCTAGACGCCAGCTCCTTTGAAGATCTACAAAACCACACCACCGGTGAATTTGGTGGCCTTGGAATTGAAGTCGGCATGGAAAATGGTTTCATCAAAGTCATTACCCCTATCGACGACACACCCGCTGAACGCGCGGGTATTCAACCCGGCGACGTGATCATTCAAATCGATAACAAGCCGATTAAAGGGCTCAATCTGCAGGAATCCGTAACGCTTATGCGCGGACCGGCAGGCAGTGAAATTGTGCTAACCATACTCCGCAACGGCATTAGCGCGCCCTTTGAGGTGCAACTAAAGCGCGACGTGATTACCGTGGCCAGTGTGCGCAGCGAAGTGCTTGAACCCGGTTACGGCTATATCCGCATTTCACAATTCCAGAGCCGCACCGGCGACGATCTGAAAAAAGAGCTCGCCAAACTCAAGGCCGGCGCCAAGGATTTAAACGGCCTAGTATTAGACTTACGCAATAATCCCGGCGGCCTGCTGCAAGCCTCTGTACAAGTGGTCGACGAATTTATTAATGAAGGCATGATCGTATACACCCAAGGTCGTCTACCCAATGCCTATAGCCGTTTTATGGCTAACGCGCAAAAACCCGCTGATGAAACACCGATGGTAGTGCTCATTAATGGCGGCTCGGCATCGGCTTCTGAAATCGTTGCTGGCGCACTGCAAGATCATCGCCGCGCCGTTATCATGGGAACACGGAGCTTTGGTAAAGGCTCGGTGCAAACCGTTTTACCGCTGTCTGAAGAAAGCGCCATTAAATTAACCACCGCCCGTTATTTCACCCCCAGCGGGCGATCTATACAGGCGCAGGGTATTGAGCCAGACATCATTGTTGAACGCGCCCGTGTTGAAGCTCTAACGGGTAGTGGTATAGAAATCACTGAAGCCGACCTAGCGGGTCACTTGGGCCGGGGCGATGGTGACGGCGAAGAAAGCACCAGCGTAAGCCGCAAAGCCGAAAAAAGTAAGCGCGAGAATTTGGCTGCCAATGACAACCAACTCTATGAAGCGCTGAATCTTCTCAAGGGCTTAAAGATTATGTCTATGCCCAAAACCGCCTTGTTCAACACTGACACGGCGACCCAATAAGCGGGCATAAAAAAGCGGGCCATTGGCCCGCTTTCTCGCTACTGCACAAGCAATTACAAACGCACTTCAATGCCCCGCGCCGCCATATAAGCTTTAGCTTGTGGCACCGTATATTCAGCAAAATGAAAAATACTGGCGGCCAATACCGCATCGGCCAAACCTTCTTTGATACCCGCTACCATGTGATCGAGGTTACCCACCCCACCAGACGCGATAACTGGCACCGGCACCGCTTCGGAAATGGCCCGAGTTAGCGCCAAGTCATAACCGGCCTTGGTGCCGTCGCCATCCATACTGGTTAACAGCACTTCGCCCGCGCCGTTTTTCACCATTTTTATGGCCCACTCCACCGCATTAATACCGGTTGGCTTACGGCCACCGTGGGTAAAGATTTCCCAGCGCGGACTGCCGTCGGCCTCATTCGCAACCTGCTTGGCATCTATGGCGATCACAATACACTGGGTACCAAAACGGTCGGCAGCCTCGGTCACAAAGTCGGGACGGTGTATCGCCGCCGAGTTAATACAAACCTTGTCAGCACCGGCATTGAGCATGGCGCGAATATCTTTAATCTCGCGAATACCGCCGCCAACCGTGAGCGGGATAAATACCTCTGCAGAAATTTGCTCAACGATATGCGCCGTGGTCTCACGACCTTCATGGGTAGCGGTAATATCCAAGAAGGTAATTTCGTCAGCACCCTGTTCGTTATAACGCTTGGCAACCTCAACAGGGTCGCCGGCGTCACGAATACCGACAAAATTAACGCCCTTTACGACGCGACCCTTGTCGACATCCAAGCAGGGAATAATACGTTTAGCCAGAGCCATAGTGTCTTTCCTTTACTGCTGTTCGTCGCAATAGCGCTGTGCTTCGCGCAAATCAAGCTCGCCTTCGTAAATCGCGCGGCCAGTAATAGCGCCCAATATTCCGGCATCGGCTACCGCTTTTAGCGCCCGAATATCATCCATATTAGTCACCCCACCAGAGGCAATGACCGGCAAGCCAGAGGCTTTTGCCATCGCCACAGTGGCATCAATATTTACGCCCTGCATCATGCCGTCACGACTAATATCGGTATACACAATTGAAGTCACACCGTCCTGCTCAAAGCGCTTTGCCAATTCAGTAGCAAGCAAGGTGGACACTTCTGCCCAGCCATCGGTGGCGACCAAACCCTCTTTGGCATCTAATCCAACAATGACCGAACCCGGAAAAGCCTTGCAGGCCTCGGCCACAAACTTAGGATCTTTCACCGCCTTGGTGCCGATAATCACGTAATTCACGCCAGCATCTAAATACTGCTCAATGGTGTCCATGGAGCGAATACCACCGCCAATTTGAATCGGCAGATCGGGGTAGGCCTTGGCAATGGCCCTTACCGCCTCGCCATTAACAGGCTTGCCTTCAAAGGCACCATTCAGATCAACCAAATGCAGACGACGTCCACCCTCGGCAACCCAGCGTGCGGCCATTTCCAATGGATCGTTACCGTACACCGTAGAGTCGCCCATTTCGCCCTGACGCAGGCGCACGCACTGTCCGTCTTTTAAATCTATTGCCGGGATAATCAACATAATACAAACCTAAAGATAAAATTCTGAGTAGACCTTAATCTGAAACGGGAAAGAAACTCGCCTTCGGGCGATCCCAATTCAAGAAATTGCTTAGTAGGCGCAAGCCGGCCTCACCACTTTTTTCAGGATGAAACTGCACCGCAAAAACATTTTCACAAGCCAGTGCCGCATGTACTTGCACGCCGTAATCTGCCGTGCCAGCAACAAAATCTGGCGCATCCACATAATAGCTATGCACAAAGTAAAACCGACTGTCATTGGCAATGCCCGCCCACAGCGGATGCTCAACAGTCTGCGCCACGTTATTCCAGCCCATATGCGGTACTTTAAGACGAGTACCAGCGCTGTCATGTAAATCAGCACCAAAAAACTTTACCGCGCCGGGCAGCACATCCAAACACGCTATACCGCCGTTTTCTTCACTACTTTCCAGCAGTGCCTGCATACCAAGGCAAATACCGAGCAGGGGCTTTTGCGCCGCCACCTCCTGAATTACCTCATCAAGACCGCGGGCTTTTAATTCAGCCATGCAATCGCGAATGGCGCCAACGCCGGGAAAAATAACGCGATCTGCACTGAGTATGGTGTCGGGGCAATCTGTGACCAAGACTTTCACCCCATTGCCCACTTTCTCAAGCGCACTGGCAACGGAGTGCAAATTACCCATGCCGTAATCAACGACGGCAACGGAAGAAGAGCTCATAAAGATAAATCCTAGAGGCTGCCTTTGGTAGAAGGCATAATACCGGCCATGCGCTCATCAGGCTGTAAAGCCATACGCATTGCACGACCAAAGGCCTTAAACACGGTTTCAGCTTGATGATGAGTGTTTTGACCGCGCAAATTATCAATGTGCAAAGTCACTTTGGCGTGATTCACAAAACCGTGAAAGAACTCAGAGAACAAATCTACATCAAAACCACCCACGCTTCCGCGGGTGTAAGGCACGTGGTATTGCAGGCCGGCACGACCAGAGAAATCAATCACCACCCGCGTCAAAGCCTCGTCTAACGGCACATAGGCGTGCCCGTAACGAGTCATGCCTTTTTTATCACCCACCGCCTCGGCAAACGCCTGGCCCAGGGTAATACCGATGTCTTCCACGGTGTGATGGGCGTCAATGTGTAAGTCACCCTTGGCGTACACCGCCAAATCAATCATACCGTGACGGGCAATCTGGTCCATCATATGATCTAGAAAGGGAATCCCAGTTTCAAAATGCGACGTGCCCGTGCCATCTAAATTTACTGTCGCAGTAATTTGGGTTTCTAAGGTGTTACGGCTGATCGTAGCTTTGCGCATGTTCATCAACGCCTCATCGGTTATTTGCTTACAATAGCGTATTATAAAAAATCCCGAACCGTATTACACCCAGCAGAAGCGTCATAAATGCCCGTATACGCAGAAATTATCACTCAGCCCGACTCTCAGGATGCCGCTGACCTCGAAATACTGTATCCCAACGACAGTATTAAGCTACTGGCATCTGCCGTATCTGGAAAGCTAATCATCTACGGTGGTCGCTTTAATGGCCGAATTCTCTCGGCTTTTACCCTTACCCCCATATACGATGGCGACTACCAAATCGCGAGACTATCGGTGCGCGAGGTCACTCGCCGCCGAGGCGTGGCAAGACAGTTAATTATTCAGGCGATGAAGCAGCTGCCTGCTGAGCTGCAATCTATCTCCGCCGATCTGCGCAGCGCACCAGAACTCATCAATTTATTTGCAGAGCTTGGCTTTAACGCCAGCAACAGCCTCTGGTGTTGGCAGCGAAACCCTTAATGAAATCAAGTAATCAGCAAATCTTCAGCCAACAGTTGCTGGCATGGTTCGACATCGCCGGCCGCAAAGACCTGCCGTGGCAACAAGGCATTACACCCTATCGAGTGTGGGTGTCTGAAATTATGCTCCAGCAAACCCAAGTCACCACTGTCATCGACTACTATCAGCGCTTTATGGCGCGCTTCCCCACGGTGACTAGCCTAGCTGAGGCACCCACTGATGATGTTCTCGCGCTGTGGACCGGCCTTGGCTATTACGCCCGCGCCAGAAACCTACACAAGGCCGCCAAGCTGGTCTGCGACGATTTTGGCGGTGAACTCCCCCACGATCATCAGCAACTGCAACTTCTTCCCGGCGTTGGACCGTCAACCGCTGCCGCCATATTCTCCATTGCCTGCAATGGCCGCGCACCGATACTTGATGGCAACGTCAAACGGGTACTCACTCGCTACGCCGCCATTGACGGCTGGCCCGGCATAAAACAGGTAGAGAACCAACTCTGGGAGCTTGCTGAAGAACTTACGCCAGACAACCGGGTTGCCGATTACACCCAAGCCATCATGGATCTAGGCGCCACCTTATGCACCCGCAGCAAACCTCAATGCCCAAGCTGCCCGGTGCAAAACAACTGCCAGAGCTTCGCCGCTAACGCTCAAACACAATATCCTGGCAAAAAGCCGCGCAAGCAAATTCCTAGCCGCCAAGTCCATATGCTGATCTTAGAAAATAAGAGCGGCGAAATATTACTAGAGCAACGCCCAGATAGCGGCATATGGGGCGGCCTGTGGAGCTTCCCTGAGGCCGCAAATACCGACGAGCTAGATCACTATCTTCACAACAAGCTCAACGCCAAGGGCACAAAACAGCAGTGGCCAGTCATACGCCACACCTTCAGCCATTTCCACTTAGACATCACCCCAGTACATATTCATCTCGACACCGATATCAACGCAGTCATGGAAGACAGACCCCAGCTTTGGTATAAGGGACACCCTGAGCAACAAGTCGGCCTTGCCGCACCAGTAAAAAAATTACTCGACGCTGTATTCAGCTCAGATTTATTAAGAGAAGCCTTATTATGACCCGCACCGTATTCTGCAAAAAATACCAGCAAGAACTTGAAGGCCTAAGCAAAGCGCCCTATCCAGGCCCTAAAGGTCAGGACATCTTTGAAAACGTCTCCAAAAAAGCTTGGGAAGAATGGCATACCCACCAAACCATGCTGATTAATGAAAAGCATCTCAGCATGATGGAACCCTCGTCGCGAAAATTCCTGCAAGAAGAAATGCAAAAGTTTCTATCGGGCGAAGAGTACGAAAAAGCTGAAGGCTACGTACCCCCCAGCGAATAAGTCTATGTTTCAGGGGCTTGACTCACTCTTAAGGAACAGGTTTAATACGCGCCTTCTGAGAGGCAGCCAAAGCCCTCGATATATGCCCAGATAGCTCAGTCGGTAGAGCAGAGGATTGAAAATCCTCGTGTCGGCGGTTCGATTCCGTCTCTGGGCACCACTCCTTTCCTGTTTAAAATCAACGATTTACTACTAATCGCAAGCCAACTGGTTTTTGCAGTGCTGTGCCCAAATTTGTGCCCTCAATCCGTTTTGCCGCATACAGCAAATGATCTGCTGCTAAATGCGCGTATCTAAGCACCCTATCGACGGTCGACCAATCTCCTAATTCCTGCAACTCTTGCAGGCCAGTACCGCTTTGGACGTGCCAAGACGCCCATGTATGCCGCAGATCGTGCCAGCGAAAATCGTCAATGCCAGCCCGTTTCTTTGCCGCTGCCCAAGCCTTAGTGGATGTTCGGTCTACCGGTTTACCCTGAAAAGTAAACACGTACTCCCCGCCATCCCCACGCCGCGCCTCAAGGACTGCCAGTGCATCATTATTTAGCGGCACCGCAATTGCCTTACGCGACTTAGACTGGTCAGCGTGTATCCACGCCACACACCTCGATGTATCCACCTGATCCCAACGCAAATAACTGACATTACGCTGACGCAACCCTGTTGCCAGAGTAAAACGCGCCATATCGGCCAAGTGTGACGGTAATTCGGCAATTAATTTTGCTGCCTCATCCCGCGTGATCCACCGGATTCGTTTTTTAGACTCCGGAAACATTTTGACCCTCGGAACCCGCTCAACCCATTCCCAGTCATCCCGCGCCGCTCGGAGAATTGCCCGAATGAGCGCCAAATACCGGTTAGCCGTTGAAGGGCTAGCCGCAGCCTTTTTGACCTGAGCAATTTTGGCAATCAAATCAGCGTCGATCTCGTCGAGCCATTTAGTCCCCAAAAACCGATCAAGCCATTTCAGCTTACCCAGATCCTTTTCGTGATCTGCCTTGTGATCCGTGCTTCCGACCCATCGCACTACGGCTTCCTGCCATGTACGCCTTGGCTTTTCTCCTAAGCGGTATTTCCGCCAGAGATCGGCCTTTAATCGGTCGTGGTATTCTTGAGCCTGTTCTTTGTCCTCAGTCCCAGTAGATCGGCGTATGAACTCGCCACCGGGACTAGTGAACTTGACCCACCAGACCGTTCCCCGTTGATAAAGTGACATTGTGAATCCTCCTGTTCACAGCCACTTAACGGCGCTTGCCCACGGCCAGAATATAGCGCGCGCAGATGCCAGACAAGATCCTCCTCCAGAAAGACCCACTGTTTGGCAGGTTTGGCGCCGCGAATGCGCCCAGAGCGCGCCTTTTCGCGTAGCGCCGACGGTGACATCTTGAGGAAAGCCGCAGCTTCGTTGAGATCCAGTGTTTTCAAAATACATCGCCCTCACCCCCGTCGATACCAGGTAAAGGTTTGTTAAATTTGGTGGCTTTCAGACGCGCCTTTTCTAAAAGGTATCGATCAAGCGCATTACTATCGGTCAGCGTACGACCGGAATGGTAGCGACGAGCCTGATTGATATATTGGCCTACTGCCTTGCCTACGTCCGAAATCCCCTCCTTCGCCATAAAGGACGATAAGCCCGCTAAACCATGCACAAATAAATAGTGATCATCAGGCGCTCTATCAGTACGCACACGCCACAGCGAGCGCGCTACACCACCCCAATCCGCAGCGATCAAGAATAACCAGAGAGGATGAAGTGGCCAGCGACTGCGCGTCTTGTCATTTGTAGGCTCACAGAGCTGCAACCAACTACCGCAGGCATAGGCCCACATCGAGCCAAGGCCATCCATCAGCTCGCAGATAGACCGGATACTTAACTCGGTAAGAACAGGGCGACGAAATTGAAACTCAAGCCGCCAGACTTGTGATTCAGCGTCCCAGCCTTCAGAGGCCCATAAATCATAGAAGAAATATTTTTTGGATTTTTCCTTAATCTCTCGTGTTTTGTCGTACAAACGGGCAGACAAATCCCCACCAGCACCGAACATCAAGCCAGTAAAAACATCATGCTTCGTATACCGATTCAACGACGCCGCCCGCCTAACCCAATAGTTATCTGGAATTTCACCAAGATCGACTGACGTCACAAAATCTACACAGAGATCAACACGGCTAATCTCTAGCGCGGCGACATCATCGCTGAATTCCAGCAACAAACTTCCCAGCCGCATAAGAACAGCCTTTGGGCCTTCACAGGCCAAAACTTCACTTCGTATCTGGCAATAAACCATCGGCAGGCTGGTAGCGTCCCGACTGGACACCTGAAAGTGAAACCAATTATCTGCAAGCGCGTAAGGAAACCGACCTTTACCCTTATCCATAACCTGAAACCGATGATCACCCAGCTCTAGAAAAGCACCGGCGCGCACATCTGGATCGGCGGATTGAGCCAGTTCTTTTGAAAGGCGTAATAGGTGTTCGGTTTTTTCGGAAATTTGCCCTTTGCACGAAACGTAGAGCGAATCGATACCCGCCCGAAGTATTGTGGTACCACTTAGCAAGTCCGTGCAGTTTGAAGGTACGGTGTTACTAGGCGGCGCACCACGAGATTCAGTGCTTCCAGTGATCGGCGGGTAGGTTGTGGGCATGGCTGCGCCGCCCACAACGCTACCCACCCTCCCACCGGATTGAATTGAATTCGTACTTTTCGATTTTTTAGCCATTTTCCTATCCTCATCAGTTATATGAGGCTCGAATTATTTGGCAATTACGACTTAGTGATGGGAACCCAAAAACGTAATATCAGGTTCCCACCCGCTTATTTCTTTTCTGAATCAACTTATTAAACGCACGGCTGGAATAGTCGCTATCGTTATCGTAAAGCTCCAAATCACTTTTGAGGATATCCTCCAATTCAGAATTGGTGAAACCCTCAATCCCAACACCCTCAACAAGCGCTTCCAGCATATAGCGCATATCATCTAGCTTTTTAGCAGGTCGGGCGGGCTTTGTGCGCGTAATCGCACTAGACAATCGATTCATAAACGATTCGTCACACAAGACTTGCGCCAAACATATCTGCCTAGCAACAGGAGTAGAACTAATCACAGAACGATCAATGGTAACAGCTCGCAATAATGCCTCATGATCTCCCTCTCCGGCTCTTTTCACTAATTCAGACATCGGCAAGCTGAACAGGGAGACCGCTTCAAATTGACCTTGCATTGCTAAAACTAGCGAAGTAAATATTCTCTTTTCTTCTCGATCTAATGTATCGGCCCACTGATCGAAGTCTCTATCATCCACCTCGCCAAGTTCAGACAACATATTGATAAATTCACCCAGCGGATCTGCTGACTCGCGAACCTCTACAAGCCAATCTTTAAACCCCATAAAAATAAGTAAAATGGCCAAATGCTGGCTTAAAGTAAGCTCATACCAATTTCCCCAAGGAATTATAAGATCGTTTAAATTTTCCGCCTTTTTTGCAGAGTCAGAAAGCGATTCAAATTCCAGTCGCGACGAATATATTCCCGCGAGAATTATTTTCCTTTCGTGTGGGGTGAGCTTTCGAGACTTAGTAAAATTATCTTTCATCAATCCTACTACTCTATGAAAATTTCTTTTTGGTGATACTCAAGAAAATTCAGTTGCTCTTGGGAGAGCTCGCCAACATCAACCTAGGGTCAGATCAATACGATGCTCAGTAAGGATAGTAGACTGAGTGTCCCAGCAATTACTGCGACGACTCATACTCTAAATCATCCGATACTGCCATAAACGATGCCGGTACGCTAAACTGCTATATTGGCAGCCTTGGTCTGAGTGAAACATCACCTGCTTTGGCTTGTGTCTGATTCTGTGTGCCATTTCCAACGCTGTCAACGCCAGCTTTGTATCCTGTGATTCAGACATCGACCAGCCAATCACTCAGCGTGAGTGTAGGTCGATGACGACCGCCAAATAAGACAATTGACTATGTAGGTAATTTTGCCACACCACATTATGACGGCGGGAAAAAGGAAAAGTGGTGCCAACAAGGCACTACTTTAGCACCAAAAAGGAGCGCAGCTATTAAGGCCTGGAAGTCTTTCCTTTACGAAAAAGCTGAATACAATCTCGACCATTTAGCCGAGTTTGAGTACAAATTCGTGCAAGAAGCTAAAAACGGTAAGCCTGAAAAACACTATAAATTTGTAGTCGAGTTCGGGTTACATTGTTTTACAAAAGGCCCAAACCTCCATCAAGGTAAGTCATTAGATGACTTCGATAAAAAGCTCCATTATTCTGACACTCGCGAAACTCGTATATTCTGCTTCACTCGTTATGAGCTTTCTAAGGAATTACCGACAATAGCTCAATCTATAAATCAAAATCCCTGCTATAACACAGGAAAGGGAAATTTCTTTACTCTTAAAATGGTAGATATTTCCGGAAGAGAAGAAGAATACGAGGTTTACTTTAAAGTCAGCAGAGAGAGGAAGGGGCTACTCAGATTGTATGTCGAAAGTGCATACACAAGGGATGCAAATTATGACTCGAGTCAACCTGCGAAGCGTAAAATCAACTTTTTTGTTATTGCTCACAACATCCAAGCAAACAAGCCAATCAAAATCCAAAAATAAAAAAACCCCGCCGTGAGACGAGGTTTTTCCTTAACTAGGCTCGCTTTATAACCGCTCTTGGGCGGGTAACCAGTATCTGGTCGGAGGAGCGCATAGCAGAGCTATCCCGTTCATACGCTCAATATGTGATTATGATACGGGTTCTGGAACAACAACAACAAAGAACTTATTGGAATAAGGATATTGTTTCTTATTCTATAAAGAAATCTTGGCGCACTAGTAAATAACGAGACGCATAGTACTACTGATAACCTACTCGTATCAACAAAGCAACCACAAAAGGAGGAAACCTAACGTCAGTACAGGGCCAATATGGTGCCTAAATGACGCCTAATTGATACTAAACATATGCCCATTAAGCTAAGAGGCTGTTAGCCCAAGCAATGTATACACATTATGCTTCCCCTTATAGTTTTCGGAGCTCACATTACTGTCATCTACGGTAAGCCTTATCAGGGTATGATTCAGCAGCACATCTAAGGCTGGACGCACATGCTTCGTCTGTATCCCTGTCAAGTCTCGGATTTTCTGATGAGAAAAAGATAACGAGACACTGGCATTCGGTCTATAAGACGCCAACAAGATATATATTTTCAATGCTGCAAGTACGACAGCCCCTCTATTTGAAATGTCTGGAAGGCGCTTACGCAATCGCTCATATGGAAGTTTAGCCCATTTGACGTCGGACGCTGATTCTTTTAGCAAGTACTCATTCACATAGCTAGAACGACCAACCGATATAATCCCCTTGCTCTCCAGGTCAGTTATCCCAGCCAATACCATCGGTCTCGATAAGCCGGTTATTTTTTCTAGATCAGAAACACTATTCCGCGCCGTCCTTAAATGAAAATCTGCCAATAACGAGAGCGCCATAAGAACCTTAAGCGAAGCAAGCGAGGTTCCCGCTTGATGCCCACCAGTAAATGCCTTTAAACCCAACTCATTATCCCTAACCCACCACGTACGTAGTGCACTCCACTTCGCCATTAATCCTTACCTTTGTTGGTTAAAGCCTTACAACATTGCCGGACACACTCACCCACAACTAATAGAGCAACGACACATACGATAGCTATAACTGCCACAGGATCTGCATTAGTTAAAACTCCTACCAAAGCGACTATTACCTTTTCCATAGAACCTCCTTCATCTGTTCTGATGGTGTGATCCTACGCCTCTAGTATTCTTATATCTAGATAGACCTATATATTTAAAAGAACTATAAACTAACATAAGATATTGTTTTTAAACAAAAAATATATAACTTTTTATGGTAATTAGCTTGTTTATCATGGTAAATGAGAATGATATTATCTGGATTAAATAGTCAATTAGAAAGAAAAAAACTAACAACATGGTCAATGGCTGGAGTACTTTAAGCTTACTAGGACTATATTAGACAATCACTGCTAGTGATAGTAGATTTCTACTGTTCCTTACAACACTTTTACAGGCCGGAGGATTTACCAACCCACAGTGCCCGGGAGGCTTCGGATACGGAATAACCTTTGTCGGTTACTAGCGATACAGCTTCCTGCTTGAATTCTCGCGTAAAGGACGGGCGCTTCTTGCTCATAGACACCTCGTTACTGGCGTTAGTCTAACGCCTTATTGAGTGCCTGGAATCATTGAACCACTAGAATTTCAGCTTCTAAATCGGCCTTTCTAACAAATCCCATCATATTGGCTGCCAATCCTTTTCCAGATTCATATTTTCGATTAAACAATGTAACGTTCGCAGCAAGCACCACCTAAAGATCAAGCACAAACACCCACGACTTGATCAAGCGCGCACACAGCCTTATACCGAAAATGGTGCTTACCGACAGATTGATCTATGCAGTCTTTAACGAAGAATTTAGCCTTCATAAAAGCAAACGGAGCGATAACAATAATTAGGAACAGCCAGTCCATGCCAACACCACATCCATAAAATATTGAATTCGCGATTGCGAGGCATGGAATATAGCAGCTCGTCCCAATTAACTGCTAGTTATTGAGATTTACTGCCATAAGCAAAGAAGGGATAGCACCGTAAGCAACTGATTTATATGTAAATATAAAACCAACCCTTACCGATTGAAAATCCTCGTGTCGGCGGTTCGATTCCGTCTCTGGGCACCACTCCAAACTTATTGATTCAAAATAAATTATCAGAAATTGATGATCAGCTTCCTGCACCAAAATTTATGTTTTCGGACACCACTTGGACGCCGTCACATTTTTGCCAATTTCTAGCTGCACGCCCGACTGCGCCAATTAGCCTGAACTCACGCGAACGCAGCTCAGTGGCAGCACATGAAGTCCTTTAACTAGGTAATCCGGATAAAAAAATCGAGCGATAATTAGAGCTTCCTAATATTAGCTTTATAGCCATAGCGTTAACGGAGAGACGCTTTCTTGATAGTTCTTGGGCTTACTTTAGCTGCGATTAACACTGAATGAACCGCTGCGAAGTGGAATAAAAAAGGGTCTAAAACCAAATGCTGTTTTAGACCCCTTCACGGTATTTTGATATTGCACTGCGGTAGCAGTTAGCGAATTTTAAAAGTTATAGCTGATATCTAGACCATACGTTCTAGGACTGCCGTAGGCTTGGTTGTATGTGCCCAGCGAATCGGCCACGGCAACCGTGCCGTGAATGAAGCGTTCATCGGTGATGTTTTTGACGTAGGCAGTCAGTCGAGTGCCACCCTCTCTGCTAGTCCAGCTAAGTCGGAAATCGGCGAGCACATATTCCTCGGCTCCGGCCAGAGTACTGTCCTTGCCGTATTCCACGGCTGACGAGGCATCCAAACCAAAGAACACGGGGCCTTTGTAGCTGACATCCAAACGTGGCGTGATGGTGCCGAAATCACCCTCAAGGCTATACATAATTCCCAAAGAAGCGCTTTCACCGGGTGTGGCAGGGAAGGGTTCGGCGGAACGATCAACTTCGACCTGGCTTTGGCGTAAAGACAGCTCTTTAAGGTCGGTATCAGTGAATTCTTCATAGTAATAATTATTGTTGCTGTAATTCAGCGTGATCATGGTGCTGGGCAACGGCAGCCAGCTGAGTTCCATCTCTGCGCCTTCAATAACGGCTTGACCGGCGTTGGTAAACACCACAATAAGGTTGCCCGAGGTATCGGAAGAAACGGTGATCAGCTGGATGTTTTTATAGTCAGTTCGATACGCCGCCACATTGAAACGCATTGAGCGGTCAAATAAGTCGGTTTTGATACCGAATTCCAAATTTTCAACTTCTTCTGGTTCTATTCTGGCGAGACCATCGATGCCTCGGGGCTCAGAGAACCCAGACTTAAAGCCATTGCTCCATGTAAGGTAGGTGGTGGCCACATCGATAAAGGTATCGGCTAAAACGTCATCAGCGAAACTATAGCTTAGCGATACCATCGGGGTGATCTGACGAAACACCTCATCTGCCTTGGCATAAGTGGGATTGGCCTCGTCGTATACGAAGTCGGGAATACCGTCGCCATCAGCGTCCGGATACAGGTTGCTGGCTATTCGCACGGGATCTTCCGCCCACAGACCATTAAACGAATAAAACCCAGGCTGACCTTGCAGTGCTGTGAATCGGCCCGTTCCGACCAGTCGATTTTCAATGTCAGTCATGTCAGTACCCACCGTTTTTAGTTCGGAGGTTCGCAGTTCTTCTGTCCAGCGCACACCAAATGTGGCCTGAAAGGCCTCAGTAACGTCATAAGAAGCTTGGAAAAATGCTGCCAAAGACTGGTTTTTTAAAGCGAATTCACTTTTAAGCAGTGGATCGCCAGTGATAGCCGCAACCACGGGTACCGTTCCCAGCGGTGAAGCCGGTCTGGTGGGGTCTTGGCCTGCGGCAAGCTGGACTGCAGAAGTGGCATCCAAGCCGACAAAGTTGGTTAGCAGCCCAAAGATTTCATCGTTATCTTCCGCTGCGAAGAATAAGCCCGTGGTGTAATTCAGGCGGCTTTCAAATGCGGTGCCGTTAAGCTGTAACTCTAGGCTCAAGGAATTGCGATCACTGTCGCCAACATTAAAGGCTTCGTTGTAGTCTTCTGCGCCACCGTCATTGTCGGCGCTCATGATCGGACCTTCAGTGGCGGTGCGGAGCCCCAGCACCGCTTTAATACTGACGTCTTGATTCACAACCCAAGTGCCGGTGGCGCCAAACAGTATTGAGTCGAACTTTTTGTTAAGCCGGGGATGTTCGCCCTTATTAGCGGTGAGGTCGCCCTGGCGCTCGCGGCTATTGGCTTCACAGTTTTCACGGTAAGCCGTGCCTTGAGAGGCGTCGGTGTCTCCGGCCCAGAGTAATGCCAGTCCATCTACAAACAGCGCGTCGTCGTTAACGATGTTGCAGTTGGTATTTGTCATCACTTCGTCACTACTACCGAAGAACAGTAAGTTTTCCAAGGTGAAATCGTCTGAGGCGTCCCAGCGAGTTTGCAGTAATATGGATTTGCCATCACTTGAATTTGAGCTACTACCCGCTCCAGAGTCTTCCATATATCCATCATTTTTAGCGACATTGGCTGAAATTCTGGTGAAGAATGACTCACTGATTGGCAAATTAATGGCGCCTCGAATTCTGCGCGCGTTATAGTTGCCTATGCCGGCTTCGATATAACCTTCAAATTGATCGCTGGGCTTCTCGAGCGTGAGCACCAATGCCCCGCCGGTGGTGTTTTTGCCGAATAGCGTACCTTGTGGACCCCGCAGTACCTGTAGGCTCGCCACATCCAGTGTATCCAGCAGCTGGCCGTCAGCTCTGGGTAGAAATAAGCCATCCATATAGACGCCAACCGTGGGGTCTACTCTCACAAAACCGGTGCGCTCACCGATGCCGCGAATATATATTTGATTAGATTGGCCCTTGTTGATTTGCAGACTTGGGACACTCTTGGACAGTTCGTTAACGTTTTCAATGCCCGCGTCTTTAAGATCTTTACCGCTAAGGGCAGTTATTGCCAGTGGTGTTTCTTGAATATTTTCTTCACGCCTGCGGGCGGTGACTACGACTTCTTCCAGTACCCCGCTTCGTCTAACCTCGCTACTTTCTTGAGAAATAGTGGGCGTAGCCGCGACGGCCAATAGCGATAAGGCTAGTAAGCGTAATTTCATGATTATCTCTTTTCGAGTTTATTATTATCATTCTTATGATGCATTTATACGGAACGCCTATTCGATTGTCCAGCGCAAACAGCTATTACCATTACTATATAAATGATGGTGTCGAAGGGAGAATACCGCGTTAACTAAACTAGTGTTTAAATAACTAAATTCGATGCAAGAATATTTAGATGAATGACTTTAGCTTTAAAATTATTAGCGCACACCGCAAAAGCGATCATTTATGGCTGTTTAGGATCGACCGTAAACAGCCATAAAGAAGGATGAACATAGCAGACTAATTTTTGTTTGAATTGATAATTACTTATCCTGACAATAAAAATTAGCGCTAAAGTATCCAATAATAATTACGAGTTTATATACACCGCGAGCTTGCCGATATTTCCGCCTGAAATTAATTTAGCCAGCCCATCTGGGGCATTTTCAAGGCCATAAAGAATATGATTTTTATTGATTAACTTGCCCTCCAGCAGCCATTTTTCCATGACCGCTAAGACCTCATTTATTTCATGCAAATGATCGAGTATTAAGAAGCCTTCCATTCGCAAGCGCTTAGAAGTGATTAGGGGCAATTTCTTAATGCCGTACTGCTCAGACTTCCCATATTGCGAAACACTTCCCGACGCGACGATTCGGCCATTGATACACATATTAGGCAATACGGCATCGAGGGTCTCGCCACCCACATTATCAAAGAAGACTTGAACACCCTCAGGCATTAGCTGAAAAATAGCACCCTGTAAATTTTCTGTCGCCTTGTAATCTATAGTGCCATCCAGCTTAATGATCTCTTTTAAAAAGCGGCATTTATCGGCACCACCCGCTAAACCGTAGACTTTTGCACCGGCCGCTTTAGCAATTTGCGCCGCCATGATTCCAGTCGCCCCCGCAGCGCCACTAATCAACACTCGCTCACCTGCTTTGAGCCTTCCAATCTCCATCATTCCGATATAGGCCGACCAGCCGGTAATTCCTAAAGTGCCAATGTAAGCATCGAGTGGCAAATTGGGATGAGGTTTAAATTTAACAGTTAATTTATTATTCAATAAGGCATCACCATCAATTACCATATAGTCTGCCCAGCCTTGCAGACTAAGAATGTACTCACCCTCGGCAAAACTAGGATGGCTTGAATATTCAATTCGGGCAATAATATTGCCGCGCATAATATCGCCAATTTGCAGCTGCGGAAGATAGTCTTCTTTTTCGCTTAGCCACAACAGATTAGAGGCATCGATTGATAGTAGGCAGCTTTTAATCAATACTTGACCAGACTCTATGGCTGGCATGGGACGCGACACCCAACGCAACTCCGAGCCATCCAGCTTATCTTTTATATAATGATCAATGACCCAGGAATTAATCTGCGCAGGCATATTCATAAAACGACCTCTTAATAATTAGTACTGTCTAATCTATTCTTATCATTCTAAAATTTCGCTAAATTATATAGAAATAATCATGCCGACGAACTAGAACTTATGCGCCAATATTTATATATGATTTAAGTAATAATTCAGCTATTTCAAAATTCGACCGTCGTCTTTATTGCAAGCGCGACAGGACCAGATACCACGCGCCCTATTTAATATTACAAATTTCTATAATTTGGCGTCTTTAAAAAAGTAGCCAAGCAATTAACCAAGCAGTATAAACGTGTATCTCCGCGCAGCGTTACCAAGGCCGGTTTCCTACACAGACCTCATCCAACCATACACGCAGCAAATTAAAGGCTATGCTTAGCCTTTAATTGATTTAGCAATATGAGCTGCTGATATGGATCTGAGCACACTGGCCGATAGTATATGGCGGGAACTTGAACAGGCTAATACTGGTCGAAAACACCCTTGGCGAACGCCCGTACTGGCCAGCATTGATATTGCTGGCTTACCTCAAGCTCGCACAGTGGTGTTACGAAAGGTTTGCCGCAACACCCAAACACTGCAATTTTTTACCGACTCTCGCAGCCCTAAAGTCGGCCAGCTAAGGGCCTCAGACCAAATTCAACTGGTATTTTGGAGCTCGGTACTACATTGGCAGCTTAGAATAAGCGCGCAGGCGAGAATAGAAACCAGCGGTGCAGAGGTAGATAAGGCATGGCAAAGGATTAAACAAAGCCCCGCACGCCAGGATTATCTTTCGCCTTTTGCCCCGGGTGACGCACTACCCGACGCGGCAACTATGGCATTAGAAGAGAACCCTAATTTGGCTATTATCACTGCCACGGTGACACATATGGATTGGTTATCACTCAGCCCCAAAGGACACCAGCGGGCAGAAATCTCAGCTACGACTATTCGCTGGCTAACACCCTAACCAGGCTAATATTTTATTTAGCCTGTTGTTGCCGCGCCTGACACAAGTTAAAAAGGTAGCGCTATTAAGGACGACGCCACCAAATTTGAGTATATAGCTCTGCTTATACAACGGCTGCCAGTGTTACCCCAGCCGGTTAACCATCTCGGTAGAGAAATAGTATTTACCCGACGGCGACCCTGGAGATTATATTTTGTGTTTGCGCCCACAAAAAAGTGGGTCAGGTGGGTCGTCAATATTTTCCCAGCGCAATAATAGCGAGCATATATGCCGGTGGCACTGGCTGCAGAGACCGCCTCAGCAGCAGACATTGACGCTGCCACTAAGCGGCCGGTGACGCGTTCACTTAGCCTTTAAACATTTGGCTGCTAGTGAAATACCGCGACGAGCGTTGACACGATCGTTGGATTAAGCGCACAGGTCACTCCCGCAGCCCAATGTAGAATCCGTGAACGCGCCAAGATCTCGCGCAGCGCTAAACTCACTCGAGTAACTCCCGAGACGGAATGCTGCGCCCAGTCACCAGTTCTTGCTTGGCATTTCGAATAAAGTACTGACGGTCGACAGTGGCAACAACCACGTCGTATCAATGGTTTTGAGGAGAGCCTACTTGCACAGATCTGTATCTTAGCCGCTAAAAATAACGGTAGAGGAAAGGCATAACAGAATGGTTAAGTGCTAGCTATGTGCGAGATCAAGCCGTCGATACCTTCAATACCATGGGAGCCAGCCGCGTAACGACAAGACTCCCAAGCTATCAGCGATTCAAATAATGCTTGAACGCCAAATTACTATATATGCCAACCACAATATAATCAGCTCTTAAACTTCACTAAAAAGTCGAAGAATTGGGTAGCAAATTTACCGTACGGTGGGCGCAAGAAACGCATTGGCGAAAAGGAGGCTTGATAGAATATTGGCCTTAATTTCGAGAAGGTAACGAAACCTTCATAACCGTGGTAATGCCCCATACCACTAGGACCAACACCACCAAAGGGAATGTCGTGCTGGGCAACGTGGAAAAGCGCATCATTGACGGTTACACCACCAGACATGATGTTCTCAATATATCGGTCTTGCAGTGCGCGCTTATTGGTAAAGGGGTAAATAGCCAGAGGGCGATCATTGGCGTTTACATAGTTAATAACGTCGCTTGGCTGATCGTAGGCCATAACTAAGAGCAGCGGGCCAAAGGTTTCGCGGCTGCGAATATTCATGTCGGCGCTACTATCTAAAACCAAATGCAGAGGCATCTTGCGTGTTGCTGGATCGCTAGTTTGCTCACCGTGCAAATTAATGACCCGTGCACCTTTGCTGCGCGCATCTTCCAGCGTGCTTTCAAGGCGCTGCAATGAGCGATTATCGATAATAGAGGTGTAGTCAGGGCTGTTTATATCTGGGCAATGCTTATTTACCCAGCTCTGCGCGGCGCTGACAAACTCTTCAATTTTGCTTTGGTGAACAAAGACATAATCGACGTTGGTACAGATCTGTCCGGCATTAAACTGCTTGATGAATAAAATGCGGTCTACGGCTTTTTCCAAAGGATAATCGGGATCGACAATGGCCGGCGCTTTGCCACCTAATTCCAATACCACCGGCGTTAAATTTTTGGCCGCCGCCGCCATGACTGCTCGACCTGTTTGCCCAGAACCAGTAAACACTAGCAAATCAAAAGGCAGTGTTGAAAACTCGATTCCAACCTGTCCAGTTTCTTCAAAGAATATCAGTTTCTCGGGCGGGAAATAGTTAGGCACCACCGAGATCAATAGCCGTGTAAGCGCAATTGAGTTTTCTGACATTTTCACCATTGCACGGTTACCCGCTGCAAAAGCTGCAGTAATTTGAGTCATGCTCAGGTTAATCGGAAAGTTCCAGGGGATGATTAAACCTGCAACGCCAAGCGGTTGCGGAATAACTCGGTTTTTGCCACCGGGGAACATCATCTGGTCAACATGACGACGCTGCACTTTCATCCAGCCTTTCATCTGCTTAATGATGCCGTTTATGCCGTCAGTAACGGTGATAATTTCAGCAAATAAGCTCTCATGGCGAGAACGGTTGCCGTAATCCTCAGATATGGCCGCAATAATTGCATCGCGGTTTTCATTAATCATGCGCTTTAGGGTAAGTAAGTCCTGCTTGCGCTGCGCGTAATCTGGCACCGGCGCCGCAAGGTAAGCCGCTCGCTGGGCATCGAAGGCGGCCCGCAGAATAGATGCCTGCTCAATATTGTCCGATATCTCTACACTACTGTTCATGTCACTACACTCCCATTCAGATTACTAGCAATTGAGCATAACCCTCAGATACAGCAGGTATTTAAATGCTCATGTGTTTGATCATACTCCCGAAGCTCTAAGGGCGTAACGATACCCCCACACTCCCCCGTCGCAGTTTTAGACGACGACTAGCTCAGCCAAAACAGACACCGACCAAGCACTATATTTTTCTTAAACTTAGCTACTGAATAATACAGAAGTGGGGAGAAATCGCGAATTAAACAGCGTGATATAAACCGGAATCCTGATAAGCACGGCGTCCACAGTCGCCCCACGACAATATTGGCGTGGCTATCCACTTCTAGGCGATCAATTCTATAGGGTGGCAATCGCCACGGAGGAAGCCCTTGGTATTTAAAGACAGGAAATACTATGCGGAGTGCTGCAGTTCATGCGGCTGCCTGAAAACTCAGGCAGCCAGAGGGGATTACCTTACTTTAGGGTTCAAACGGCCTGAGTCGTATTCCATATACATGGCTTCCAAACTCATTGGTTTGATTTTAGAGGCGTTACCCGCAGTACCAAACGCTTCATAGCGGGCAATACAAATCGCCTTCATTTCTTTAATGGTTTCTTGCAGATATTTACGTGGATCAAATTCACTAGGATTCTGAGCCATGAAACGACGAATCGCACCCGTGGATACCAAACGCAAATCGGTATCGATATTCACCTTCCGTACGCCGTATTTAATACCTTCGGCAATTTGCTCAACCGGCACGCCATAGGTTTCAGGGATTTGGCCGCCGTATTCATTAATAATTGCCAACCAGTCTTGGGGCACACTTGAACTGCCGTGCATAACCAAATGCGTATCGGGAATACGTGCATGGATCGCTTTAATGCGGTCGATTGCAAGAATATCGTCAGTCGGAGGACGGGTAAATTTGTAGGCGCCGTGGCTAGTGCCACAGGCAATCGCCAAGGCATCAACGCCAGTTTTAGCAACAAAGTCAGCCGCTTCTTCTGGGTCTGTAAGCATTTGCTCCGCAGACAATATGCCTTCAGCGCCAACGCCGTCTTCTTCACCGGCCTGGCCGGTTTCCAGTGAACCTAGGCAGCCCAACTCGCCTTCAACCGATACGCCACAGGCATGCGCCATTTCAACGACTTTACGGGTAACGGCAACGTTGTAGTCATAGTCCGCCGGCGTTTTACCGTCTTCTAACAATGAGCCATCCATCATTACCGAGCTAAAACCCAGTTGCATAGAGCGCTGGCAAATAGCTGGGCTGGTGCCGTGATCTTGGTGCATAACCACTGGAATTTCTGGAAATTCTTCAATCGCCGCTAGAATCATATGACGCAGGAAAGGTGCGCCTGCATATTTACGCGCGCCAGCAGATGCCTGCATGATAACGGGGCTATTGGTTTCGCGAGCAGCCTCCATAATGGCCCGGGTTTGTTCCAAGTTGTTAACATTAAACGCGGGGACGCCATAACTGTATTCGGCGGCGTGATCCAGCATTTGACGCAGACTAATAAGTGCCATTGTGAGTTCCTTTTAAGTTTTACTAAATTCGTTTAGATCCGAGCCGGCTACTGCATAAAACCTAATGAATTAGGTTTTAGCGCGCTCTTCCAAGATCGCTACAGCAGGCAATACCTTGCCTTCTACATATTCTAAAAATGCGCCACCACCAGTCGAGATATACGACACTTGATCGGCAATACCAAACTTGTCCACTGCGGCTAGGGTATCACCACCACCGGCAATGGAAAATGCACTGGATTCAGCAATAGCTCTAGCAATATCTTCAGTGCCATCAGCAAACTGATCAAATTCAAACACCCCAACTGGGCCGTTCCATATAATAGTACCCGCTTGCTTCAAAATTTCGGCAACGCAGGCTGCAGACACCGGACCGATATCAAAAATCATATCGTCATCACCCACATTTTCAACCGGACGCAAGGTCGCCGGCTCGTTGGCGTCGAATTTTTTACCGGTAATAACGTCGGTGGGAATAGGAATATGACACTTTTCCATTAAAGCTTTGGCTTTAGGAATAAGGCTTTCTTCATAAAGCGATTTACCCACGTTATGGCCCGCCGCCGCTAAAAACGTATTGGCGATACCACCGCCAACAATCAACTGATCTACCTTGTCTGACAAGGTTTCAAGCACAGTTAATTTGGTCGACACCTTCGAGCCACCGACGATGGCGACAAAGGGGCGCGCTGGATTTGCCAGTGCGCGCTGCAAATTGTCCAGTTCACTAGCCAAAAGCGGTCCAGCACAGGCGATCGGTGCAAATTTAGCAACGCCATGGGTAGACGCCTGCGCGCGATGCGCGGTGCCAAAGGCGTCCATCACAAACACATCACAAAGAGCGGCATAGGCTCTTGCCAGATCGTCAGCGTCTTTTTTCTCGCCGATGTTAAAGCGCACATTTTCAAGCAGGGCAAGCTGGCCATTTTCTAAGGAAACGCCGCTTTGCCAATCGTCCAGCAACGCCACTGGGATACCTAGCGCCTCATTTAAATAGTCCGCTACTGGCTTAAGCGAGTATTGCGCATCAAACTCGCCCTCGGTAGGACGGCCAAGATGAGACATCACAATCACTTTGGCACCCGCTTGCAGTGCCAACTTCAAGGTTGGTAACGCCGCGCGCAGACGCGCATCTGAAGTCACTTTGCCATCGGCAATGGGTACATTCAAATCTTCGCGAATAAGCACACGCTTGCCGGCCAAATCCAAATCCCGCATTTCAATTACTGCCATGTTCTATTCCCTGTTTTCCGAGGGTCATTTAGCCATCGCTGGACTCGACCCATTTACCTGTTTTACCGGCGTCAACTCACCAGTAATCAGCAAAAACTATTTAAGCAAGAATCGCGCTTAGCTGGCTTATTTAAGCCAGTGCGCCGTCACATCCAGCATCCGATTAGCGTAACCCCATTCATTATCGAACCAGGTAAATAAACTCACCAGCTCCCCGGCAACACGGGTCTGACCGGCATCCACAATCGCCGAGTGCGGATCGTGGTTAAAATCACAGGACGCCAAAGGTTCATCGCTATAACCCAAAATACCGGACAGGCGGCCACTAGCAGCCATTTTAAGCGCCGCGTTTACATCCTCGACACTAACGTCGGCGTCTAAGCTCACCGTTAATTCCATAGCAGAGACATTGTGGGTTGGAATGCGCACCGCACGAGCGGCAAACCGACCATCAAGCTCAGGGATAATACGACCAATGCCCACTGCCAAACCGGTATCTACCGGAATCATAGACAAGCCCGCTGCGCGGGTTTTTCGCAAATCGGTGTGGTGATACGCATCCAGCACTGGCTGATCATTCATCGCCGAGTGGATGGTTGTAATACAACCGGACCGCACGCCAAAGGCCTTATTTAAAACATCGATGACCGGCACAATCCCATTGGTTGTACAAGATGCATTGGACACAATGCGCTGTTCAGGATCCAGCTCGTGGTGGTTTAAACCGTACACAATAGTGGGGATACCCGATTCGCCGGGCTGAGAAAGCAACACATGGCGAGCACCACGTTCGATATGCGCCTCTAGATCCGCATAGCGACTAATAACACCAGAACACTCCAGTACCACGTCGATATTGTGGCGACTCCAATCCACTTTCGCCATGTCATCATGGTGACTTACCGCAATCACGTCGTCATTCACCACTAAGCTGCCATGACGATACTCTACCGAACCGGGAAAGCGCCCATGGGTGCTGTCGTATCTGGTCAGATAGGCAATCGTCGCTAAATCTGCCGGCTCGTTAATGGCGACAATCTGCATGCTTGCCCGCAAAGGCGATTCGTAAAGGGCGCGTAATACACAGCGCCCAATGCGGCCGTATCCGTTTATGGCCAGTCGCAACATTAGTCTAAGCAATCCTCTACGGCGTCAACAACAGCCTCGGTGGTAATACCAAAATATTCAAACAAAGCTTCTGCAGGTGCCGATTCGCCGAAGCTATCCATACCCACAATACGCCCGTCTAAACCAACATATTTATACCAGTAGTCACGATGTGCTGCTTCAACAGCGACGCGGGTGGGTATATTACTTGGCAGCACAGATTCGCGGTAATCGCCTTCTTGGCTATCGAAGACATCGGTGCTGGGCATGGACACAACACGGACTTTTTTGCCCTTAGCACTCAAGATATGCTGAGCCGCCATAGCCAATTTAACTTCTGAGCCTGTGGCAATAATAATGGCCTCTGCCTCACCGTCGCAATCGCTCAATACATAGCCACCGCGAGCCACTGCGGCTAGCTGTTCGTCGCTGCGCTGCTGATGCGGCAGAGCTTGACGAGTAAAAATTAATGCACTTGGGCCGTCGGTGCGCTCAAGAGCTGCTTTCCATGCTACTGCAGATTCAGTCATATCGCAGGGACGCCACAATGACATATTGGGAGTGCCGCGCAAGCTCGCAATTTGCTCAACGGGCTGATGCGTTGGGCCGTCTTCACCCAGACCAATTGAGTCATGAGTATAAACATGAATCAAGCGCTGGCCCATGATGGCCGCCATACGCACGGCGTTACGGGCATATTCCATAAATATTAGGAAGGTCGCGCCATAGTTAATGAAGCCGCCGTGGAGAGCAATACCGTTCATCATCGCCGACATACCAAACTCGCGAACCCCATAATGCAAGTAGTTGCCACTGGCATCTTTAGCGTTGATGGCTTTGGCACCACTCCAAATCGTTAGGTTAGAGCCGGCCAAATCTGCTGAGCCACCAAACAACTCTGGCAGCATCGCACCGTAAGCTTCTAAGCACAGCTGTGAGGCTTTACGGGTAGCCAAATCTTTAGATTCTGCCTGACACTGGGCAATATAGGCCGTGGCCTTATCGGCAAAATCTACTGGTAAATCGCCCGCTGCGCGACGACCAAACTCCGCTGCCAGCTCTGGGTATTGGGTTGCGTAGGCTTCAAAGGCTTTATCCCAATCAGCTTCTAAGGCCTTGCCTTTGTCTTGCGCATTCCACTCAGCGTAGATTTCTTCTGGAATATCAAAGGGTGCATGCGGCCAGCCCAAAGCTTCACGGGTAAGGGCAATTTCAACATCGCCCAAGGCGGCGCCGTGACACTCTTCTTTACCTTGCTTGTTTGGTGAACCTTTGCCGATGATCGTTTTGCAGCAGATCAGCGTCGGTTTATTGCTTTCTGCGTGGGCGGCTTCAATGGCGCGGGCAATCTCCGCACTATTGTGGCCATCCACCGCGGGAATAACATGCCAGCCGTAGGCTTCAAAGCGGGCGGGAGTATCGTCGGTGAACCAACCTTCTACTTCACCATCAATCGAAATGCCGTTGTCGTCGTAAAATGCAATCAGCTTGCCTAGACCCAAGGTGCCCGCCAATGAACACACTTCATGGGAAATACCTTCCATCATGCAGCCATCACCAAGGAAGGTGTAGGTATAGTGATCCACAATATCAAATCCGGCGCGATTGAATTGCGCGGCCAACACCTTCTCTGCCACAGCCATACCCACCGCATTGGCAAGTCCCTGCCCCAATGGACCGGTAGTTGTCTCTATACCCGGGGTGTAGCCGTATTCAGGATGGCCAGGCGTGCGACTGTGCAATTGGCGGAACTGCTGCAGGTCTTCAATGGCTAAGTCGTAACCTGAGAGATGTAGGAGTGAATAGATAAGCATCGAGCCGTGGCCGTTAGAAAGCACAAAGCGATCACGGTTTACCCAAGACGGATTGTTGGGGTTGTGCTGGAGATAATCGCGCCACAATACTTCGGCAATATCGGCCATCCCCATCGGGGCGCCTGGGTGACCAGATTTGGCTTTCTGAACGGCATCCATACTGAGGACGCGAATGGCGTTCGCTAGATCACTGCGTGAGGGCATCGGTGGCTCCTGAAATTTATGCGGGCTGCAAAGTGGCAGTATTTTCCCCTACCGGCGACCAGACAGCAAACAACAGAACCGTAAAAATGGCCAATTTACTTGCACCGCAGCTCTTCGACAGCGAAAATCATGCCTTCTACGAACCATTCAGGCCCCAAACCCCATGTTCAATAATATTCTGATGGTATGTATAGGCAATATTTGCCGCAGCCCGTCTGCAGAATACCTGTTAAAACACAAGCTCGCCCACAAACCCAATATCATCATTCAATCAGCGGGCTTGGGCGCATTAGTCGACAAGCCTATTGATCCCAGCGCTGGCCAACTCCTTATCAACAATGGCGTAGACGCCAGTGAACACCGCGCACGCCAACTCACTACCGAGATGCTGCTCCAGGCAGATTTAATTTTGGTTATGGAGCAGCGCCACATTAAAGGCGTTACCGCCCTCGCCCAGCAAGTAAGTGGCAAAACCTTTCTGCTGGGAAAATGGTCAGAAAATCAGCCAGTTCCGGATCCCTATCAGAAGAGCGCGGAGGCCTTTGAACATGTTTACGGGAAAATAGACAAATTCACCGACGACTGGCTGAAGTACTTATAGGGCAATGGCGGGAGACCGAAGAGGCTAGCGCCGCAGCCAGATCAAATCCGGCATGACGCATTTTGTCGGCTAGTAACATTTCAAGCCTTGGCTGCTTTCCGCGCCAGTTGCTCGGCGCCCTCCATAATCATACGAATCATCACGACTGTTTGCTCAGTAATCTCGCCGCGACGCTCCTTAGATGCGTCCGCCGCACTGGCGCCCATAGCCACTACCAAGCGAGTAATCGCCTTGGCCGCCAAACCCGGCTCATGAACTTTATGGCCTGTGGCAGCGGATATTTTTTCCAGCTCTTCCCGCAGCTCATCTTCAAAATAACTAAGTTCGCGGTCTACCGCCTGGCGAAAGGCTTCCGAGCCGGTGGACATCTCCCGCAGCAAGACATGTAAATATCGCTGGTCAGCGTCAAGTTGATCCATAAAGGCTTCAACCGAAGTGCGGATGGCGCTGCGCTCAATCGACAGACGCTGCCTCGCCTCGCGAATAATCCCGCGCAAGCTGCGACCAGCCTGATCAATCACGGCCACCGTCAATTCATCGACGTCACGAAAGTGACGATAAAAGGTGTTTGGCGCAATCCCTGCAGCGCGGGCTATTTCTCGCAAGCTCAAGGTCGACACGCTGCGGTGTGAATCCAATAAGCCCACGGCGGCATCCATAAGGTCTTGCGCCGCCACCGAGCCCTTGCGAGTTTCACGCTCAGTTAAGGCCACTGCTTCTAATTCTATTCTGCTCATTAAGCACCACCACCTGAATTCATGCCGACAGCCTAATGCATGTTTAGGCGCCTGTATATACAGATGAATACACAACCGTATACACGAGCGTATATACATGTGTATACTTGCTCGGAAATCCACACTCGGACATAGTCATAATGAGCCTGCAAACAAGCAAGCAAAGCTTTTCAAAGCGCGCACTCGCCAGCCTTATCGGCCCAGACGGCTATGATTTTTGGGCGCGAGAGTTTGGCACAACGGCAGCCTGGCAACGCTGCTTTGCCCGGGTACTCTGTGTAGAACGCAATGGCTGCAATAGCCTTAGTATTCATTTGCGGCCCAACAAAAATTTCGCTGGCTTCCACGCGGGGCAGCATATCAATGTCACTGCCGAAATCGAGGGGCGCCGGGTGACCCGCAGTTACAGCCTATCGAACACAGCAAACTCTGAAATGAATCTTGAAATAACCGTACGTCATGACCCACAGGGTAAAATGAGCGGGTATTTACATACCGCAATTAAGGTCGGCAGCGTCCTTGAAATTAGCCAGGCCTTTGGCGGCATGAGCTTGCCAAGCGAGCCCGAATGCGAAAATCCTGTGCTCCTTCTCGCTGCCGGTAGTGGTATCAGCCCCCTGATGGGTTTACTCCGCCAACGGTGCGAGACGAAGACTTGCCCACCGACCACTTTGCTGTACTGGGATTATGACGAAACGCATTTCTGCTTTAAGGATGAGCTCAACCAGCTGAGCGCCAATAACCCGCAACTGCAAGTCCACCGGCTGACAACGCGATCTGCGGCGCCAGCGGATGGCCGCATAAGTGAAGAGCAAATTAAACAGCTGCATGGCGACTGCCGCGACACGATAATTTATGCCTGCGGAGGCAGCGCCTTTGTTGAAACTGCCCGCTCATTACTGAGTGCTCAAGCTCCCGACTTTACTGCTGAAGCCTTCACGCCGCCGGCTACTGCCGCCAACAGCGAGGTCCAGCAACAGATACCGATTCAATTAAACCGCAGCGGCAGAACTATTCACGTCTCCAATGAAGAGAGTTTGCTTGATGCCTTAGAAGCTCAAGGCGTTGCGGTTGAATCCGGTTGCCGCATGGGTATCTGCAATACCTGTAGCTGCCAGAAATTACAGGGCAGCACCACCAATCAGTTCAGCGGCGAGCAAAACAACACGACCAATTCGTCAATCCGCTTGTGTATCAGCAGAGCCAATGGCCCGCTGCAGCTAGACCTATAAAAGAGGAAAACCCACCATGAGCCATGTCAAAAATCGACCGCTAAACCCTGAACAGTTAGACGCCTTTGGCGCCGAACTTGATGTCATCCAGCAAACGGCGCTACAGGACGTGGGCGACGTAGACGCCAGATATATTCGCCGCGTACTTAAAACCGTGCGCTATAGCGAAGTGATAGGTCGAGCCCTGCTATATTTCAGCTTTTTTCCGCCCGCGTGGATTCTCGGGACTCTAGTGCTGGGAATATCCAAAATACTCGACAATATGGAGCTCGGTCATAATGTGATGCACGGCCAATACGACTTTATGAACGACCCAGCCCTCAATGGTAAAACCTTCGAATGGGATATCGCTGGCACATCGGACAACTGGCGTCAGAGCCACAACTATTTGCACCACACCTACACCAATATTAAAGGCATGGACGCCGACATTGGCTACGGCCTACTGCGCTTATTCCCGGAGCAGCGCTGGCGCCCGTTTTATCTGCTGCAGCCACTTTGGGCTTTATTACTTGCCGTGCTATTTCAATGGGGTATAGCGATTCAAGAGCTTGAGCTAGGTAAAGTATTTAGCGGCCGAAAATCCAAGGCAGTGATTAAAAAGGAGTTAGAGCCGGTATTGAAAAAAGCCCGTTATCAACTTCTTAAAGATTATGTGTTTTTCCCCCTGCTCGCCGGCCCTATGTTTTTCGCGGTGCTTAGCGGTAACTTAACGGCCAACTTAATCCGCAATCTCTGGACCTATATGATTATCTTCTGCGGTCACTTTACCGCCGACGCCGAAGTATTCCCAAAATCCATTATGGAAAAAGAAGGTCGCGGTCACTGGTATTTACGCCAGCTGCGCGGCTCATCCAACCTACGTGGCGGCAAGATATTTCATATTCTATCGGGCAATCTCAGCCATCAAATTGAACACCATTTATTCCCAACGGTGCCGGCGCGTCGCTACGCAGAACTGTCCGTGAAAGTTCAAGAAGTCTGTAAGAAATACGGCCAGCACTACAATAGCGGCTCACTGCCGTCTCAGTTCGGCCAAGTTCTCTATCGAATTTTTCGCCACTCATTGCCGTCGAAGCCAAGCAACGCAGTCCCTGTAATGGGCGTGTGACTTTCCGCTGGGAGAGAAGTGACTAGTATTCGCGCTCACCCGTAAGCACCTCATTTATGTATACCGATCGCAGCCATGCCCGCTGCGCTCGGCTATACCCCGACCTGGCTTCCCGACTCTTTAATACCCCTCTACCTGCCATAACTACCTCAAAGCCAGCTAAGCATTAAGGCAAGATCTCAAGCATTTTCCGTCTTGAGCAAAGCACCGTCCACAGCCACAAACCTATATCAATATATTTTGATATAGGCAAAAAGCCCTGCTACACTGCCACGTCATGAAAACTGCACCCACGCCAATTGCTGCTCCGCCAGCCCTCAACACCCAGCTTTTGCAACTCTGCAAAGCGGGCGGCGAGGTGATGCGTCTACAGGTGCTAAGAGTGTTGAGTCGCGACGCCTATTCGGTGCAAGAGCTGTGTCACATCCTTGACTGCCGTCAGCCTGGTATGAGCCACCATCTTAAAACCCTGACCACGGCTGGATTGATTACCAAGCGGCGTGAAGGCAATAACCTGTTTTATCGCCGCACCTATACACCGCGTCACCCTTCTTTAAGTGAGTTACATGACGCCCTGCTTAGCAGCACTGATTTAATGAGCCTAAGCCCAGAGCAGCAAACTCGCCTAGAACAGGTTTATATGGGCCGAGCAGATCGGTCACGCGCATTTTTTGCAGAATACGCCGGCGAGTTTGGCGAACAGCAGGAGCAGATGGTCGCCTACGGCGTTTACGGCCAAAGCTGCCTAGAGTTACTGCGCAGCAGCCAGCCCGCCGGAGGTAAATTGGCGGTGGAAATCGGTCCCGGCGAAGGGGCCTTTTTAGCTGAGCTGTCACCGCACTATGAAAACGTCGTCGCCGTAGACAATGCTGATGCCATGCTTACCCGCGCCAGTAACTTTATAAACCAGCAGGCGCTTAACAATGTTTCGTTTATTCTTGGTGACAGCCGCAACTCTGACCTCCAAGAGAATGCCGCAGACTGTGTAATCAGTAATATGGTGCTCCATCATGTACCGTCGCCTGCCGACATTTTTAAAGACGCAGCTCGTTTGCTAAAACCCGGTGGTTTATTTTGCGTAACGGATTTATGCCGCCACGATCAAAGCTGGGCAAGAGAGGCTTGCGGCGATTTATGGCTGGGTTTTGAGCCCGACGATTTAACGGAGTGGGCACAGGCCAGTGGTTTACAGGATGGTCCAGCGGCGTATTTAGCACAACTGAATGGATTTCGAGTACAGGTTCGGCAATTTATTAAGCCAGATCCCCTTTACTCGCACCTTACTTTATTAACACACCAGCACCGCAGCGTTTAATAAGCGCCGGTAACCACAAAGGACCCAATAAAATGTCTGACTACAGCGTATTCACATCGGAGTCGGTATCGGAAGGACACCCCGACAAAATGGCCGATCAGATTTCTGATGCCGTGCTAGATGCCATTATTGCCCGCGATAAGTACGCTCGTGTCGCAGTTGAAACCATGGTTAAAACCGGCATGGCGATCGTTGCCGGCGAAGTGACCACATCTTGCTATGTAGATCTAGAAGACATTATTCGCAACGTGATTATCGATATTGGCTACAACAGCTCAGACGTCGGTTTTGACGGTGCAAGCTGCGCGGTACTGAACGCTATTGGCAAACAATCAGTCGACATTAACCAAGGTGTTGACCGCGCCAACCCAGAAGATCAAGGCGCCGGTGACCAAGGTTTGATGTTTGGCTACGCTACCAACGAAACCGAATCATTAATGCCCGCTCCGCTGTTTTACTCTCATCGCCTGGTTGAGCGTCAAGCCTACCTTCGCAAGAACGGAGTATTGCCGTGGTTGCGTCCAGACGCGAAAAGCCAAGTTACGCTGCGCTATGAGAATGGCATGCCGGTTGCGATAGACGCCGTTGTACTGTCTACCCAACACAATCCCGAAATTGCACAAGCTGATTTACAAGAAGCCGTGCGTGAAGAAATAATCAAACACGTCTTGCCGCCTGAACTGCTGCATGCGGGCACAAAATTCCACATCAACCCAACAGGCAACTTCGTTATCGGCGGCCCCGTTGGCGACTGCGGCTTAACCGGCCGCAAGATTATTGTCGACACTTACGGCGGTATGGCCCGTCACGGTGGCGGTGCGTTCTCGGGTAAAGACCCGTCTAAAGTAGACCGAAGCGCGGCATATGCTGGCCGCTATGTTGCCAAAAACATTGTTGCCGCAGGCCTGGCAGACCGCTGTGAAATCCAGGTGTCTTACGCTATTGGTGTTGCAGAGCCAACCTCAATCGCTATTAATACTTTCGGCACCGGTAAAGTAAGCGACGCAAAATTGATTACGGCAGTGCGTGAAGTGTTTGACCTCCGCCCTTACGGCATCACCAAAATGTTGGATTTGGCTCATCCCATTTACCAACCGACCGCAGCTTACGGTCATTTTGGTCGAGATCCTTATCAACACACGTATACGTGGAAGGAAAACGGCGAAACTAAATCTGAAACTAGTACAGCATTCAGCTGGGAAAAAACCGACCGCGCCGACGCGCTTAAAAATGCGCTGTAATTCGGCGGCATTCAACGAAATCAAAGGATATGACTATGAGCACCGTAACGAAAATTAAAACTGAATTAACTGAATTCACTGACTTTAAGGTAGCCGATATCAGCCTAGCAGCATGGGGCCGCAAAGAGCTCAATATCGCTGAAGGCGAAATGCCTGCACTAATTGCTTTGCGCAATAAATACGGCGCAGAAAAACCTTTGGCTGGCGCAAAGATTCTTGGCTGTATTCACATGACAATCCAAACCGGAGTGTTAATTGAAACTTTGGTCGAGCTTGGTGCAGAAGTTCGCTGGTCATCATGCAATATTTTCTCTACCCAGGATCACGCCGCTGCGGCAATTGCTGCTACGGGTATTCCGGTTTTTGCTTGGAAAGGCGAAACCGACGATGAATATGAGTGGTGTCTTGAGCAAACCATTTTAAAAGATGGCAAGCCTTGGGATGCGAATATGGTGCTGGATGATGGCGGCGACTTAACCGGCCTGCTTCACGAGAAGTATCCAGAAATGATGGAGATCATTCACGGCATTACCGAAGAAACTACAACGGGCGTTCATCGTCTGCACGAAATGATGAAGAAAGGCGAATTGAAAGTGCCTGCCATCAACGTTAATGACTCGGTTACCAAAGCTAAGAATGACAATAAATATGGCTGCCGTCACAGCTTAAACGATGCCATTAAACGCGGCACCGACCACCTGCTATCTGGCAAAAAAGCGCTGGTTATTGGCTACGGTGACGTCGGCAAGGGTTCTGCACAGTCGCTTCGCCAAGAAGGCATGATTGTTAAAATTACCGAGATAGATCCTATCTGCGCCATGCAAGCGTGCATGGACGGCTTTGAAGTGGTGTCACCGTTTATCGACGGCATCAATGATGGCACCGCAGCCTGCATTAACACTTTAGTATTGGGTACTACCGACTTGCTAGTCACCACCACTGGCAACGTCAATGTATGTGATTCTAATATGCTGAAAAGCTTAAAAAATGCCTGCGTAGTGTGCAACATCGGTCACTTTGATAATGAAATCGACACTGCCTTTATGCGCAAGAACTGGGAGTGGGAAGAAGTTAAACCACAGGTTCACCTGATCTACCGCAGCAAGGCCGCTAACGACCATTTGATTCTGCTTTCAGAAGGTCGCTTGGTAAACCTAGGCAACGCAACTGGTCACCCAAGCCGTATTATGGATGGTTCTTTCGCCAATCAAGTATTAGCTCAAATGTACTTATACGAGCGTCGCTTCGCCGATCTAGAGCCCAGCGTCAAAGCGACCACAATCACCGTTGAAGTATTGCCTAAGAAGCTAGACGAAGAAGTGGCTGCCGCCATGGTTGCTGGATTTGGTGGCGTCATGACCAAACTCAGTACCGGCCAAGCAGACTATATTGGCGTTAGCGCTGAAGGTCCGTTTAAACCAGAAAGCTACAAGTACTAATATAAATACTAAGTAGTGTGTATTGGCGTGTCGTCCGCGGCACGCCAATAATTTTGTTATAGCATTTCTAAATCACATATTTATGAGGGGCTTTATTGCCTTTCTTACCGGAACATATCATGGCAAACCGCTACAGCTTTGAATTTTTTCCGCCTAAAACCGACATCGGCAGGGAAAAGTTAAAAGATATTCGCAAGCAACTGGCTGCACTCAATCCCGAGTTCTTCTCGGTGACATATGGCGCAGGCGGATCCACCCGCGATAATACCCGTGATATCGTCCTGGAAACAAAAAATGCCGGCTTGTCTGTGGCTCCGCATTTATCCTTTGGTGGCGATGAAGAGTCGGATATTTTAGAGTTATTAAACAACTACAAAGATGCTGGTATTGATCGTATCGTTGCCCTACGCGGTGACATACCTTCTGGCACCGGCGTAACCCGTTTGGTTTACGCGCGAGAATTAGTTGAGTTCATTCGCAAGCACACTGGCGATCACTTTCAATTAGATGTTGCGGCGTATCCTGAAATCCACCCCGACGCTAAAAACTACAACGCCGACATTAGCTTTCTCAAAGACAAATTTGATGCTGGCGCAAACAGCGCGATCACCCAATACTTTTTTAGTGCCGACTCCTATTTTTACTTTTTGGATGCCTGCGAAAAAGCCGGCATTGATAAACCGATTTATCCCGGCATTATGCCCATCACCAGCTATAAAAATCTGGCGCGTTTCTCACGTAACTGCGGCGCAGAAATCCCGCGCTGGTTATCTCAGAAATTAGACGGTTACGGTGACGACCAACAAAGTATTATTGAGTTCGGCAATGAATTTGTGACCGAGCTCTGCCACATTCTTATGGAAGGTGGCGCACCCGGCATGCATTTTTACAGCATGAACCAGATAGACCCTATCAAGAATATTGCCGAAGCAGTGATGCAGTCACACCCTTAATATTGTTCGAGGTGGCATCTAGGTTGTCCGGGTGTCACCCAAAACGTCCACCGCACTGTATCGCGGAATACCCGGCAGCCCATCAAAGCCACTGCAAACTCTGTCATACCCTACCATCCGGAAAAACACTCCATACCTCGTCCGTCATACCCGACAATGAACGGGTATTCTGGTGAGCGTAGCGAATACTTTTGCGAACCAAGCGTAACACTAGCCCCTATCTATGGAACCCCAGATGCAAGGTAGAGGTAACGCCGAACGCTTTATGTGGACAAGCGGCAAGTTCGTCAGCGCTAAGATCTCTAGCGCCACTCTGGCGAGCTAGTATTTTTCACTAGGCCAAAAACTCGTCCATACCGAGTATCTCTTTATTAGTTTTTGTCATTGATAATCTCACCGCAAGGTGGCGACAAATGATCATCTAATATCGGCAGTGCCCAATACCCTAGTCTGTTTATTTATACCTTTAGCATGTGTTTTTGCGGTATTCGCCCGCTGTATAAATTGAGAACGTACAATAGCTGTTAACGACTTTGCCCTGCGGCCATCTCTCGCTCAGACAAAGCCCTCTATCAATATAAAAATAAGCACACAGGATTTTATATGAAAATAGGTGTTTGCCTTCCCTATATGCAGCGCGGCATTAGTCGCCAAAATTTTAAAGACTGGTGTCGAATTATCGACCAAGGACCATTCGCCAGCTTGTCCTGCGGCGAGCGAGTGACTGGCTACAGCTATGAAATGCGCAATATTCTCGCCTTCGCCGCCGCAGCCACTGAGCGCGTCAGGATCATTCCTGCCTTATATGTTTTACCCATGCACAGCGCAGTGCAAGCCGCCAAAGAAATTGCCACCCTCGACATATTATCTGAGGGCCGTGTGACACTAACCGTCGGTGTCGGCGGACGCGAAAAAGACTATGAGGCACTTGATGCCAGCTTTAAAAATCGCTTTCAGAAAATGGATGATCAAATTGCCATTATGAAGAAAGTCTGGCGCGGTGAATTGCTAGAAGGCTTAGAGGAAGTGGGACCCACCCCCATCCAAGCTGGCGGACCACCGATTTTGGTTGGCGCGATGGGACCCAAAAGCATTCAACGCGTTTCTAAATGGGCCGACGGTTTGTATGGCTTCGCAATGGATGGCAACGCAGACCTTATTAACCACTTTTTCACCTCAGCCGATACTGCATGGCAGGAATCTGGCCGCGAAGAAAAGCCCTACCGCATGGCGGGGTTCTGGTATTCACTGGCAGCGAATGCCGAGGCAGCACTTAGCGACTATGTTTTTGATTACTTAAAAACCTTTGGCGAAAAAGACGCGCGTAATATTGCCAAGATGATGACCATGCACGACCCCATCGCAATCAAGGACGGCTTAGACGCGATAGAGGCCTTAGGTTGCGATGAGATTCAATTAGTACCAGCAAGCTCTGAGGTTGCGGAAGTTGATCGCCTAGCTAATATGTTGGCCGGTCGATAATTCGTCTAGCTCAACTGATTTTATGCGCCGCTATCTAGGTCAGCTCTTTTGCCTAGTGCAATAAACGCCACTTGTATTTACTATCAGTGACCGCAGCCCCCTGCACAGTCATTTTTGACCACGCTAACGAGCATGCCTCGCTTGTTTAGCTTTCCTAAACTCAATACTGCTTCCACATTGAATTCGGCATCTGGATGATGCCGATGGGATAGGCACAATTACAAGCCATACATACCGTTCATCTGATAATTCGATCAATTCAGTCAGAATTTTGCACTTTTCTATTAAAAAATTGTTTATATACTTATGCTATAAGAAATAGCTATACACAGGGAGCCGTCATGCCAGCAAAGAATACCCGCAGTCGCTACGGCTGGGTAAGCGTGGGCATTCATTGGCTGATGGCCATGGTCGTCATCGGCATGTTTGCCTTAGGTATTTGGATGCGTCAGCTGTCTTACTACGACCCCTGGTACCAGGATGGGCCGACCATTCACAAAAGCATTGGCGTTCTATTGTTCATATTATTGCTGGCTCGTATTGGATGGCGCAGTATCAATATTCGCCCCAAAGACGACCCTGTACTAAAAAAATGGGAGCGAACGACCGCGCATCTCACCCATTTCGCAATGTATGGCTTGATGTTGATGCTGATGACAGCGGGTTATTTAATCTCGACCGCAGATGGCCGACAGATAGAGGTTTTTAATTTTTTCAGCGTACCCGCCACCTTGCACGGCATAGAAAACCAAGAAGATATCGCCGGCGAGATACACGAAATTCTCGCCTGGGCACTAATTTTACTCGCCGGTGTTCATGCGCTTGCCGCATTGAAACATCACTTCATAAACCGCGACTCAACCCTGCTAAAAATGCTGGGGCGTGACGCCAACAACACTATTGCGAACTCACCTCAAAAGGAACCTGAACTATGAAAAAACTCATCGCCCTAGGCTTCACCGCACTACTTAGTTTGAGTGGTGGACTGCATGCGGCCGAATACAAAATCGACACCGCTGGCGCCCATGCCTTTGTGCAGTTTAAAATCAAACACTTAGGCTATAGCTGGTTATACGGGCGCTTTAATGACTTTGAAGGCCGCTTCAATTACGACCCCGACAAGCCCGACGCATCGTCTGTAAATGTCACGATTAAAACCGCCAGTATCGACAGCAACCACGCCGAGCGCGACAAGCACTTGCGCGACAAAGACTTTTTAGCGGTAGATAAATACCCCACGGCAATCTTTAAAAGTACCAGTTTCAAAGCCTTTGGCGACGGTAAAGCAGAGATGAAAGGCACTCTAACCTTGCGCGGCGTGACCAAGCCAGTAACCATTGCGGTGACTGAAATTGGCGGTGGCAAAGATCCTTGGGGCGGCGTCCGTCACGGCTTCCACGGCACCACTGAAATTGCCCTCAAAGACTTCGGTATCGACTTCGATCTAGGCCCTGCCTCGCAAATTGTAGAACTGACTCTTGACATAGAAGGTATCGCACAAACAATGATGTGAACCAAATAGACCTTTCCTACGTAAGATCACCCGACGTTTAGAAGTTACCACCCTATCAGTCTCAAACCTTTTTGGCCGCTTTGCGGCCTTTTTTATGTCTTGTCTTTGGCCACATACTTTTCTAGGGTGTCGTCAGCGGCAAACTTTGCATCAAGAAGAGCAATCAAGGCGTAGACCCCCATCAATTTTCGCATCACATAGAGAAAGTCTTTCGGCGGTAGCGCGAAATATTTACTTATCGACGCGGTGACTGCGCGCTTGGCAATACGCTGCGGCAGACCGCTATTGCGCCACCAGTATTGGCCACCCTCAGTGATCGCGCGCGCCGGCACGCTGCTATCGATTTTACGCAGCGGCTCGGCAATATCGACACCAATATCCACAAAGTTGTCGAGTACCGACTGAGGAAAATGCGACTTCATAAAGCCGAGGCTTATGGCGCGACTTAAAAAAAGCGGTTTATCGCGGGCGCAGGCCGCCAGTAACATATCGCAAAACTCGCTGGCAAAGCCTTCGGGTAATAGCCGCATGGCGCCAAAGTCTAGCAACACTAATTTATCATCGCTGCCATTTTCATCTATACGCACCCGATAGTTACCGAAATTGGGATCGGTCTGCATGCGACGCCACTCGAACAACTCCGTAAGAAACATATCTAGTACCGCCCGCCCCAAGCGATCCCGGCGCGGCTGCGCGAGTGCAGCAACCTCTGCCGAATTAACCGATGCTGCCTGTTCAAAGCTCATGGTTAAAACGCGCCGAGTGCAAAACAGCGGATAACTTTTAGGCACCACAAATCGGGGGTCTTCACACAGTGAATGTCTCACGAAATCCAGATCGCAACGCTCCTGCTCGTAATCCACTTCTTTATGAAGCAGCAAACGAATATCGCCGAACCAATCATCTAAATTGCGAGTGCTGGGTATTAGACGCGACACCCTCATTAACTGCATAACGGCGCTAAAATCGGCGTCGATAGTGTCTTCCACCCCCGGATACTGCACTTTGATACATAGCAATTCACCGGTTTCACGCAGTACCGCGCGATGCACTTGTCCCAATGAGGCGGCAGCCAAGGGCTCCGAGTCAATATCCAGTAGGGCGAGTGTCTCTTCCCCTAATTCCTCGACGATCACTTTTCTAATCGCGCGCCACGACATGGGTGGGGTATTGTCTTCTAATTTGTGTAAGGCCTCGGCAACCTCTGGCGGCATCATATAGTCGCCATAAGTGGCCATCATCTGGCCAATTTTCACCACGCTGCCTTTCAGGCGGCCAAGCTCTTCAACAAAAAAATCGATATTTTCAGTTCGCTTAGCCAAGGCCGCGGCGTTGTCACCGCCAATGCGCTGCCAAATGCTCTGCCGCACTGCCCGTGCGCCGTAGCGAACGCCAAGCTTAGAAAGCTCAAAACGACGGGAAAACGGCCCGGTTTTAAGCCGATCAAGTGATTTATCTTTTTCACTCATACCTTCAAGTACACCTTTTTCAATAACAACCATCACTACCGAAGACGCTAGCAGTATCTTACTATTGGTTTACATTCAGACATAAAGCCCACACGGCAAGCGCACACGCTATTCTAACAGGACACTCAGCATGAAACATCTCCGCACCCTAACCCTAATTGGCCCCGGCTTTGTGGTCGCCGCAACGGGCTTAGGGGCCGGCGATTTAGTAGCATCCGCGGTATCTGGCGCCCGCCTTGGCACTCAACTGTTATGGGCCATTGCCTTCGGCGCCCTCATTAAGCTCGCTCTCAACGAAGGCCTAGCACGCTGGCAACTGAGCAGCGGCAAGACCTTGCTGGCAGGATGGCTAGAGTATCTGCCGCGCTGGATACATTACTACTTTCTGGTCTATTTATTTATTTGGGCATTTTTAGTCGGCGCTGCGCTAATGGCCGCTTGCGGCTTGGCAGCTCATGCACTTATGCCTCAGCTCTCTATTAATAGCTGGGCATCGCTGCACTCATTACTCGCTATTGTATTAGTCTTGTTTGGACGCTACTCGCTGTTTGAGCAAGCAATGAAGATCCTCATCCTGCTTATGTTTGCCACTGTAATGGCGGCGCTGCTGGCCAGCGATTGGTCAAGCATTGGCAGTGCCTCGTCAACGACAAACAGCGAAAGCACTCAACATTTCAGTTTGATCCTCGCCCTTATTGGCGGTGTCGGCGGCAGCGTTACCTTACTCTGCTACGGCTATTGGATGCGGGAAAAAGGCTGGCACAACACCAATTCACTCAAACTAGCGCGTTTAGATCTACTCATTGCCTACTCGATTACCGCCTTATTTGGCATGGGTATTATGATTCTCGCCGCTCAGTCTGCGCCGGCATCAGAATCGGGCACTCATATATTACTCGCTATGGCCGACCAGCTTGGTGTCTTACTCAAACCAATCTTTAGAGAGCTGTTTTTAATCGGCGTTTGGGCTGCAGTATTCAGCTCTATGCTGGGTGTTTGGCAGGGCGTGCCATATATTTTCACCGACGCAACCGCACACTGGCGCAGTAAACTGCCAACCGCCGGGGTACATGATAAGGGCTACCGACTGGCCTTGGTGTATATAGCTATCCCACCCATCACGCTGCTATATATGGGTAAACCGGTTTGGCTGATCATTTTATATTCGGTGACTGGCGCCTTGTTTATGCCATTCTTAGCACTCACTCTGCTCTACTTAAACAACCGGATTATTGCACCCGCTTTACGCTATGGCCCGGCGAGTAATAGCGCGATCGTCATCGCACTGATTGTATTTTCATTTATTGGCGGGCAGTATTTTTTGTCGTGATGTGTCGTTTAAAAGCTAGGGAGCCGGTGATTACTATTGCTGGCGAGACGACTTTAGACGCCGACGATGATGGGGGAGCGCCGCGTGCATAACAGCAAGTCAACAGGCTTCAGCTTAACTCCGCCCATCACCGTAATCATGCAGAAACTCCTCGCCAGCGGCAATATCCCGCAGCGCACTCACACTAAAATCATGGTGCCAAATAAGGTTCGTGGATTTGTTGTAGTCCATGTACTTAAAGCTACCACCCACATCAATCAATCTAGCAGCGTCAGTGTGTAAACCTGCCTCACTTACCGACAGTGTTGCGCAGCTGCCCTGCTACTCTAGTCGCACGGGTAAATTGTCTTGTTCTCGCAAGCGTCCGCATGGACCCCCAGTATTACCTTTAAATACCAGTGGTCTCATCCAGTTACTCTTAACTAAATTTATAGCCTGTTTGTGCAGATGTGTCTTTCGAGATTACAGCATATGTGTCAATAGAGGGCTGTTTTGCAGAACGTATTGTATTCCCTGGTCTCCGTCCCAGTCTTCTACCCTTTCCACATTGCAGCCCTCACCGGCTTGCCAGGTGCCTTTTAGTGTATGTAAACGCTCCATCCTAACCTTGGATCATTCATCCCCCGTGGTGAAATGCCAAATCATAGGTGCTGCCAGTTTCGCGTTGGCATCTTCAGGTCCGCGGCGGTCATAGAGCTGTGTGGTAACAGCCACGGTGTAGCGATGATTGGGTTTGAGCTTCTTGTCTAGTAATTCAATTCGGAAACCATGGGCGGACATTGGGCTTGCCCAAGAGGGCAGCGTAGAGAATTTTACCGGTAGCTTGTTGCCATCTTCATCGAACACGGCAAAGGCGTCGCTTAGTTCAGCGTAGTCGCTGCCCATGCTGCCGGACATCGATACATAAATGTAGCGATCGGCTTCCGGACGTTTGTCATCCTCACAGTTGCTGAAGGGGCCAGAATTGGCACAGACGGTGGCGGGCAGCCCGCGCTCACCTGGCTGTGGGTGTACACCAACAATAAAGGGCTTGCCGGCTTCGTCTGGGCCGTTCACTACACGATCCCATAAGTGCTGGTAATAGCCGGCAATGAATTTTGCGCTATCTTCAATGCCGCCCGAGCCGCGAACATGGTTGTGCACTGAGTAGGGCATTTGTTCGCGCACACGGACATAATCCAGGACAGCGCTTACGCGTTCTGCCGCTACCACCATTCTGGCGCCCAAGGCTGCGCGCTGCACGGCCAGTTCGTCAAAATCGTTCTTTCCAACACGTTTGAAAGCTTCGACTAGATAATCCATAGGTGGAAAAACAAGTGCTGGGACTTCTTCCCAGGCAAATTCATCGCGGATGGCAATTACATCCATGGCATATTCGACGCCGTTAATGACTTCGAAGCCTCCAGCCAGTGCGTTGAATGCATCGTCGCCAAGGGCTTCTCGTATGGCGGTGCCAACGGAAGGGTCCGAGCCCGGGGGCACGGCATCGAGCGTATAGCCGGGGGAAGATTTCTGCATTTCATTGCGTTGGTACACGGTTGGCTCAAACAGTGCGTCCCAGACTTCGTCACCCATGCCGTGAGCGGCAATGCCCATCAGGAAGGCCACTAGGTAGCCACAGCTCTCTCCGTAGCGGAGTGGGATGGCGACCGCCTCGCGACCCAACTCATTCGTCAACCAATCAAAAGTGCCACCGAGTACCGGCAATACATCCCAGGCGTCTGCTTTTAGCTCGCCGCAGCCTGCGTCGTGAGCAACGCCGGCAAGGGCATTAGTGAAGCCATCCCAGTGGGCCGTTTCGGCAAGATCGCGATCACCCGGAAAGCCGCTACCGGTGAAATAGCCGCCATCTGGAAACATGGCGCCTGCAATCAGAGCGGGGCGATGAGCTTCGAGCAGGGGAATGAGCAGATGTCCCGGGGGTAAGTGAAAGCGGGCGCGATCGCCCATCATGGCATGCGAGGTCATACCGGCCGAGAAGGCCTCAGCAGACATAATCAGTAACAGAATTACCAGCCCAGTTTGTTTGGCAGTTCGGATCATTGTGGCAGGCACCTATGAGTTGATGTACTGGGTGAAGTGACAAAAGAGAGCATCAGCGCTATCCGGGTTATTGGGGCAGGATGCCGGGGCGGGTATTACTGGATCACAGGCATCACCCGCACCATCTTTATCGCTATCAAGCTGGTCTGAGTTGAGCGTGGCAGGGCAATTATCTTTGTGGTTCTCAACGCCATCCGCATCGTCGTCACCATTATCCAGATCATCGCAAGCATCACCTATACCATCTTGGTCGAGATCTGCCTGATCACTGTTTGCTAGCGTGGAGCAGTTATCAGTGGAATCCACAACCTTGTCTCCGTCGGAATCCAATGGAAGTGCTGTGTTTCCGTTGGCCGAATTATCACCGCAAGCGACCATGGCCGAGCATAGGGCGACAATAACCGTCGCTCTGCGTATTCGAATCTGTAAGCTATACATAATATATGACGACCTAGCCGACTGTGACTATGTTGTTCTATTCTCCTGCCTTCGCTTGGCGTCGATAATGCGATGAATATATCACCCCGATTCTGACAAAATGATGACATTTATTACGCAGGACACAAAAAAGTCCGCCGTGTACTCCTTTACCAAGAATGGCGCTTTTTGGTACTCGGTAGCACTTTGTCATATATCGCTTCGGTCATTCCAATTACAGTAGCAATTAAAAAAAACTAAAAAGACGCGATAAGATACCATTCCCACCCTATTGTTTGAGTGATTCAAACATCAGGGTGAAGCGATCACTGCGCCAACATAGTCATCAACGCCGCCCAACTCACTTGGTCTGCGTGAGTATCATACGCCAGCGGCATATCGTATTTTTTACCGAGCGCCGTTGAACCAGGATTTGTAAAACTGTGCATCACGCCAGGGAAACTCAGCAACTCAAAATCTACACCGGCAGCGGTCATTTCTTCAACAAAACCCGCCACCTGCTTTACTGGTACCATCGTATCTGCGGCGCCGGTAGCGACTAATACCTTGGCCTTAATGGTGCCTGGCTCTACTTTCGTTTCGGTACCCAATGAGCCGTGGAAACTCGCCACACCGGCAAGATCTAGTCCACGACGAGCTTGATTTAAGACCACCGCGCCGCCGAAACAGTAGCCAATCGCAAATAATTTACTGCTATCGGTCGACGGCTGCTTGCGCAAAATCGCCAGGGCCGCGTCAAATCGCGCATTCATTTTTTCTGGTTCGGCGAGCGCCGCATTCATAAATGACATTGCGTCTTTCGGGTGGCTAGTCGACTTACCCGTGCCGTACATATCTACCGCTATAGCGGTATAACCCAGCTCGGCTAGCTGATGCGCACGCTTGCGGGCGTAATCGTTCAATCCCCACCATTCATGAACCACCACCACAGCGGGCGCCGGTTTCATGGCTGTAGTATCGTGATACATCACCGCAGTTCCAAGCTCATTAGGTAAAGTGAGCTTCTCTTCAACAACAGCCGCATTTAAAAACGAACTCGCAAATGCGGTGGCGAGTAATAAGGTCAACAATCTCATCAGACTTTCCTCAAATAATAATCGGGATCACACGGAATATAGCCCCTTAACGATGACAAACAAACACAATAGACGCAAAGGCATTCGCTGCGCTTATCTGGGTACTAAATAGGTCGGGTATCCCTGCACCTGAGCCAAATTCTAAAAGTGTCGCGCCAAGCTAATCGGATTGGGTATGAGGGCTTCCGCATCTAACAATACAAGCGTCATCCTCGGCTTGATCGAAGATCCATAGGCCTCGATCTAGGCTGAAACGCCATCGACGAAGGGGGTCACGCCAGCATCACATCATATCCCGCTCTATATCTCGTAAACGGCTTGAATAGTAACGGCAATTTTTCCAGATCCAGTCTTCTTTTGCTCGGCGAGCCTTTTTCATTGCAGCGCCGCTGGTATAGCCGTTTAACTTTTTACCATCGCCAAGTGCTTGTTCAAGACGCACTGCTTCTATTTTTTTGGCGCGGCAGGCTTCCCAGCTCGCGGCATGAACGCCGGGAAATATACCCATGCAGCATACCCATAAGATCAGACGAGATTTCATAATGACTTCCTTATCATTGTTGAAAGTAGCACTTTAACAATAGGCTACTAGCCGCTAATTTGTAAAATTCTCGGCCCTATTTCTCAACACCCACTGCAGTTCGCCTGTCTTATCCCCCGACTGAATGACATAATAGTGGGCTGTTATCCCGCAAACCGGAATTTTTATTACATGAGCAGAACCGCCCTGCCCCAGTATTTAACGGATGCCTCAGTGGCAGCCGAGCTCCAATCCATTATTATCGGCTTGGCTGAAGTCAGCGCAGATATCAGTAAAGCACTGGCCAAAGGCGCCCTCGCAGGCATTCTTGGTGCTGCCGGCGCAGAAAACGTGCAGGGCGAAGATCAAAAGAAGTTAGACGTTATTGCTAATGATATGATCAAAGACGCACTTGCCTCCCTACCCGCTGTGCGTGGTCTTGCCTCTGAGGAAGAAACTGACGTCGTACCCTGCCACACCACCGGCAACTTCTTAGTCACCTTTGACCCATTAGACGGCTCATCAAATATAGACATCAACAGTATGGTCGGCACTATTTTTTCAGTGCTGCCACACACTGGCGACGTTGCGGTGACTGAACAAGATTTCCTGCAACCGGGTCGCAATCAAAGTGCAGCTGGCTATGTATTGTATGGACCCTCTGTGATGTTGGTGCTAAGTACGGGCAATGGCGTGGTGATGTTTACTTTGGACCAAGATACTGGCAGCTACCTGCTTACCGAATCTGAGGTTAATATTCCTGCTGACGCCAAAGAATTCTCGATCAATATGTCTAATCAGCGCCATTGGCTTGCGCCAATGCAGACTTACATCGCCGATCTGATTACAGGTAAAGATGGGCCGCGTGGCAAGGATTTTAATATGCGCTGGGTAGCCGCGATGGTCGCAGACGTACACCGCATTTTGTGTCGCGGTGGGGTGTTCACTTACCCCTGGGACAGTCGCAAGCCTGAGCAAGCCGGTAAGCTGCGCCTAATGTATGAAGCGAACCCAATGGGCTTTTTGGTAGAGCAAGCTGGCGGCGAAGTGTGGACTCCAGACGGTAAGATTCTCGATATCCAACCAGAACATATCCACCAACGCGTTCCCGTTATTTTGGGCGCTGCCAACGAAGTTGCGCTATGCGTTAACTACCACCAGCGCTGAGACCACTCAGCGCCAACATCGGAATAGCCGGCAATGCTTAGTTATCGCCACGGTTTTCACGCCGGCAATCACGCCGATGTGTTAAAGCACATAGTCGAGGTACTTATCCTCGACTATCTTATTCAAAAGCCCACCGCTCTGTCTTATATAGACACCCACGCTGGGGCTGGCTTTTATCACTTTGCCAGCACCTTCAGCGCTCAAAACCGTGAGTTTGAAACCGGCATTGCTAAACTGCGCAAGGCCGATGGCGAGCTTCCGGCACCACTCAAACGATACTTAGAAATCATTGATGCGTGCTGTGCCAATCAGGCTGCGGGCTATCCTGGTTCGCCTGCGATTGCGCTCGCCATGCTCCGCGACCAAGATAAGGCCCAATTATTTGAACTACATCCCAATGATCACCAAAACTTAAGTAAACGCTTTAAAGATCGTGCCCGCATTTACGATACCGATGGCTTTACCGGCTTGAAGGGTTTACTACCGCCACCGAGCAAACGCGCATTAATATTAATCGATCCGCCATACGAAGATAAAAACGACTACCGCAAGGTGATTAGCGCCTTAAAAGATAGCCAGCGCCGGTTCCCAAAAGGCGTCTATGCAATCTGGTATCCGCTTCTTCCCAGAGATGACTCTAAAGATTTAGTCCGACGCCTACGAGGCTTATCATCAGATAATTACCTGCACGCCCAGCTGTGTGTTCAAGCCGAGCGCGGCAGCCACGGTATGTATGGCAGCGCCATGTTTGTCATCAATCCACCTTGGCAACTGCAGGAGCAGCTGCAAGAAATCATGCCAGTCTTGCAAACTCTACTGGCAGATGACGAAAGCAAACCTTTCGAGCTAAACGCCGTTATTGCCTAATTCACTTTCCGCTGCACACAAAAAAGCCCATCAATAATTTGATGGGCTTTTAAAACTCGCATTAACTGGGTAAATGCCGAGCGCAGCACTTAAACCACTTCGTTGGCAATAAACTCCATAGTTTTAATCGACGTATCAAAGTGATTGTTATGACCAATCATCAGGGTTGTTACACCTGACTTTTTCCAATCTTGCAGGCGCTCTTTAATACGCTCCTTAGGACCAAGCAATGAGATTTCATCAACCAAGGCGTCGGGCACTGCTTTAATTGCCTCGTCGTGTTTGCCGTCGTACCACAAGTCTTGCACTTTCTGGGCCTCATCACCAAAGCCCATTCGGCCCATAAGATTTTTATGGAAGTTATCATGCCGCGCGCCCATGCCACCCAAGTACAGTGCCATAGTCATTTTTCCTGGGTACATAGCCTCTTCGAGATTATCGTTAACACTGCAAGTCACCATCGCGTTAATTTCAAAATCATCGGGCTTATTGGCGAGGCTGTCATCAAAAATATTTAAGCGGTAAGGCGATACAAAAATCGGCATCCAACCATCAAATTTTTCCGCCGCCAAGGCGATATTTTTTGGCCCCTCGGCGCCCAAAAACACAGGGATCTTTTTACGTAAAGGATGAGTAATACTTTTTAACGGCTTACCTAGGCCAAGATTATCTGGACCTTGATACGGTAAGTTATATTGCTTGCCTTGAAACTCTACCGGCGCTTCTCTCGCCACGACTTGCCGGAAAATATCCAGCCATTCACGAGTGCGCTCAAGCGGGCGCTTAAACTGCTGCCCGTACCAACCCTCGACAACCTGCGGTCCAGAAACACCCACACCCAAGCATAGGCGACCATTAGATATATGATCCAAAGTGATGGCTGTCATCGCCGCACACGCTGGGGAGCGGGCAGACAGCTGCATTACCCCAGTGCACAAACGAATCTTACTCGTTGTCGCCGCAATTGCTGCTAATGGCGTAAAGCAGTCAGAACCATAAGCCTCTGCGGTAAATACCGAATCGAAACCCATATTCTCGGCAGCTTGCGCCAATTCTATAAAACGGTCTGTTGGCTGCTTTTGCCAGTATCCAAGATGTAGTCCGAGTTTCATGCTAAATCCTCTTTAATATTCCTATGATGCTACAAAGATTATACGGGGCAGATAGCCCTGCAACGGTGACATCTCCGCTCAAATATCATCACTGAGGAGTGACGAAAAAGCTCATCGCGGGTTTACTTATATAGCGGGGAAAGGCCAAGATATTGGCATGTGCTCACCTAGATACCCGATCGGGGTCGGGTATGACGGAGCGTTTAGCGCGTTTGCGCAGATTGTAAAGAGGTAACGAGCCTAAGGTGGAAAGACTGCGTGTTTAGCGGCTTATACCGCCACAAGGTATAACAGGCAAAGTTCAACACCCTCTAGCTGTCATCCCCGACTTGGTCGGGGACCTCGGGCTTAAGGGCGCTGCCGCCTACTTCAAGCTAAGCGCTTTACCACAATCGGCAAATCGTCCATAGGCTTTGGCAAGGGTACGGTCTGCATTTTAGTGCTGAAATTATCCGCTAAACGGAATTCGTACTGACGTAAAAACTGATGCATAAAGTTTTTTACCTGCATCAACGCAAAGTGCATACCAATGCATTTATGCGCGCCACCACCAAAGCCAACAAAGCTAAACGTATGACGCTTGTGCTCGTTGCGTGGCTCTAACCAACGGTCAAGATCGAATTTCTCCGGCTGGTCCCAATACTCAGCCATGCGATGATTGTGCTGCGGCGCCATAAATAAAATGGTGTTTGCGGGTATTTTATAACCGCCCAACTCGCACTCATTAATGGTGCGGCGCTGCATCATCATTACTGAAGGATGCAACCGCTGCGCCTCTTTCACGGCCACTTCCATCAAGGGCATTTTTTCTAGATCTTCGTACTCTAAGAACGGCTTATCTATCGCCATTGCTTCGTCACGCAAACGCTGCTGCAACTCTGGGTTTTGACCCAAATAAAAGAGGATATGGCTCAATGCACTGGTAGTCGTGTCATGGGCAGCAAACAGCAGAAAGCTCATATGCGCGATGATGTCATCATCGGAGAAATATTCGCCGTCTTCTGTTTTTTCACGAGTGAAGAAACTGAAGGTATCAGTACCATCACCAGCACGACGCTCTTCAATTAGACCGCCGAAAAACTCTTTAAGATAACGCTCACCAATTTTACCCTTGCGGTACTTAGTGCCTGGTATTTCCTTAGTGACAATACCCATCAAGCCATTGGCAATATCTAAGAATGACTTGTTTAATTTGGCTGCCCGTTCATCGCTCTGTTCCAGACCGACAAAAATCTTCCCGGCCACATCTAACAAAATTTGTTTTATTGCGGGGAAAAACAGCATCTTCCCGCCGTTATCATCCCAGTCGGCAATAGCTTCTCCGATTATCGGCCCCATGGTGCCGATATAGCCTTTCATTGCCTCGTTCTTAAAGGCGGACTGCATCATGCGACGCTGAAATTTATGCTCTTCGTGATCGCGTAGTAACAAGGCGCCTTTGTAGAAGCGGCCCAAAGACCCCATATAGCCCATCTCGGTAGAGAAGTTTTTATCCTTATCTAGATAGATCTGCTTATACAAATCAGGTCCAATCAATAACGCACCGCTAAATCCCGCCAACCCAAAGCGACTAACGTTGCCAAATTTCTTGTATTGATTGTCGATCGTGCCATACAGATCGTTAACTAGCTGAAACGTCTGACCAATAATAGGGATGCCGAATGAACCCGGAATATGGTCCAAGTTGGTGTTGTTTTTGGCTAATTTGTATTCAGGATTAACTGTAGTGGTCATGATCGGCCCTCCAAGCGGGGTTCGATGAACTTGTTATTTTCAACAATCATAGGCCTGGACAAGATACATATCAAGCGTCCGATATGAAATATTGTTCATCTTAGGTATATTATCCGCCTATAATCGACGCACGCTGGCCAAATCCATGAACACAAGGTAAGAAAATTGAGGAAAGTAGACCACGACAGCCGCCGCGAAGAAGTGGCTGGCGCCGCAGCAAGCCTAATTGCAAATAAAGGTTTAGAAGCACTAACTACGCGCGCATTAGCCAAAGAGCTGGGCTGCTCTATCGGAGTCTTGTCGCACTACTTCAGTAGCAAAGAAGAAATCGTGATTGCCGCCTTTCGCTGGGCAGACCAACGTATAGACCTGCGAATGCAGGAAGCCATCGCCGACGACAGCCCAAATATAGAATCGTTTTTTCCCGTGATTAAAGCCGGTCTGCCGCTGGATGCAGAGTCAGATTTAGAATGGCGTGTACGCCTAAATCTGCAGACTTTTGCGCTAACTCACAGTGATAGCTTGCAGGCCGAGCGCGAAAAAAATAAGCAGTTCAGAGACTTGATGACCATTATGATTGCCGGCATGCAGTCCAAAGGACATGTTACCAAAGAGCTAAGTGCTGACGAAATCACCAGCGTCGCCTTCGACCTAGTCAACGGCATGGCCAAAAATCTACTGATGTGTCCTTTTGAGGAACGCGAAGAAAAAGCTGAGTATCTGTTTAAGCTGATAGAGCTCCTAAAACAGCCGGTCTAAGCGAAAAGCATTCACTCTCGCTCATATGGATACCCGATCGGAGTCGGGTATGACATATAATTTTTAATCTATACCCGCTCCAGCCAAGGTATTACAGTAGCGCTAAATAGACGTCCGATCATAAGCAGGTAGGACGCCCTAGCCATCAATTATCGAGACTTGGCAATGACCTCATTCGAATACCAGCTGAGCATACCCATTTTTTCTTCCACCGTCTTATCATCGGCTTCAGACGCGTAAACATCACGGAAGGCAACCAGCACCTCACCAATACCAATATCTTCAAGGCGCTTTATGCCGTCTGCAGAGTAGGCCTCAGCCGTCATAGATTGAAATTCAAAGGGCAGGTGATCACGTCCGTACTCTTTACGGAATTCGTTAATTTGATCAACCATTTCCTTAATGGATTCCAAGTCGCCGCCGGCAGCAATCCAGCCATCACCTAAACGCGCGGCTCGACGCAGCGCCGGTTTTGAATGCCCACCAACCAAAATCGGTGGTCGCACAGTGGGCACCGGACAAATCTTAATTTCAGGCATCTCAAACATGGCGCCCTTGTAGCCAAAATACTCGCCACTCATTAGGCCGTTAATGATCTCGATCATTTCGTCCATACGCTTGCCGCGCTTATCCCACGCCACATTCGTCACCTCAAAATCTTCTGACCAAGGACTAATACCAACCCCATAGCCAAAGCGATTGCCCGTGAGAACAGCAAGGGTAGCCAGAGACTTAGCAATCAAAGCCGGCTCGTGAACGGCAAGTTTATGCACTGAGGTAGTAAAGCGGACAGTACTGGTGAGCGCCGCCAAGTGAGCGGTCAGTAAAAAGGGTTCCATGAACGGTACACCGTCTAAAAATTCACGGCTGCCGTCACTGTTATACGGATATTTAGAACTGCCCTCTTTGGGGTAACAAATGCTGTCAGGCATGGTAATTGTGTCGAAGCCTAATTTCTCTGCCTCCAAGGTCAGCGGAATATATTGCTCACTGGGGCACATACTGTGGTGATACGCGAATTTCATTGCTACGTCCTCTGCCGTCGTTATTGTTTTGGTGTTTGATCGAGACATACGCTCGCAAACGATGATCGGTTGACAATAATACAAACCAAAACCCACCGCCTCACCCGAATGGCGCAGCGAGTTCAAGAAATCAGACCACTGCAGAAAGACTGCGGAAAAGACCTTCGCTTGTGCTCACCTGGATATCCAGTAGCAGTCGGGTATGACCGACCCTGGGCCAAACGAGCTAACTGCCATTATCAATCCAATCTAGGATCTATAGCCCTAGGATTTTGACTGACACTTACTTAAGTAACGGAAATATGACTTGATTACCGCTATCAATAATAAAACACCGAAAATACAAGTTATCAGCCAACTTAAACAAGCACATCTATGTAAATTAGACCACAATGTCATTGTGAATCTTATTTACGCTATGAACATACTCAGCTTATGCGTTTTACTTTCTTAGGCACCAGCGCCGGCAAGCCAACGGTTAGTCGCAATGTCACCGCACTCGCGCTGGCGATTGAAGACCATCGCGAGTGGTATTTATTCGACTGCGGCGAAGGTACCCAACATCGCGTATTAAAAAGTCGCTACTCATCCGCCAAACTTAAAACCATTTTTATTACTCACGTACATGGTGATCACTGCTACGGTCTGCCGGGTCTGATTGCCAGTGCAAATATGAGTGGCCGCACAGCGGCTCTCACCGTCTGCGCCCCCGATGGTGTTGAGCAATATGTACGAAGCACCTTCGCCTATACTGACGTACATAATTTACGATTCCCGCTCAACTTTGTGCGCTCAGATCACGACGACTTCCACTATGACGATGGCCACATCTCGGTTGACACGATAGCCATGTCACACCGCGTACCGTGCTTCGCCTATCACGTTACCGAAAAACCGCCATATCATATTAACGAAAGTGTTTTAGATTCTCTCGACGTTCCACGCGGACCGCTGTGGCATGAATTGCAATTGGGGAACGACGTTACTCTTGAAAACGGCGATATTGTTCGAGCGGAACACGTTCGCAATGTCGCGTGGCCACCTCGCAGTGCGGTCATCGGTGGTGACAACGACAAACCGGATTTACTGTTAGAGACTTTAAAGAAGAGTGACCTACTAATTCACGAAGCCACTTTCACAGAAGACGTACTCGCCCGCGTCGGCCCACAATATATGCACAGCACTGCAGCAATGGTTGCCAAAACAGCAGCCGATGCAAAACTCAAGCACCTTATACTCACCCATTTTAGCCAACGTTATCGGGCAGAAAAAAGTGCCCAAGAACATACCGTCAAGGATCTATACGACGAAGCGCGGAATTATTATCAAGGGAATTTACAGCTGGCTGAGGACTTACAAAGCTATCAGTTAGAAAAAGATAAAACCTTAAGTAAAATATAACATTCAAAGTCAGGCGCCATGCACTGCCGCCCACGTCATCCCCAACTTGACTGGGGATCCATAAGCCTCAGACTTTAAGTTGGAATGTACTTCGTTAAAAATCCAAGGCATTCGCTGGCGCTCACATGGGTCCCCGATCGTAGTCGGGGATGACGAAAGTGTTAAGCCGTTCGCACTGTCTCGGTCAGACATCATATAAATAAAGAATGACGGACTAGCTTAGCAGCACCCTCAGCCTAGACGCGCATCAGAACCTATTTTCATAAAAACTAACCGCAACAAAGCTACGATTTTACTCCCCACCATAACCATCAGGATTTCTGCTTTGCCAGCGCCATGTGTCCGCCATCATTTGCTCGAGCGAGCTTTCAGCAACCCAATTTAACTCATACTTTGCTTTGTCTGCATTCGCCCAAAATGCCGGCAAATCGCCGCTGCGGCGTTGAGCTATTTTATATGGCACCAGCTGCTCAGTAACGAATTCAAATGCCTTAACCACATCTAATACAGAGACTCCCTGACCAGTGCCTAAATTAAACGCATGTAAGCCCGGTTTCTCTAACGACAGCAAGGATCGACAATTACCTACAGCCAAATCCACCACATGCAAATAGTCGCGTACGCAGGTGCCATCAGGCGTGTCGTAATCATTACCAAAGATTGATAGCTCGGCCAATTTACCAACTGCAACGCGGCTTATAAAAGGCATTAGATTATTAGGAATTCCGAGAGGGTCCTCACCAATCAAGCCAGAGGAATGCGCACCTATCGGGTTAAAATATCGCAACGCAGCTACCGCCCAGCGCGAATCAGACACACATAAATCAGCTAGCACACGCTCCGCCATTGCCTTGAACGCACCATAAGGACTAGACGGTTGCCCTAAGGGCATAGTCTCAATATAAGGCCCTGGCGCATCACCATAAACTGTCGCCGAAGAGCTAAACACCAACTTAAAAATACCCGCATCAGCCATTGCCTGACATAAGACCATCGTGCCATGTACATTGTTATCATAGTAACGAAGTGGTTGCTCGACGCTCTCACCAACCGCTTTTAATCCTGCAAAATGAATAACCGCATCAATACTATGCTGGGCGAATACCGCCGCTAAAGCGTCGGCATCACGTATATCCGCCTTAACAAAAACCGGGGCAATACCAGAGATTTTCTCAATCCGCTCAAGAACCGCAGGATTACTATTCTCAAGATTATCGACAATAACAACCCCATAACCCGCCGTCTGTAATTCGACGACGGTATGGCTACCGATATACCCGGCGCCACCAGTGACGAGAATTGTCTTCATGTGCAATACCCAATAAATAAGCAGGTATTCTAAAGCAAATGAGGCCGAATTTATAACTTAGCTATGGAATCTCTTGCTATCCGGAGCTACCGACTAACCCATAACTTAAGACAAATCAGCTCAGCTCCATATCGCTGCAGATTAGACTCAAGCAAGTATTTAACAAACATATCAAACTCCCAAACCGGCATCCTTGCGAACACGAGGATCCATAGTAAAGGGCTTTGAAATACTCGGGGCTCCCAACCACTAATAAAGCCATTCACATAGGTTCCCTGCGAACTTGATCACAGCCAGATAAGACCTAAACTAGGTGTCGGCGAAAGGTATGTGGGAAATTTAAAACTGGCGAAAACTCTACTCCACTACAGAGCGAAAAAACCGTAGAGTAAAAAAGGTGGCAGGAACGCCTTGAGATCTATTCATGTACATAGTCCTTTACGCATGACCGTTCCTTGGTCAGCGTCCCTGCCAAGTGCTCTTCCTGAGCAATTTTAAGTTTAACGTCGATATCGCTAAATGCAAATTAAATATCTCGATAGCGCGACCATCATCGCAACGGAACTATATTTATTTAATAATTTTAAGTAACACAACATTAACTAATAACTAGCATTAACTCTCGTTAAAGCTCATATAGACACCGGATCGATGTCCGGTATAGCAGTAATATGGAGAAGATTACTTGTCCGCACCCGACATAATCGTCGTTCCATCAGAAATGACATTACTCTAAATTTCAGAGACTTAAACTCACCATGCAATTAAAAACCGATAAGCGCACCAAGCCCCCTAGCCGTCACCCATACAGAGACGAGGCCCCATATACCTAACGTTGAACCCCACTAGCCTCCGAACAACTAACAAAGTCATTCGCTTCGCTCACATGGATACCCGATCGGAGTCGGGTATGACGAGGTTTTATCTGGCCCCTCTACAGACCGCTGCTCTACACCAGCGACAGACCGTTGTTTTAACTCTGCTAAAGACCGTTATTCTGCCTGTACTCGCACATAAACCCACCAACCGTCATCCCCGGCTTGATCGGGAATCCATAAACCTCGAACTATGGGCAATTCCGCACTCATCATCACGGTAAGTATTTGCCACGATCATATGGATATTCGATCAGGGTCGAGCATAAGCCCAAAAGGAATTAGAGGTGCACTGGGGAAGGATTGTCGCCAGAATACTCAGGGATCATTAGTAGTACGAGGCTTTAGCGCAATCATGGACGGGGAACCGTATTATTCCAGTATCCGCACCGTTATCCCCGACCAGGTTGGGGATTCATATACCACCAACCCTGAATAAGCAGGTTATTACTTAAAACCACCTAATAATGACTAGATCGCACTACGAAAAGCTCAACACACTGCGGCCACGGCCAATGCCGTAATAGGCTATACCCTGCTGCTCCAACATTGCTGGATCGTACAAATTACGACCATCAAAAATGACTGCATGGCTTAAACGCTCTTTCACTAAATCAAAATCAGGTGCCTTAAACGCATTCCATTCAGTACAAACCACCAAGGCATCGGCAGCGTTCAATGCAGACTCTTTGGTCCCCATCAAACTTAAGTCAGAGCGCGCGCCATAAATACGTTGAGCCTCATTCATCGCCTCCGGGTCATAAGCCTGAACCATTGCACCCGCAGCCCACAAACTATCCATCAGCACGCGACTCGATGCATCACGCATGTCATCAGTATTAGGCTTAAACGACAAACCCCACAGCGCTATTTTCTTGCCATGTAAATCACCGCCAAAATATGCCTGAATATGCGTAAACAACTTTTCCTTTTGACGACTATTAACTGCCTCAACAGATTTCAGTAACTCTGGCACATAACCGACCTTCTCCGCAGTCCGCACTAAAGCCTGAACGTCTTTGGGAAAACAAGAACCGCCGTAACCACAGCCAGGATAGATAAAATGATAGCCAATCCGCGGATCCGAGCCGATTCCCTGACGGACCTTCTCAATATCAGCGCCCAGCTTCTCAGCCAAATTAGCCATCTCATTCATGAAGCTAATCTTGGTCGCCAACATACAATTGGCCGCATACTTAGTCAGCTCCGCAGAGCGAACATCCATCACAATCAACTTTTCATGATTGCGATTAAAAGGAGCGTACAACTCACGCATTTTACTTTCGACCGCAGGACTATCTGTACCAATAACTATCCGATCGGGTCGCTGACAATCCGCAACCGCAGCACCCTCCTTTAAGAATTCGGGGTTAGACACCACATCAAAGCCAAGATCAAACCCTCGCTCCTTTAATACGGCGCTAACGCAATCGCTGACCTTATCTGCAGTCCCCACTGGCACAGTGGATTTATCCACAATAATCTTAGGCGCAACCATATACGTCGCAATGGTCTTGGCCACAGCCAACACATACTGCAAATCCGCAGAGCCGTCTTCGTCCGGTGGCGTTCCCACCGCAATAAACTGAATGCGACCGTGCTTCACACCAAGCTCAGCATCAGTTGTGAACTGCAAACGGCCTGCGTCAGCGCTCTCTTTTACTAAAGCAGATAAACCAGGCTCATAGATAGGGATAATACCCTTCTTCAAGTTTTCTACTCGCTCAGCATCAATATCCACGCACACAACATCATGACCAACACCCGCCAATACTGCTGCCTGGACTAAACCGACGTAACCTATACCGAATACAGTGACTTTCATTAAACGGTCTCGCAATTCAAATTATATGTAAGAGATATATTTTAGCACGCTAAAACGACAAGAAATGAGATGCAAAGGCTTTCGATTTCACTCGCATTAAATCCGACGTAGAGCTCGGGAATATGTAGTTATCCCAAATAATAAGCGATGGCTTCGAGAATTTCGGTCGTAGCGCTCATTATCCTGAAAATTTGATTTCATCCTCAGAGTTGTAGCGACGTAACACATCTCTGGAGTTACTCCACTGAGAACGACACAAGAGACTCTAATTAACACTGATTTAGAAAATCACCAATATCAAACCAATCTCCCAAGCCCAACTTTTCTCATCAATACCGCAAAACCCAAACAAACACATGCTATGGCCAACGCTCCTGCGATAGCGTAAATATCCCCCCCGAAGCCCTGCCACCTGAACTCCTACTGAAAAAATACGGAAAAACCATAAATAACTAGCGGATTAATAAGGAATACCGACATACTGTTTTGCCCTATATATTCCAAAGATGACGCATCCTTTCCTGTAAGAAAGCTCTTTGCCTAGTCAGTGAAACGAACAAAAAACAAGGGGCTAACAAAATATAAATACGAATACAGGGTAAAAAAAGATTGCAGCACTACCAAAAACTCAATCAACATCACAAAAAAAGCTATTGTAAATTGCTGGGCACTATCGGCACTTTCAATCGCTCAACTCCAGCTCAAAACTACGCAAGACTTTCTCACTATCTATATTTTCCCGCGCATAATTGACCGCAGTATGGTTTGGTGACGCACTCAATAAGGCACGCTCAATACCCGCAACCAAAGCATTAACATCTTCAGGCGCTACGAGCTCAGCGATCTCTGGAAATTTTTCACAAAGCAATCCGAGCTCTGTATCACTCTCAGCGGTTATCACTGAGTTGCCACCCACAGCGAAAATATTGGTTAACTTAGACGGCAACACTGCATCTGCAACGCCACGCTTTTGAATAACCAAATGGCAATCAGCGGACGCCAGTAATACCGGCAATTGCTCAAGAGGGAGCAGCGAAGAAAAATGCACATTCTTTAGCTTTCTAGCTGTAGCAAGTGAGACCAATTTCTCGCGCCCCGCGCCATCACCAACAATAACAAAATCATAAGGCTTGCCTTTAAGCAGTTCCGCCGCATCAATAACCTGCTCTAAGCCCTGCTTATCGCCAATATTTCCTGAATATAAGATAAGTTTATTATCGCCCACGACACCTAGCGAAGCCCGCAGCTCGTTAGAAGAACTAACATTGGCAAAGCGTGAAGTATCAGACCAGTTTGGAAAGAAGATAATATTTTTCTCCGCCACGCCTTTGTCTTTCGCTTTATTGATCATCGATTGCGATATGGTTGAAACCTTATCAAAGGAAGACATAACAAGGCGCTCAAATCCGCGCGCTAACTTTCCTATTACTGCAACATTTGCCATACCTAAACCGAGCATAGCGTCTATTTCGTAGTCCTGAATATGCAAAATACTTTTGCCGCCACTTAGCCTTGCCACTAGAGCTGCCATCGGAGAAGAGAACAATGAAGGAACCGGATTAATAACAATGTTAGGGCGCCAAAATAACTGCCGAACAAGAATCGGAAAGGAAAATATCGCAAAGCTCAACAAATGAATAAGACGAGTCATGGTAGTTATATTTTTAGGTACATATAGCGGACACCTATAAACCAGGACTCCCTTTATCACCTCTATTTTATACGCGTAACTTTTATACGGCGGCGATACAAACCATTGCGGGTAATATGGCGGTGCTGTTATGACCCTAACTTCATGGCCTTGTTTGGCAAACCACTCCGCCATCTCCCCTGTATATTTGCCTATACCGGTGAGCTCAGGAGAATAATTCAAACCGACGACAAGTATTTTCACTAAGTGTTACGCCCGCCCATAGCGATCTTCAAAACGAACTATATCGTCTTCGCCCAAATACGAGCCCGACTGCACTTCGATTAATTCCAGCGGAATTACGCCGGGATTTTCCAATGCATGCACAACGCCTACCGGAATATATGTTGACTGATTTTCGGTTAGCATTAACTCTTTATCGCCGTTAGTAACCTTCGCCGTACCTGAAACAACAACCCAATGCTCAGCTCGATGGTGATGCATTTGCACTGAAAGCTTGGCACCCGGCTTTACGGTAATCCGCTTAACCTGATAACGCTCGCCATTATCAACTGAATCGTAAACACCCCAAGGCCGATAAACGTGACGATGCTGCATCACTTCGCTACGACCTTGCGACTTCAATAACTCTACAATCTTTTTGACATCCTGAACTTGCTCTTTGGCTGCAATCAAAACCGCATCGTTGGTTTCAACCACGACAATATTGTCTAAACCGACCGTTGCCACTAAACGATGTTCTGCACGAATATAAGAGTTAGACGTATTATGACTCAGCACATCGCCACTACTCACATTGCCCTTAGCATCCCGAGCACCAATATCCCAAAGTGACGACCATGCTCCTACATCACTCCAACCCGCAGACAAAGGCACAACAACCGCTTTTTCTGTGTTTTCCATTACGGCATAGTCAATCGATTCATCAGGACAAGCTTTGAAAGCCTCCGCCTCTACACGCAAAAAGTCTATATCACGCGCTTTACCTAAATACGCTTTTTCACAGGCTTCATATATATCTGATCGAAAAGCTTTTAACTCGGCTAAATAAACGTCAGCGGCGAACAAAAACATCCCACTGTTCCAGTAATAGCCGCCATCCTCTATATAAGACTGAGCGGTTTTAGCGTCAGGCTTTTCTACAAACCGAGAAACAGCGAACGAACCTACGCCACACTCAGTTCCGCGCTGGATATAACCGTAACCCGTATGAGCTGACTCAGGCACAATGCCGAAGGTTACAATTTTTCCGTTCTCAGCTTGTACTTTCGCAACGCTAACGGCTTTATGGAAGGCTTCCACATCTTCAATCACATGATCGGCGGCCATGACTAGCAATAAAGGAGCAGAAGAGGTTCCCGCAGCAGATTCCATCGCCTCGAATGCGGCAAGAGCAACTGCTGGCGCTGTATTTCGACCCACCGGCTCTAGAATAATTGAAGTTAAATTATGCTTAGAATCTTGAGATTGCTGAGCAACAATGAATCGATGTTCCTCATTGCAAATAACCGATGTACTGCAATCTAATATGCCAGAAACACGAGACAATGTTGCCTGTAACATTGTTTCTTCGCCTGCAATTGATAAAAATTGTTTGGGAAATAGACTTCGACTAGATGGCCACAGCCTACTTCCACTTCCACCCGCCATTACAACAGCTTGAAATTTCGCGCTCATATAAAATAATCCTTACTGTGTCGATGCACCAAATCAGATTCGCCGATAGCATCTTTTGCCATCCACTTATATTCACTGTGTTGCTGAGCGGGTAAATTTAGCTCCGCTAAATTTACGATAACTTCGTAGGCTAACACCACGTAGTGAGTCGACACACCCTCACCAAACACGAAATCATCGTAAAAATGCTCGTAAACACCAAACCAACAAGCATTAGGTCTAAATAAAAGAACGCCCAACTCAGTTTTGCTTAAGCGACTAAATGCATCATCCAAATTTTCATTTTTTTGAACTCGCCCGCCAGGAACAAACCAGTGATCAGCTGCCGGCCTATTTCGCCGCCATCCAAACAGATATTGCCCACTAGCTTTGTCTCTAACAATTAAATCGATGGACACTAACGGAAGTGACGCAATGCCGCTGGAAAACACTTGTTCATCAAGCCACCCAATCATAAACGAATATCGGACTGATGCTCTAAAAACCAAGCATACGTTGCACATAGCCCCGCTTCCAATGAGGTTTGTGCTTGCCAGCCCATATCCCCGAGACGCGACACATCCATAAGTTTTCGCGGCGCGCCATCCGGTTTAGTGGTGTCAAAAACAACGTCACCTTTAAACTCGACTACTTTCGCTAAGGTATGAGCCAATTCAGCGATAGTGCAATCTACACCTGTACCTACGTTGATATGTGACAACATTCCTTGAGTATTAGCATCGTAAGTTTGTTTATCTAAATTCATCACAAAAACAGAAGCTTGCGCCATATCATCGACATGCAAAAACTCACGCATCGGCTTACCTGTACCCCAAACCACTACCTCGGACGCATCGCTCGTCGCGGCCTCATGAAAACGTCTCATCATTGCTGGTATAACATGGCTATTCTGCGGATGAAAATTATCATTTTCCCCATAAAGATTTGTTGGCATCACGCTACGATAATCAACACCATGTTGGCGGTTATACGATTCGCATAGTTTTATACCGGCAATCTTAGCGATTGCATAAGGTTCATTGGTTGGCTCCAAGGTACCGGTCAGTAATGCCGCTTCCTGCATCGGCTGTTCTGCTAACTTAGGGTAAATACAAGAGGAACCTAGAAACAGCAAACGTTTAACACCTGATATAAATGCCGAGTGGATAATATTGCATTCGATCATCAGATTCTCATAAATAAAGTCGGCTGGGTAGCTATTGTTAGCCACAATCCCGCCCACTTTAGCTGCCGCTAAATATACTTCATCAACCTTCTGCGTAGCAAAAAAATCTGCCACCATCTTTTGATCCAGCAAGTCCAAAGTAACCCGATCAGCGGTGATTATTTCATAATCCTCCAACCGCTCTAAGCGACGAACTATCGCAGACCCGACCATACCGCGATGACCGGCAACAAAAACGCGTTTCATATATAAGTCCCTTAGTTCTCTCGAGCCACCGAAACATCAAATCCATAGTCTTTTAACAATGCATGACGCTTAGCTTTATCGAGATCAGACGCAACCATTTCTGCACACATCTCTTCAACCGTGATCTCAGGAACCCAACCTAACTTAGCCTTAGCTTTGCTAGGATCCCCTAGCAGCGTTTCAACCTCGGCAGGACGGAAGTAACGAGGATCAACCCGAACAACGACATCACCAACTTTAACACCTGGCGCAAGATCATTATTGACGCTTAGAACGGTTGCACACTCATCAATGCCGACACCGGAAAACTCAAGCTCGATACCCGCTTCTTTAGCAGACATACGAACAAATTCTCTAACAGAGATTTGCTTTCCCGTTGCTATCACAAAATCCTCTGCCTGCTCCTGCTGCAGCATCATCCACTGCATACGCACATAGTCCTTTGCGTGACCCCAATCCCGTAAAGCATCCATATTACCAAGGTACAAACACTCCTCTAAGCCATGCGCAATATGAGCAAGGCCACGGGTAATTTTTCGCGTAACGAAGGTTTCACCTCGACGGGGCGATTCATGGTTAAACAAAATACCATTGCAAGCATACATACCGTAAGATTCCCGATAATTCACGGTAATCCAATACGCATACATTTTCGCAGCCGCGTAGGGAGAACGAGGGTAAAAAGGCGTTGTTTCCTTTTGGGGAATTTCCTGAACATCACCATAGAGTTCGGAAGTTGAGGCTTGGTAAAAACGGGTCTTCTTTTCCAAACCCAACAACCGAATGGCTTCTAAAATCCGCAGTGATCCTAAGGCATCTACATCGGCGGTATATTCGGGGCATTCAAAAGAAACCGCAACATGAGATTGAGCACCGAGGTTATAGATCTCATCTGGCTGAACCTGTTTTATAATACGGGTTAAGTTAGATGAATCTGACAAATCTCCATAGTGCAAAATAAAATTTTTATTATCAGTATGCGGGTCTTGGTAAATATGGTCGACTCTTTCGGTATTAAAAGATGAAGCCCGGCGCTTGATCCCATGCACCTCGTAACCTTTTTGAAGAAGAAACTCTGCAAGATAAGAGCCATCCTGTCCAGTAACGCCTGTGATCAATGCACGTTTTTTCATGATATTTAGAAACCTGAATAATAAAAATTAAATAATAGATACTTGAAAAATTAATTTTCAAATATTCTATTAGTCGAACTAGCAAAAAACGCCACAATCCCTATTTCAAAATTGATATTAAAAACTCCACATAAGTAGCTATTTTCATTTACTCAAAAAATAGCGAAGCTTATTGCATCATTGGCCCCAACACTTAATATCTATAACGTATAAACTGGGCGGGATTACCAGCGTAAACACCATTTTCCTCGGCATTTTTAAATAGAACAGATCGAGCCCCGATCACTGCTCCACGGCCAACGGTTACACCTGGACCAATGAAGGCCTCAGCAGCCACCCAAGCCAGTGAGCAAATCTCGATTGGCCGAGTGATCAATTGGAAATAAGGATCGGATATGTCGTGTGTACCTCCACATAAGTAAGCGCCTTGTGAGATCACCACCTTCTCACCGATTGTGATGCACCCCATACAATAAATATTGGCACCAGGACCAATTACCGAATTCGCACCTATGGATAGATTTGGAGGATACCAAATACTGGCACCTCCATAGACACGAGCAGTAGGGTGCACACTAGCACCAAAAATTCGCAACAAAAGCCGGCGCCATCGATGCATCGGCGGCGGGGTCCACGCAGCTAGTAGTGCCCAAATAAGTGACCACACCAAACGAAATATCCGATGCTTTAACGGAAAAGAGGCGCCTCCTTCCAAAGGCTTACTCTGCTTAGCGTTCAGTGGATTCATTTTATAACCGGATCCTTTTGATTCTTAAAGTTGCTGGATGTATCAACGTTATGCTCTGAAATAATACGTATCAAGCTATCGGCTACCTTATCAATCTGATAACGATTCTGGAAGCTTACAAGCCCAGCACGCCCCATACCTTCCTTCTGATAGCCTGTAGTATTAATCCAGCGTCTTAAGTTGTCGACCGTACCTTCAATCGTGTCATCACTTACGAAACCAGCTCCATCCCCTTCTATTTCACGCCAGATATTAACTTTATTGCTGATTAGCACCGGCGTGGCACAAGCCAATGCCTCCGCCACAACAATGCCAAAATTCTCTTGATGCGAAGGAAGGCAGAACACTTCAGCGGCGTGAAAGGCCCCCCATTTTTCATCGCCCTGCAACATACCCAGCCATGAAATACGATGACTAACACCCAACTCCTTCGATTGCCTCTGCAACCGGGGAACCAAGCCCGTCTGATCAGGTCCAGCGATTACCAAATGCAAAGCAGGATCAAGAAAAGCCACCTTAGCAAATGCAGCGATCAATAAATCGCAACCCTTTTTCTCGTGAATCCGGCTAAGGTATAACAGTACCCGTTTCCCGCCAAGATCTGGATTAGCTACTAAAAATCTTCTTGCCAGCTCATCACCATTCGTAGGTGCGGATGCCGTACCGTAGCCACTTATAGCCTCCTGCCATTGAGTCCGCCAAAAAGATTTACGAGCAAGTAAGCGCTCCTCCTCACATGTAAAAATGACCGAGCGTGCATCACGCAAAACACGATATTCTGCCCATGGCCAATATAAACATTTTTTCAAATGCTTAAGAGGGTAGTTACGTTTAAACCAAGGATCTAGCATTCCGTGGGTAAAAACAAAATACGGCGTGCTTTTGCCAGCAAGCGCCAGCCAAACCGCAAAGCTATGGTACTGCCAGATGCCTTCAACGATGACTGCGTCATAATTGGCAACATTTTTTCTGAGCCAAGGCAATAGACGGGACGTGAAGGCGTAGCCGAAGCGGCTAGGGCCAAGAGCATATATATTAAGACCTTCTTCGCTCGCACATAACCAGGGGGCATCCGGTGCGTCACAACACGCAATATCGACGTCGTGCCCCATGCGCACAAGTGGCTCTTGAAGCTGCCGAACGCCTTCAATGACGCCACCACCCTTAGGGTCAACAGAAGATATAATTCGAAGAATTTTCATCAAGCAACCATTACTTTCATTGCCAACCCTGACAGGCTAAATCGCTTTACCACTCGATAACCGGCTTGCGACAATACCTTTAGATTAGTGATAGCTATAATGGCAGCAGCTTCCTCATGCTGATCAGGCTCTATAAAGCAAGCACCGTCACCACCGACCTCATTCATAGGCTCTGCCGCAGTGGTAAACACCGGACAACCCAAGGCCTGAGCTTCGGCAATTGGCCAACCGAAACCCTCGATATAAGATGGGAACAATAAGCACCGCGCACCGCGATACGCCGCCGCCAGATCTGCCTCGGCGGGCAAACCTGTCGCCACTACTCGGTCCAATAAGCCCGCTTCGGACAGCACTTCACGCTGTAAAGCGTTTAAGTCCGGACCAACCAGTAACAACTTACACCACTCGAATCCCGGGTGCTTTGACAAGGCACAAAATATCTTCACGACCCCCATCCTATTCTTGCGAGGATGATCTGAACCAACATGTAACACATACTCACCACCAAGGTGTTCCTTCAACCCAGCCCACAATGGCGTGGTATCCTCAGGACGGGCATCGATCAAACTCGGATCTACTGGATTGTAAGCCAGCTGAAGACGATCAATATCAAGCCCCCCCAGCGCAAATAAATGCTCTCTTGTGTAATTCGAAACGCAGACCACAGCATGGCAGCGCCGCAGACCCGCTAAAATTAGACTCTGAAGAATTTGGCCGCTACGCTTTACAGTCCAGCTACCCGAACCTCGCGCGGCCTCTACAGCAATGACGTCATGACAGGTCACCGTTACTCGTCTACCCCTCAAAATGAATCGATACATTGCGTTAGAGTGGTCACAAATATGGACTCGTTTCCAGCTTAGCTGAACAACTAACAAGGCAAATGCGCCCAACACAAACTTATCTATATAGGCTACCCATTTAAATCCTCGATTACCCGAACTTATAAACCGTGTTAGCACTGCAGGGGGATACCAAACATGAACAAGTGCACCGGCCTCTTCTAAGCCTGTCTTTAAAAGTTCAGCGTACCTTTGCATACTAAACTGTCCATCGGGCTTATAATTTGCTAAAAGCAAAATACGGCTGTCAGAACGCTGCTTAATTTTTTCCATCCTTACATTATCCTAGAAAGATCTTCATAATCTTTGGCCCCATGAATCGGAGTAGAAGTATAAACTAGTATTAGTTTCAGGCTTGCTAGCAACAACACACCAGACATAATAGAGAACCTCAAAAAGCGGATAGACCACGGTCTTCTTGGGGCCAAGAAAAATTAAGCATAACCAAACAGCTTGCTTTATACGCATTAAATCATCCCCGACACTCACTGTACCGGGGTAGCCAAACAACCAATTAGACTATGTTCCATAACTTTTACTTCCTATCCTCAACCACAGACGCCAGAATCTCCAGATAAAGATCTACAATCTCTGGCACAATTAATAACGCTCTCATTGGCACTAAGAGAGAGTGGTCGTCTTTAGATGTTTCTTACGATTGTCCGCATTCAAATAGTGTTCGTAAACACGGTCGCACTTATCAAGCAAATTCAAGAAACTCTCCTTGTTAAGCAGTAAATCAACTTCAGTCTTTATCATTTCGCGCAAAGGGTTTGGTCCAACATGGAACGCTTTACCTTTAATACTCTCTTCCGTGATTCTAACCGAGTCCCATGCACTCCAATCCTTTCCCGACCAATCACAGAACTCCATACTGACTTTATCAAACTCACTTATAATCCGCTCAAAATGCGCAACAAATATGTCATTTCGGTAGGGCAAAATATTACTGTGAAAGAAATGCCACCTTCTCAGCGCTTTGCGGACACGTGATGAATCAGGTAAAACAATATTCGACGCGTCAGCGTTCCGCTGCCTCAGATCTAATTCAATTTCAAATGAAAGAAGGCCGCGAACAGCATCTTTCGGGGCACGAATACAAAGCATTGTTGGTACGCCCCATCGAACAGCTTGGACAATCTGTGCTGGCGAATGCGTATGAGTGGCTATATGCAAACCTTTATCCTTCTGAGAGTCAAAAAATGTCGCATATGCAAAAGAATTAGCAGATCGCGGAAAACCATCGATCACACAATCTGTTTCTTTGCTCACTACCCACGGCCTCGACCAATGCCCACGTCTTTTTAAATGCAGCAGCCGTAGGTACAGGATAGGGCAGCGCTCTAAGAGCATCCTTACATCTTCATTCACTCATTTTCTCCCTCGCCTCATAAGGCATAATAGCTATCAAGGATGGCATCTGTGCAGCCCCCACTCCACATTTAAATTAGCGTCTTCATCACATAGACGATGGTGCATAAACCTATTTTAAAGGGGCTAATAGAATTTGCGTTTTATAAGCCGGAAACTCCTTAATTGAAACCACCTCTAATCTTTGGTATGCAAATAAATAGCGTGCTTCGCTTTTACCATTAGGAGAAATGCAGAACTGAAACCGCTATAAACTTATGCACTCAACTTTGGCTCAATCGACAAATACCGACGTGAATCATTACGGGTTTTATTAGAAGCTGATAAAAAATACTTACCTTGGCTAAACTCATGCCTAATAAAACTTTGATACGGCCCACCGGTGAAAGACACTGCGATTTGTGGATACTCACCCAATGCTGACCCTGAAGCCGTGACAGTGGATAGCATAACGCCTATCTTTAACTAACGGCACCCAAGGTGCTACTGCTTGATCAGAAAACACAAACATAGTCGAAGTGTGAACTTTACGCAGACGCCAACTAATCTGAAAGGGAAAAGTAATGTACTGATCTATATATCCAAGCCACCTTTTTAAGACTCGTGGTACAGGCAGTCGATAAAGAATAGGCTTTGGCGACCAAGTTACAACTTGATGCCCAAGCTCAGCCATACCGTCAAAAATCATTTTTACAAAAAGAGGCATACTAGTGCTGTTGAGAAAATCAGGATGAGTGGAAAGCACAATATTCATCAAATCTGCCCACTGCGTTCGAGTCGTAAACTGGCTATTGCTAGCCCAACCAATAAATACCCTAATACATTAATGGTAAGCTGCCCAATAATCGACCACGACAATAAGGCAAGTCCTGCTGTCATCCAAACCATCAAGCTGAGTAACCTTCCGGTTCTCATCGCGATAACACCCCCACGAGTTAGACCTAACAAGACAACAACTATTTTAAAAAGGAGAATCAACCAACCGAATATTCCACCTTCTTTAACTACACGCGCATTTTCAGTTTCCGCCAACAAAAATCGACTTTGTCCACCAGCAATTACCCCAGCTATGTTAGTGCCCATACCCACTCCAGCGCCAAGCAAGTCGACTTCGCCGGGGGGAAGAAAGTTATAGGCTAAGCGGCTTACAAAGGATTGACTGTTACTGGCAGCTTCAAAGCGCTGCTGAGTCGCTTCCACCGCGCGAGAAAATATTGAAAAAGACCCAGCGATCATTATTCCAACCAGTAACAGAATAAAAATAGCACTTCCTCCAGATCGCCCCCTACTAAAAAGAAGTTGACATACAACATAACTAAGCAGAAGAACTGTGAAAAAAATAATTCCCCCCCTAGAGCCACTTACTACCGTACAAATTAAAAGCGCAGCAAACGCAACGAATGACCAACTTTGCTTACGCCAAATACCATACCGTCGGTCCAAGCTCGCAAGTACAAACGGCGCTGCAAATGCCACAAACGTCGTAAATCCAGCTGTAAATGAAAATGTTCCGGTAGTACGAACAATGCCATGGACGACAGTAAAAATGTAACTTTCGCCAATCTGTTTATTCCAAAAAGAACCCACTGGTGAGTAGTGTTGAATCACGGCCAAGGGAGTCATAGCTATAAGCAAGCTAATTAAAACTTTTATAATTCTCTGGAAGTCATAAGCACTGATACTTATTGCAACGAAGATACTAAACCAAAGATAAAGTAACCAAAAGCGGAGCCCGTAAATTAGTATAACCAATGGGTATTCGATCAAAATAATTTGCAACATACCCCAAGCAACTAACATACAGCTTAATGCTAAGACGCTCGCAACCAATAAAGGTGCAAATCTTGCGTACCCTTTCTTTACGGCAAATAAGATACCGATAGTTGCTAAGATATCCCGTATAGCGACTAGCGGATACGTTAAGCTAGGACTAAGCCATTTCCGAAAGGCACCTTCAAAAATGGCAATTAGCAACACGCCAATAAAAAGCTTTGCCATTAAACCAAGGCGCTCTTCCCTGCCGTAATTATTCTCATCGAGAGTGATCATTTACAAAAACTCTCAAACAAATTCCCCGCACGTGTTCGATAAGCATCCCATGTAAAACTGCTTGCAGCCTCCTTTGCGTGCTCGCGGGCGCCAAAAACCTGGCTGCGATTATTCGCGTGGTCTTGCAAGCAACGATAGAGACTTTCTGCGCTTGGCTCCACAATCCAGCCGGAACCGGGAAATTGCTCTATCATAGCTTTGGCACCCACTTGAGTTGATACGATAGCCGGGGCGCCGCAGGCCATAGCCTCAGCCACCACCATACCAAATGAATCAAAGCGCGAAGGCAGCAACAAGCAATCTGCCTTAGAAAAATATTCAAATAATTGCGTTTGCTCCATATTAGGGAGGTATTCTGCATTAGGTGTGCGATGAATTTCACCAAGCCATTTCGTCTCTGCCAAGCCACCGACAAAACTGACACGTACCGACACACCCTCTGCGTGCAAACGGCGAAACACCGAAAGAATTAAGTCTATCGACTTCCTATAACTTAACGCTCCAGCAAAGACATAGTGAAGAGAATGCTCATGCGGCACCCACAAAGAGCGCATCGATGGTAATTCAGCACCGAGCAATAAGGGCCGTAATTTGGTACTGGCTACGTCGGCCTCCTCATAGCTTTTAGCCGCCAACGGCGAACACGTCAAGATTAAGTCCGCCTGCTCAATTTCCATATCTTTACGTCGATTGATTTCAGCCCGGAACGGCGTCGCTGAGTCAACCTGCCATCGAGAACCCGCCGTATGATGCAATGACGCTGCATCTAAAACGCAACGCGCACCCATAGCTTTAGCGACCTTAAACGTATGGTAGGCACTATTTTCATACGCCACAACCACATCCGGTTTTAAACTAGCTAAGCGACGGCTAAACCACCAATCATATAAATGAAACATCCGGTGCGTGAAGTCATCCCTATCCATCAGAATGGGCAGCCTACCTCCAGCCCTTAGCATAAGCTGAAAGCCAATAGGATGGCATCTTTGCCCCCGAGGAATAGGCACCACCTTTAATTTACGCGCAGCAATCTTCGAAAGCCAAAAGGGCTGCTGATCATCGGGGCTGAGTACAGGCACCCCTGAGTAATACATACTAAGCAAATTTCGCTCATACAAAGCTAAGGCCAATTGATGACTATGCTGTATGCCAGGATGACTAACGACAATCCCACCCACCTAACTATCTCCCCACAACAACTAAAGAACTCATATTTTAACCCCTTACCGATATCATTTATTAGCTAGAACCCCAAAAACCCAACACTCTGCAAACGGAAAGATTATCTTTTATGTGAGATCACAAAAAATTTAGCAAGAAGAAAAAACAAACTTACTTAACAAACTCTAAAAAAACGTCAGAATGAGCCGAGATATTATGCAATTGATACCAATTATACGCATTTAAGCCCAGGTTAATTGATTTTTCTAGCGCAATATTTTCAGACGGGATTGTAGGCAAATAATGAAAGTGACTATCCAACTTATCGCTATAAGAAGTTTTCTCAGTAATTAATACCGGGCAAACTCCATGGGCACAATAAGCGGCAAATACCCCACTTTTAGCAACCTGGCTGGCTAAATAGCAAACAACCCCAAATTGAGCTGTTTTCAATAACCGACTCACATCAATTTTAGATAGGCGGCCATGAACCACTACCCCTTCTCTTTTAAGCCTACTAGTAATCCCCTCGTTATTGACGTCTGAGCCAACGTCATGTATCTGCAGTCCCTGCCTCCCAGCCCATTCAAATAACTTGTTACCGGCGGCTTTATACGTTTTTTCTCGTAATGGAGCAGATCCCAAAATTACAATATTAGGTTTTCTCACAGCTGGAAGCGCTGCAGCTTCCCCCAAATTCGAAAACACAGGCATTACTGCGTGCGGCTTGCCTTGTGAATACTGACATAACCACCAGCCTGAAACCTCACAATTAGTGATCCAAAAATCAGATAATTGGGACAGCTCCTTTGCAATATAACGCTGCGCTGGCGACAACCAAAAAGCAGACGATAGTGGAGAACCAAAAGCGTAAAGCTCGTGAAAAAAAATCCCGAGGCGCCTTATCAAATGTCTGTTGAGTCGCAATTGGTTTAACAGCCACAAAGGCGCTCCTCGCCTAGAATAACCATAACCCGAATATTGAAGGAAGACACAATCTGACTCTAAGATGCTCGCCAACACTTCATCACAATTAGATTTAGACCACGCAATTACAACAACAGAAACCTGTGCATTACATTTTTCAGCAAGTAAATCCGAAAAGTCCCTAACTCCTCCATGCCCTTGAGGCGCTAATAGTGATATTTTCATCGTGGTAACTCTTTTAGCGTATACAGAACTAGCAAAGAATTTCTCATTATCATGCATTACAATCAAACAAACCGTTCTTTCAAAAATAATTCGAGTGAGCTTTTCACTCTTTAAGCCATAAAAACATCAACGTTGTTTTATGAGCTTTTTTAATTGACTACGCACTTTTGGACTTACGAACTTTCTCACCAACCTGAGAATGTCGACTGTCAATATTAATTTTTGGTCACGCTTGTTGTATTTCCACATACCTGCAGCGATCGCGACAGCATCTTCAATTGAGAGTACAGTCTCAGGTAGGGAATCCGTACCTGAATCAGATTGGTTAAATAAAGGAGCGCACAGCCCTGGAAAATAAGCTTGTCTCAGTCGTTCATTCGACTCACTGTATGAGTCTAACATTTTCTTCATTTTAGCGCTGGAAACTACAAATTTTCTTCTGTCAACATTATTATTACTTATCGCAAGTCCAATATCTCTACCGCGAAGAGGATTAAGCTTTCCATCTACCATTGCAGGAACATGTTTATTAAACAATCTTAAAAACTCTATCTGGGCGCCAGACAAACTTGCATTATCTTTGCGAGCAGGCATTTCAATAGCTGGCCTCGGTAAACCAGCAGCATCAACAAAATCAGATATTAAATCGTGATCCTTAAAATACTCCTCCCCAAATCTGCGAACAATAATATTGTCCTTACCGAATACACTCGACCATAGCTCTATCATACGAAAATAGTCGAAGTCATAAACATCGTTATATTTTGGAAATTCCAGATCCCGGTGAGAACCGACCATCACGTCAGTTGAATACTTACTCAGCCATAAATGATCTTGTCGACGGACATATAAAATCACTTTTACCGTAGAACTAAATTTGTAAAGTAGCTCTGAAAGCACCGCTATATGTTTTTCTTCACGAAGAATAGAAGAACAATGTTCATTTGATAATATTATTTGACGAGCACCTGCTCGCTCAACTTCCTTTTGCAGCTTGCGAGGAAATTGTTTTTTTAGCTTCTCCATATTAATTTTGTATATTAGCCTCAGCTCTTCCGGGTAGCTTCCCCCAGCCCCGTAAGCAGCCAAATTGACGTGATTTAAAAATCCGGGACAAACTGGATAATAAGACCCTAATAACGAAAGATTGTCTCGATTACGAGTCAGCCAGCTTTGAATTGCGCTACTACCAGTTTTCTCAGTGCCAATATGAAGTATAGTCTCCGGTCTATTCATAACTTTACTCATTTTACTTTATCCATTTGATGCTTAAAGTCATACGTTAAAAATAGGAAAGAATAAATAATAAGGCTTTCACTAAGGACTTTGTAAAATACGTACTATCTCATACACCAGCTTTCTATTCACTATCAACACTATTCATCCAGTCGAAAATAACGTAAAACGCTGAAAGCATACTTTCATGACCGAAGGATTTAACACAATCAACTAATATGCAAATTGTGCTGCAGCTGGGCTAAGCAACATAAATGAGAGACCAAAAATGGGTTTCCTCATCTAACCGAGACATCAGAAAACCCACTACTAGCTTGATCACCATTAGCGCAATAACACCGCGCGCCACCATCAACATTACCCAAGCCCGACATCTATCGGTCACTGACAAAAGCTCGAACGGCATTTCTCGTGACGAATACCTATACGACGGGAAAGCAGAATCATTCTCTAAGACTGGGCCGTAATACTGCGTCGCGCCAGTGCACTCGACCACCTTCGACCAACTCTAATACAGGGCTTTTCAATTAGGTAATAACTGACTGCCGCTATGGATAATATCGCAATCATAACTACCAGAGGTTGCTCCGAGAAATTAAATTTGAGGTAGTACTTGGAGGGCATAGTAAAAATCTGTTGCCACAAATAAATAGAATAAGAGATGCGACCCAACTCGGCCCGGCTGCCTCTGCGGCTCGTGATGCGACAGCCAGAGATATAATACTCACCATGTATACAATTGACACGGCAAGAAATGTTACTTTTTTATGCGATTGATTAAGGACCAGCAATACTAAGGGCATAAGCAAATAGAACTGTTCTTCAACAGAGATGCTCCATGTATGGCCCACTGCAAAATTATTATGAATGTCTATTATGTGAGGAAGAATATTGGTCATAAAGATCGCAGCAGCCCAGACATTTCCACCATCAATGATTTTTAAATAATCAAGTAGCAAAACAGCGGCTAAATACATATACAAAGCCGGCACAATCCTAAAAAAACGGCGAATATAAAACCCTCTGACACTTACAGCACCTAAACTCTTTTCCTTAATTAGCAGAGTAGTAATAACATAGCCACTAATGAGAAAGAATATATCGACGCGCTTGGGACCAAACCACAGTAAAAATTCCGAAACAAACGGAGGGCCTTGCGGCACACTTTGCGCATATATATATAGGTGAAAGAAAGCGACACCGAGCGCAGCAAACGCTCGTAAACCATCCAACTCCATAATCCTTCCCGGGACTTCTGAATCAAGAACCTTCATATCAAATTTAAATTCCGTTATACATCGCCAGCCTCATTGAAAAAGCCGGCGATAATTAAGGCGATACGGAGACGTATCCGCCCGCTTCCTGACAAACTGCGCAGGAACACCTGCAACGACATGATGTGGCTCAACGTTCTTTGTGACTAAAGCACCCGCAGCAATAACTGCACCATCTCCGATCTTTACCCCAGGAAGGATGGTCGCTCGGGTACCAATCCATACATTGTCACCAATAACAACCGAACGGTTCCTTCCCGTAAAATAAGGGTCGTCCATATCGTGATCAGCTGTCAAAATTGCCACATCAGATGACACGGACACTCCACTGCCTATTATTACCCCTCCCCTGGTATCTATACGACAACGAGCACTAATGACCGACCCACCACCAAGTAGAAAGCCGCCTTTTGAATCAAAACTACAGTCCATAAGTATTGAACTACCTTGACCAATTTTGAAGCCCATAACCATGCTGTAAAACTTTAAGCGCAGTATATGGCTTGGAATCCTATTAACCCAAAAATTACAGCTGTAAAGCCTAAGCTCCGACAAAACTTTACCTACTGCCATAATCCCCTCAAGACCCGTTTTAATTTTCTGACTACTCTATAAATAAACTCGATGTATGGGTATAGCCAAGGATGCCAGTTTCTTATTTTGTATAAGAACTGTCCATACGCCGACCGGTCAACCCAACTTCCGTTGACATGGTGAATCACATAGGACTCTGAGGTTAACAACGCAGTATTGCCGACAAGAACATCAGCGGGAAAAATCTCGACGCCGGACTCTAGTGACTGATGCTCATTTCGATAACGAAAGCCGTAACTCTCAGCAACTTCAGATAAGATGGCGCCGATAATGAATTTTTTAGTATTCAGAGTACCATCGTCTCCAATGAAACTAATAGAACGATATTTTTGTAAACAATCGACTACGTATGGATGTCCGGCCTCAGCAGCCATGACAGCAGAAAAAACACTAAAGCCATTGATATCCGTGCCCGCCACTTTGGGCAGATAATTCCTATCGAGCTTTTCTTCTCCTGCAGGGTAGAAAAGGTCTGGATGAAGCTCAACAGCGCTATAGAATCGATAACCCCGCCAGCTTTCCGGGAAGCACCTTTTGACCTCCACATCCGTGTCAAAGTAAATTCCGCCGATAGTATTCAAAGCATAAAGCCGGACATAGTCAGCAACAAATGCCCATTTCCCTCTGTCATATGCCTCCTTAACAAAATCAACGCTATTGACATCAAAATCATTTTCGGTCCAGCATCGAATTTCATAATCCGGAAAATGCTGCCTCCATGTTTTAATACAATTTTCTATCAGCACTGATTTGGATGCACCACCGAACCAACAATAATGTATGATCTTTGGAATCATAAAGAAATCTCTATAAGTTAAACTTATGTATCAATTCAACTGCCAGCTTCCACCCAATAATAAGGCGAAGCAATTTGAGTGCTCGTCGATCCGGGAGAATTAGCGGCGCACCAATTTCGGCCAACAATATCTCAATATCTGGCATGATTGACTTGATATGCGGATATTGCGTGAAAACAAAAAGGCCTATGTAGCGTGCACACACCTCCCTTGTAAAAGGCGTATCAGATTTCGATAGAATGACCCGTGAAATTTCAACATAAGAATCAAATTTTGAACGTAGCGCACACAAACCAACTTGTGAGCTTATGCCAACACCTGTTTGACGCCATATTACATAATCATCCGCAACGGATATTGCCTTATCAGCACTAGCAAGCAGCCGTGCGAAAAATTCTCCATCTTGATTTTTTAATAATGCTTCATTCCAGCCGTCAGCTTTTTCCACTAGATCACGATGCATTAAGTAACAATGGGGGCAGTTAAAACCACCGAAATTCCAAATAGCGATCTGTAAGTCTATGGCGGGTTCAAAATTTAGATCTATTTTCCTCTCCGGAAGAATTGAACGACCATCTGAAAACAACATCCTTAATGGAGAAAAAACTACGGTTTGATTAGTTTTACCAACCAACGCGGCCATCTGACGCTCTATCAGAGTATTGTTGCAGAAGTCGTCCACGTCCATGAACTTGATATAGCTTCCAGATGCTTTACGAAACGCATGATTTCTTGCTGAACAAGCTCCTTTGCCGGGATTCAAAAAAACTTTAAATCGGGGACCTTCATATTCGCTAACCAACTGCAGTGAGTCATCGCTCGAATGATCGTCCACTACCACTATCTCAATATTAGGATAGGTCTGCTCACTCAGCCGAGAGAAAGTTTCTCTGATATATTTTTCCGCGTTAAACATCGGAATGCATACCGTAACAAGCGGCGCAAAATTAACATTACTCATCGCAACCACCACGAAAAACTCTTATTCTTAACTCGCTGCACGAAAATCCATATAAGTCTTTCTACTATCTCGCGAAAACTTTCATTCTCATCATAAGCAACATCAACCGGAAATTGGTGGCCAGAAAAAGCCTTTAAGGAAGTCCATTCGCTATCTGAATCAGCCCAGAATGGCGAGGTACTTGAAAGCCCCAAAGAAACAAAGAAAGTGGCGCAATGGTAGGGGCTACCAGAAGACACATAGTCTTCTGCTATATCTCGCTGGCAACCATTAAAGCCGATAGTCAGAAAGCCTTTTTTCCCCAAATTCGATTCGCTAGAAAGACTTCTTAGCAACACCGCGTGCAAGGCGCATCGAACTTGGGCAGGAACTAGCGACATTGACAACTGCTCTTTAAACGCGGCATGTGAGAGCGCGTGAAAGGCACCAAATCGGCATACAAGTGTTCTACCAACTACCGGCCATGCGCCCTCCGGAGATATCGAACGCTCCTGCACCTCAGTAAATCTCCTAAATCTTGGCAAGTGGCGCGCCATCAACGCGTCTGCTCCGGGTACGCCATGCTGTGTCATCACAGTTAATGTGTCGAATAGCATTGGATGGATAACAAAACTGTTGTAATAATCGTGATGGAACTGGGCCCCATCGCCATATACGCCATCACCAACATAGAAATAGCGGACAAATTTGCGGACACCAGATTTCAACCTATTTTGATCAACAGGCTCTCCAATATCGAGTAGAAACGCTTCTATTATCGAAGCAAAAAGCAACCAGTTAGTATTTGGTGGGATAATACGGCGAGTTTTTACGAGCTCCAAGATTAGTTTCTTTCGCGTCGCGGGTAACAAACCTCTCAACAATTGTGGAGACCGCAGCAAACCATGAGCCAAGTAGGCTCCGTCGACAAGCGACTGTCTATTTGCGCCAAAATCTAAGTAGTCGCCGGCAGTCGTGTCCAATAAGTTCGTAATAGCCTGAACGGCCATTGAGCGACACGAATTACGCGCAAACCCCTCTGCCGATTCGTCATCAGGTAAATTTAGCCAAGGACCAATACCACAGATTATACGCCCAACCGCTTCCAAACATTTCTGTTGGCTACAACCATCATAGTCGAGCATCGAGTCTCGTAAGCGATCTTCAGATGCTGCCTCAAGAACGGGCCCACATATATCCAACAAGGCCTTCACCCAGACGTCTCTCATATTGGGTCTCAAAAGTTATTCGGAAAAGTAGTCAGGCTAGGTTTACTGACTACTGTGGTGCCGGGTTCACACCCCACCCCTATTAACACTGCCCCAAAGCCAACTACACATCCGTCCCCCACGCTACTCCCACGAAGTATTGCAGCTCTGCGCCCTATCCAACAATCACTGCCAATCCTGACAGCACTAGTTTTCGGCTTTTCTGTTTCGACACCGAAATCAGGGTATTGCTCATCCGTCAGCGCTCGCCTTTTCTCAGCGTTATACATACAATGAGTATTCGTGTCCCAAATAATACATTCATACGAGATTTGATTATAATCACCTATTTGAAGCAACTCATCGCAGCGAAGTTCAGTTCCTTGGTTGATCGCATTTCGCGAACCAATTACTGCGCGCCCACCAAAACGCACCCAGACGTCACAACTAACTCGGTTGTGAGTGCCAATGGACAAGCTGCCACTAATATCTAGAGCAGGCTTTCGAAGACCACTGGGCTGCTTGAGAATAGTATAATTTCCTACCGTGCAAATACCCGACCAAACAGCAATTTCATATCCTGTAACGTAACAATTCATGCCCACATCAAGAGTAGCACCCATGTTTCGAAGATATATTGTACTGTCAACAATTTGTGAGTTATCTCCAATACGTAAAGTTGTCCCCTTACATACATAAACCACACTACGTTTAATCGTGACCCCTTTCCCGATCTCCAATTTCCCACCCGGTTCCACTATTACTCTCGAGTTACTTGTCAAAAACTGTAATTTATAGCTTTTAATTTTACTTAGGATATTCATAAAAAATTCATTCTCACTGATCGCTCTGCCCCTATTCTGTAACGACAAAGAGCTATAGCTTTGCCCTACGAAAGCAGTCTTCTAAAGCGATGTTCAAAACTCTCTCGAATAACTCGTTTTTCATTCCCTCGCAATCCGCCAAAGTAGATCAGAATCGACGTTGAGCAAGTTGCAACAGCGCTAACTAAACACACTCGAAACCAACCCTCATCGAGACTCCAATTAACAGCCCCAGGTAAAATAAAACTTAGTGCTGTAATAACAATAGCCGTACCCATTGCCTCAGTCATAAATCGCCTAAAGTTCAATTTCGTCATTCCTTGAAGCATATAGGCACTTGCCACAGTTGCAATCAACAGAGTCAAAAACAGTACGATAGAAGTCACTTCAGGTTTTGCTCCAAAAGAAAGTAAGACGTAACTAACTGGACATATCGTCGTCAAAATAGATATTACGACTAATTGGTATTTTTTTAACTCGCCGCTCGCCATAGCGGATGTAACAAGCGGCGCTCGAATAGTCATTGCCATAGAAACAAGTAGACCAATTCGTAAAAATGCCACCGTGTGGTCCGGCACGTCTGTAAGCCAAAAATCAAGTAGGAATCGAGCCTCAAGAAAAAGGGGAACTGCAAAAATTAAGACGAGATACTGTGAAAATTTTGAGCTTCTAATTACAAGATTTTCCATTGCAGAGTACTGCTTCTGCGCAAATGTTTTGGTGATTTGCGGATTCATCGCTTGCTGGAAATTAACCCTAAACTGATTCACCATATTGGCGGCCTGTCCAGCAATACCGGCGGCAGCATTTGTAGCCGGGCCAAAAAAAAGATTGATCAACATTGTCAATCCTTGCGTGTAACTTATGAAGGCGAGATTCCCCGACAATGACCAAAATGCCAAGCGCCACATATCTTTAAATAAACTCTTATCCCAACCGAATCTAAACCGGGCCTCTTCAAAATTCAGCCGACTAAAAACCTGAAAGAGAAAGAATTGCAGAACCTGACCAAGAAAAAGCAAGCCAGCGTAAACTATAAGTTTATCTCCTATAACCCTAGGTAAGACAAAGCAAATAATCAACCTCAGTACCGCATCTGCGATAGATATATATGCAAGAGCACTCATACGCTCATGCGCCGAAATGACACCAATAAATGGGACGCTCAACATCTGAAGCGCGACCGTCGCCACTGAGATATGAAAAACCCATCGAACCGCATCACTGCGTTCGAGTGGAAAAACAGCATAGGAGTCGAGATACCACAACCCGATTGATTCACATATAATTACCGCTATACATAGAACACCAAGTTGCGCCGTCATACCTATCGCAAATACCTTATTTAATAACGCTCTATCATTTTTCCCCAGGGCAAATGTGATCCATCTTTGTGTTGCCCCTGACATTGAGCCATTCAAGAGCGAAAACATACCAACTATTCCGCCAACGACAAAATACATGCCATAATCTTCAGCACCTAATTCTTCGAGCACAATACGAGCGGTAAAAAAACCTATGACCATCGTAACCAATGTTCTGGAGTAGAGGATCATCGTATTATCAACGATCCTGCGATTGCCTGCCGACATGGTCACTTTGACGCCCTTGAATGAGGGGACTCTTCTGGTTCAGAACGAGAATTCGTGCTTGCTTTCACTAATGATCGAAGTTTCTGCTCGTAGCTTTTAAGAAACAAGCCCGCAACTCGACTCGCCTTGAATTGTCTTGCGTGTGCTTTACATCTATCGCTAAGTCGGAGATAGGCTTCTTCTGGCATACTCTGAATTTCTATAGTTTTCCTAACCATAGCTTCGATATCGCCAGCCTCAACCAATAGCGATGTATCTAACTCGCGAAGAATATCACGGGGGCCGGGTACGTCGTAAGCTACGACCGGCACTCCGCAAGCGAGCTGCTCTACTATAGCCAAACCGAATCCCTCAATATAACTTGGAAATATTCCCACTCGACAGTCTGTAAGCAGGTTTTGAAGCTGGCTAGTAACGAAGTGCGACATTACAAAAGTGGATGCATGAAACTCTGGATTCAACGTTTCAAAGACGTAATTTTGGTTATAACCTGAACCAAGCACCTTAAACTTCAACTCCCCAACACCAGCATGCAAGCCCGCAAGGATAGCATTGAGATCGTGAATTCCCTTACGCGGTGTCCACGAAGCGAGAAAAACTACCGCGCCTCTTTTTTCAGCTGACAGCTTACTTACTTCCTCGATAAATCTATCTGACACCCCATTAGGCACCTGCACGATGTGATCTTTCTGGATTCCGATTTCAAGGAGGTATTCGTATTCCGTGGAGTTCAGACAATGCACTAAATCAGCATGACGTAACGACGCGTCTAGCTCCTTTGGACCTAGCTTCCTCTGAATAGCTCTATATATATTGCCAAAACGCGTTCTCAACCGAACAGGTTGTTTCGGCGCACCCATGATCATTCTTTGATAGACGGCAGCCTGCTCAGCTCTACGATATACATCAGGAAGGCCATGCGAGCGAAACACCAGCAATCCTTTGAAACCGAATGTCCGCTTATCGTAGGGGACACACTGAAAGTTGGCGTCTATTACATCGTAATTCCCTGAAATATCACATAACTTCCGATGCAACATATATGAGATTTTCGGAGAGATCAGTTCAGTAAATTTTGATTGCCCTTTAGGATAAATATCATCATAGGCTAACACATCAACCACGTGACCTAATCTTTCATACTCTTCTTTTAAATCTAAATGAACTTTAGCAATTCCGATATCCGCACCCCACGGACATTGTAGTACAAATAGAATATTCACTTTCAGCACCCCCTCCTCTTAAAACTTTTAGAATATTCCAATCGAATTTTGTACTACAAAAAGTCAGGTAATATTGAATATAAACCGCAAAAAATCCTAACTTAATTTTCGAAAAAACTTTATTATCAGGAAATAACGCACCGCCTTGACTGGCAATTTCTATTAAAAACCGGACTTCTTTAATCTATTCTAAAAATGACTAATTATTTAGATAAATCGCTTCCGCGAACTAACGCATTAATTTTTGGAGCCAAAGATACAACTATCAATTAATAATTATATCTTAGACCTTCACTTCTAATACGGTGACGCGTATGTAACTGCGCTCCACCCACTATGAGTGAGAAAATCTCTATTCGGTGTAGCCTAGCTCAGCCAGTAATTCACCTGCCACCTTTTGGGCAATCCCTCGTTGCAACTCCTTCTGATTGTTAAGACTTATCCCAATAGAAGATGCAAATGCTGACTTCAGCTTTTTACGAACCCGCTCATTCATGGGCACGTCCAGAAAATTCAGTATTCTTCCAGCCCACTCCATTGGATCTTTAACAAAATCCTCATACCGGATCTCAAAATAACGACTCTTATCAACCGCCTTTACATTACGCGCGCGCCCTACCATCTCCTTCCACATCCAGATAAATTTTCCATATTGAGGTAGCTCAATAAACTCCGCTTCAGACCCTTTCGCAACCCACCACGGAACACAAACTCCGTTATTCTCACGATACATACCGATTTCCGAGTTTTTGTTTCCCGCAAGAAATCCATCGCTCAAAACTTCATCAGATAGGGCGTCAGGATAAGTCCTTTCAAGTGAGTCCGCGTTATCTCTACCATCTCGAATAATGTGAATGAACCTAGCATTAGGGAAATAATTAGCAAATTCTTCAGCGGCAAAGCACAAGAACGGCTCTTTATAACAAAACTTGGTCCCATCAATACTTGGCGCAGCCATAAATTGTGCAATTGAAATATTCTTCTGCAAAAGCTGAAGGAGTCTCTCATGCCGATAGTATCGGCGGCGCCAAAATGATTGCCAGAATACGTCACGAATACAATTCATAAGCTCTTTTTGATAGGGCTTATCTTCGCAAGACCCTATAAGGTGCATTATTCGAGGGGGAGCTAATACACCTACAAATTCTTCAAGTCCATCCACTGCCGCAAGACATTTTGATAAGAACGTAGTGCCAGACCGAGGGCAACCCAGAATGAAAATAGGCCCAAACTCATCCAGCCTATACGGCGAATCCTCAAGGGGTAATAACAAGCTCATATCAAAAATACTCTAAACAATAAAATGTAATGCACGAAACTTAATTTAGTTAACCAACACTGTTAGACAATGTCCTGCTTAGGAGACTTTCAACAGGTATAGACACAAAACGTAATCAGCGGTGGCACCTTTCACAAATAGCTTCTCAGTTGAATACGTTTACTTCGGATAAATTTCAACACAAGTAACGACTGAGCATTCATCAACTATAAAAACGCCTAGCTCAATGGAAAGAAGTTCTCACTAATCAATCGACCGGCCAGCGATAACCCCCTATCACAAGCACAGATTTGTCAGTATGGTAACGTCAATCTAAATAGCAAGACCTCTCAAAACAGAACATATTAATTGCTTATATCCAAAGACAACATGACGTACTGTCAAGTTAAGATTAGGAGACTTTGTCTTGAATAGAGCACGAACCAACAAATCAAAATTTAATATTAAGTTAAACTAACACCACTTATTATAAGAAGCTTCGCTCTAAATACTAATAGGCAAAGGGCGATACAAACCCTTTAAAAAACGTCACAAAAATTATTCTAAGATCAAATAATATTGACCAATTTCGAATATAGTACAAATCAAACTCAATACGCTTTTCCATTTTTTGAATCGTATCCGTCTCACCGCGCCAACCATTTACCTGCGCCCAGCCAGTTATGCCCGGCCTGACCAAATGACGCTGCATATAACCGCTAATTTGATCACGATACAGCTCATTGTGAGCTATGGCGTGCGGACGAGGACCAACAATGCTCATTTGACCCTGCAATACATTTATGAACTGAGGAAGCTCATCAAGCGAGGACTTACGAAGAAACGCACCCACCTTTGTAATGCGCGCATCCCCCTTAGTTGCCTGCACTACCACATCGCCGTTATCGCAAGCAGTCATCGAGCGAAACTTCCAAACCATAATTTCCTCCCCGTTAATACCATAACGGCACTGCTTGAATATCACGGGGCCTTTGGAGCTCAACTTTACGGCTACAGCAATCAACAACATTGGTATCACAATGATGCACAGGATAATCGAGCTGAGGACAACATCCTCTAGACGCTTGGCAACTGCATCAAATGAGTCAAATGGGGTGTCATAAATACTAACTACAGGCAGACCACCAATTTCTCGACTGCGTGCATTTAACATTTTAAAGGTAAAGACATCTGGAACTATGTGAACGCAGCAAGAGCTGTTTGCAAGGTACTCGACTAAGTCTTTGATCGTTTCTTCTTCTCGCATCGGCAACGCAATATAAATGTCGTCAAACTCGCCAGCCCGCGCCTGCTCTTTTAAAAACTCAATATCACCCAATACTTGAAGCTTTTCTTTTTCTAAAGGACGGCTGCCAACACTGACTCGGTTATCATAGAAGCCGGCAATATTCATGCCCATCCACGGGCTCTGCAATATACTTTGCGCCAAGGTAACGCCTGGCTCTTTAGCCCCAACAATGGCAACTTTCCGCGCATTAATACCCGCACGGCGCATTTCTCGCAAAACGATTCTAGCGGATACACGGTAAAAGCTAATAGCGGCAGGCACGGCCAAAGACCACGCCACCATAACTCCACCGCCATAGGCTTCGCTTAACTCAAAAACAAAGACAACGCAGAGCAATGCGCCCATCACCACTAGCCACGTGATAAAAACAGTTTTTACTTCATTTATTATCGACTGGCCGCGCCAAGAGAAATATAGACCGTTTTTATGAGCACAGATGTGGTAGCAAAGCGAGCTGACAAAGGCGGCAACTTGGTAGCATATTTCCCAACTCACACCCGCGAGATTGACCAGTACAGCTAAAAACCCCCAGATTAAGAGCACATCTGTAAGCTGATGCATCCCAATGAGCATGGATTGGTGCTGGCGAATAAAACCACCGGCCTGCATTGTATTTTTGACATTTAGCTGCTCCGAGTTCACAACACCCCCTTTGCTAAGGAATTTAATATTTAACTATAAGATCGAAGGCTGGCAATCCGTTGACGGCTTTCTATAACATCAAGCTACTGGTTCAAAAACCTAACACCAATTGAACACTAACATTTGAGGTATTAAGGTTTAGCTCCAAAATCGAGTTTCGCACTACATCTGCTCAGCTAATTGCACCAAGCGCGCAATGTTGCGCCAATTAAGTGCGGATTCCAAGTGCCCCCATGAGTATTTAACCGTCAATAAGTCGGGTTGCCGCGCATTATACTGAACCTTTATTACAGGTGAGTGTTGATTGCAGGGGTTATCACATAGGCTCTTAGCTATTCGTTGCTAGCAATTAATAGGCCAAGGTTTTGGTGGCTTGCCGTTAATAGTGAGGGTGTTTTTAGCCTTGAGTATTTGGACGGTCATAGAGCATTCGCTTCACTCATGTGGATCCCCGATCGGAGCCCGGGATAACAATGCAGAGGCTTAAACTTTGAGAGCCAAGTATAAGGCCCCATACCTTCGTCATCCCCAGCTTGACTTGGATCCATTGGTTTCGGGCTCCTGTTAGTAAGTGCTTTGGTAAAAATAACGACACTTCCATGGCTTTTGGTTTTGGGCCTTTAAAGATCAAAAGCATTCGCTTCTCTAACATGGGTCAGGGATAACGATACTTAAAGAGGTAAAGAATGACGAGGCTTGGACTTAGGTTCTTAGCAGTTAGGGATAGCGGGGATTTAGAGATGCGCAAGGAGCCTTGGGACTAAAGAGATTCAGATATGTACGCGAGCCGGGGGGGGATGGGTTTAAGTTAAGCCCAAAACAACTTAAATAGTGGCATTTAAAGTACCTACCGCATTAATCTCGAAAAACCCCAAGCAAGTAAAAAAAGACGAAATAATGGTTGATTGCCCCACTTTTGCTGTCCGGGTGACTCGGTTTGCGCTATTAGTACACAGAAAGAGCGCTGGCAGGATTTATGCTATGCCGATATGATTAGCACCGCCTGCACGTGGCTATACCTTAAATGCGACTTCGAAAAAATGTTTCAAGGATGGTAGTATATGTCTTGGCATGAAACATGGGTGGAGGTAAACCGCTCCGCAAATCTTTCCTTAAATGCTCCACTTGTTACGAATCTCGCCTTTGTTAACCGCTAAATAATGACTGTTGTAATGGATTTTTCTGCATGAATATGATTAAAGCCTCGGCGTTAGCGGTGTTAATCGCTGCTACTTCTGCCTGCACTATTGTCCCAGGCAGCAGCATGAACTCTTTTAATTCAAGATGGTTTGATGACACACCAGAGAATTACACTCCGGCCACCACCAACACCAACTTCATTCCTATTAATGCGACGCTGTTGAGCCATCTTAATATTGAGCAGCCACGCACCATACCGCCAAGTAATGGGTTAAAACAATTGCTTATGGCTTATGAATACCGCATCGGACCAGGCGACGTGTTGACTATTACTGTGTGGGAGCATCCAGAATTAACTATTCCCGCCGGTTCGTATAGAACAGCATCAGAAGGTGGCAACGAAGTTAAGGCCGATGGATCGGTATTTTATCCCTACGCTGGAGACCTCCCAGTAGCCGGTTTAACAACGAATGAGGTTAAATCTTTACTTGAAAACAAACTTAGTTCAGTCATCAAAAATCCTCAGATTGATGTCCGCGTGGCTTCCTTTAACAGCCAAAAAGTATATGTAAGCGGCTCGGTAATGCAGCCCGGCATCATTCCTATAACAACTACTCCCCTCACTCTTATAGATGCTATAACAACGCTTGGAGGGCTAAGTAACGATGCATCTCCCGACAACATCACGCTTACGCGAAATGATATTAGCAGCAATATTTCCTTAAAATCGCTGTACCAAGAAGGGCGCTGGGCTCAAAATATACTACTGCAAAATGGCGACCTAATTCATATCTCTCGGAATGATGCAGAAAAGATTTTTGTACTCGGGGAGGTTCGATCTCCATCAGGCTTAGTCATGCCGCAAACCGGGATCAGCTTAGCTGAGGCTCTAGCAGAAGCAAAAGGCATAGACGAAAACCGCGCTGACGGGCGAGGAATTTATGTACTGAGAAACATGGGGGTAACAAACGGTGCAGACGGACTGCCTGTGTATAATGCTACCATCTACCATTTAAATGCCTCGAGTGCAGTAGGCTTTATGTTGGCAGACAAGTTTCCACTGGAGGCGCGCGATGTTGTCTACGTCTCGGCCGCACCTATAGCACGCTGGAACCGATTTTTATCCCAATTACTACCATCTATATCGGTGAGCGATCGAATTGGTACCAACTAAGCACAGACCATAATATGTCAAAATTCATTTAGAAAAATTAAATTTATATTGGTACTAAAGACTTATGGCCACGCAAAAAGAAACTACTACTCCCCCCAACTCGCATGTGCGTCCAGGAGAGGAGGTTGATATCCTTCCGCTGCTATTAAAACTATGGGAGCGCAAATTTTTTATATTATTCTCTACAATATCTTTTTCAGTAATTGGCTTTATTCACGCGACATTTTTAACGCCGATATTCCTTTCGAACACAATGATCCAAGTCGAAGAGAAATCCAGAACATTGCCTGGAATGACCGAAATAACAGACACACTTGGCGGTGACTCGTCGTCACAAACTGAGATCGAATTAATAAAAAGTCGGAGGATTATCGGTGCTGCCGTCGATAAACTGAAGCTTGATCTGTATGCAGCGCCAATTTACTTCCCAATAATTGGGGAAAAAGTAGCAAGCAAGTTTCCAACAACTGAAAGCGGGCTTGCAAAACCGTTTTTGGGAATTGACGGCTATGCCTGGGGAGGAGAGCAAATTGAAATCCACGAATTTCAAGTGCCACCCAGGCAATATAATAATACATTTAAAATAATCGCAAATGGTGATAACTCTTATACGTTAACGTCAACCGAAGATAAATTTATACTTAAAGGCGTAACAGGGGAAAAAATCACCGAAAATGGTTACTCCATTTTTATTTCCACGTTAAAAGCCAGGGACGACACGTCATTTATTGTAAGGCGAAAGGCTAGGCTAGGTGCGATTCTTGGACTTCAAGGTAGGCTATCCGTTTTTGAAAAGGGCAGTCGCACTGGCATAATCGTGTTATCGCTCGCAGATTCGGACCCAAGCCGAGCTGAAAATACTCTCAATGTAATCGCCAAAACGTATGTTCACCAAAATATTGAGCGCCAATCTGCACAAGCTGCGAATAGTCTTGAATTTTTGCGAGACCAGATTCCATTATTAAAGACGGACTTAGTCAAAGCAGAGAAAAAACTTAACGAATATCAAGTAGACGTAGGCTCAGTCGATATAACAGCCGAAGCGAGCTCGATATTAAACCAAGTAGTTTCTATTGAATCGAGCATTGCCGAGTTACAACTAGAAAAGTTTGAGCTAGATCGACTTTACACCGAGGACCACCCAGCATACCAAGCTTGGAAAAGACAATTAAAAGAGCAAGTTTCGAGGAGAACCGAATTTAACGAGCGAATTAAAAGTCTTCCATTAACGCAACAAAAATTGCTTGGCTTAAAACGAAGTGTAGAAGTGGGCACTGAAATATATACGCGAATGCTAAACAATATTCAAGAACTGGATATTGTTAGAGCAGGCACAGTCGGCAATGTCCGCATAATTGACGAAGCCGTGACAAACATGGCACCAATAAAGCCAAAGAAGTCGTTAATTATTATGATTAGTGGCATTCTTGGGGCTTTTCTAGCTGTTACATTAATATTCTTTCGAGCCGCATTAAATAAAGGAGTTGAAAACCCAGACGACATAGAGGCGATTGGTTTACCCGTTTACGCGTCTATTCCTCTGTCTGACGAACAGCGTAAATTGGACGCTGGTAGCCGTCGGTCCGCGAAAAATCTAAGCAAAATGAAAAATCAACACCCGACTGCTTTGCTGGCACATCGCAATCCTACCGATATTACTATTGAAGCATTGCGTAGCCTGCGCACCAGCTTGCACTTCGCCATGCTGGAAGCCAGTAACAACATCATGATGATTTCTGGCCCAAGCCCCAACGTAGGTAAATCGTTTGTGTCTGGTAATCTAGCTGCGGTTGTAGCGCAGGCCGGCCAGCGCGTGCTGCTGATTGATATGGATTTGCGCAAAGGCTATATGCACAAGATGTTTGATATGGGCCCAGAGGATGGCGTATCCGATGTTTTGGCTAAGCGAGTGGACTTACAAAAAGTGATTAGACCCACCAAGATAAACGAGCTATTTATATTGCCCCGTGGCGCTATTCCGCCCAATCCCTCTGAATTATTGATGAGCAAGGGTTTAACTGAACTTTTCAAAACAGTCAGCGGCCAGTACGATTTAATTATTGTTGATACTCCGCCGATTATGGCGGTAACCGATGCTGCGATTGTAGGCCGCCAATGTGGCGTAACGATGATTGTTGCGCGCTTTGGTTTGAACCCCATTAAAGAGCTGGAAGTAACCAAACAGCGCTTTGAGCAAAATGGTATTACGGTTAAAGGCGTTGTATTAAATGCCGTTGAGCGCCGTGCTTCAGGCTATGGTTACGGGTATGGTTACGGGTATTACCAATACGAATATAAATCAGATAAGTCCTAAACCCTTTCTTAACGGATACCCGGTCTGGCTGGGTATCCGTTAATGTTCCTTGTTGCTCCACCCTGGCTGCGCTTTCTGCTTTTTCTACCCATAGGGCTAGATATTACTCTGCTGAGTCATCCCCAGCTTGATTGGTGCCTATAGTATTTGGGCTTTGTGCTGGGGCGCACTTCGTTAAAATCAAAGGCATTCGCTATGCTCATATGGATCCCCGATCGGGGTCGGGGATGACGAGGTTTTGATTTAGTACGGCGTGAGTCGGGGATTAAGGGGTTTGTAAATTAGTACTGTGTGAATCGGCCATGACGGAGTCTTTAATTACGTTGCGAGATTAGTCATATCGCGCTCCAATCAGTATCACCTTGTTACCTCCGCCTATATTCGCTACCATTTCCGGCCCACAGACCCATCGGTGATTTATGAAACGTATTGTTTATCCTGGCACGTTTGACCCTATCACACGCGGACATATTGATTTGGTAGAGCGCGCTTGCCAGCTGTTTGATACCGTTGTTATTGGGGTTGCCAATAGCGAGA
>NZ_JBLIKC010000012.1:0-117281 GCF_047636175.1 Zhongshania sp. | reverse complement strand
AGGCATCGGTGGGGAAGTGTGTGAGTTCGGCCAGCTCGTTAATACGCGTTGCAATACGCTCATCAGACCAGCCTAAATGGCGCGCCATCAGTGCGGCATTGTCACGTGCAGACAGGTGTGGGAATAAACCCCCATCCTGGATCACGTAGCCCATACGCTGACGCAACTCAGGGAGGCGGGCTGGTTCGAGCAGTTGCTCACCAAAATAGATGCTACCCTCATCAGGTATTTGCAAGCCAATAATTAACCGTAATATGGTCGACTTTCCGCAGCCGGACGGACCGATCAGCACTGTCGTCTGTCCGGAAGCAATGGACAGGTCACAGCGCTCAAGTGCGCTGACATCGGCGTAGCTCTTGGAAATTTGGTTAAGTTCAAGCATTGATTGGCCGGCCAAGAAATAGCAGGCTAATGCCGGCTGAATTGAAATAGGGCGCTTTCGGTATACATTTGATAGACACTACCGCAAGATTAAATACAAAGCGAAACCTGATTTAGGAAAAACTTAAAGTCAATATGGATATTAAAAACATACGCCAAGAAATGGCGCTGCTAGATGATGTTATACCACTGGAGGGGCACCATTATGCAGCTTGCCTGCAAACCTATGAGGCCGCCAGCAGTCAGCGAAAGCTGATTCTGGAATGGTTCACAAACCATGTAATTCCTCAAATACCTAGGGATAGTGCCTCGTTTTTGAGTATCGGGTGCGGCGCAGGTGAGCTAGACGTGAAGATTCTTGCAGCAGCAAAGGAGCAGGCTTCGACCATTGCCTATGTCGGACTTGAGCCAGATTCCAAACAGTGTGAAAGATTCACGGCTAGCATGGCATTGCCAAGCGATCAAAATATCCGAGTAGAGACGCTCAATACTAACTTCGAAAAATACACAGAGCAGCGTCGCTTCGATCGGGTTCTCATGGTGCACTCGCTCTACTATATGAATGATCCCGAACGAGCGATCGAAAAGGCCCTGAACCTCGTCAACGAATCTGGCAAACTCATCATCCTGATTGCCTCGAACGACACCCTGAATGAACTTTCGTCCTCGTTTTGGCAGATGGAGAACGGTGGTTCAACGTGGTTCAGTGAAGACCTGAGCAAGCATCTCGACAAACGTGGCGTTGCTTTCGACCGCCACCGTATCAAGGCAAAACTGGATATCACGTCGTGTTGCGCGCCCGAATCTGAGCAGGGCATTCGTATTGCAGACTTTATCGCGCAGGCGCCTACCGGGGAATTACCACCGGGCCTACGAACAATGATATTCAGCTACCTTGAGGCAACGTCTCACCTCGATGGTGAAATGCGCTGGCTCCCGCATAATGTTGACGCTTTTATAATCTAGCCGGATTATTAAACCGGTTCGAAATACATTACAGCAAACCAGCGGTCATCATCTTGCCACACCTTAACGGGCGCGAACCCTGCGGATCTGGCCAACTCAATAAACTCATCCGGGTGATACTTATACGAGTATTCGGTGTGGACGAGTTCGCCCTCGGCGAACTCAAACTGTTGTCCAGCCAATTGCGCCGAGTGTCTTCCTGTGCAACGCAAATGCATCTCGATACGACCACGCTCAGCGTTATAGAGCGCATGATGCACGAACTTGTCGGTGTCGATATCGCCTTCAAGTAAGCTATTAAGGTTGTCCAGCAAGTTAATATTAAACTGTGCGGTGACGCCCGCAGAATCGTTGTAGGCAGCATGCAAAATATCTGCATCCTTTTTTGTGTCTACCCCGATCAAGAGCCCGCCGGTATCTTGCATTTGCGCACGCATAGCACGCATAAATTGCACTGCCGCTTCTGGCTCGAAATTACCAACCGATGAACCGGGATAAAAGAATACCGGCGGCGCATCATCCGCAGCAAGATGTATATCTATGCCCAGAGTGTGATCACAGACCTGTGGTGTAATTTTTAATTCAGCGTAATCGTCACCCAGTGATACCGCACTGGCCTGCAGATGCTCACCCGATATGTCCATGGGTATATATGCGGCCAGATCAAGTTCAGGTAATAACCAGCGAATTTTTTCACAGGAGCCGGCGCCGGGTTCGACCAGCGTCATGCCAGAACCGATAGCGGCACAAATTTCGGCGCGATTATCCACCAATATGGCCTTCTCAACCCGCGGCACATAGTACTCATCGAGTTCGGTGATAGCGTCGAATAACGCGGAGCCTTTTTCATCGTAAAAATATTTCGGTGAGACCTGTTTGGGCGACTGCGACAGCCCGGCGATGACCTCTTGCGCAACCTGAGTGAGTTCATCGAAAGGCTGTTCAATTTTCTGGGCAGTAAATAAATTCATAAAAAATATTAATCCTGACGCATAAAATAGTAGAGATAAATATCCGCGGCTAGCTTATTGTCAGAGCATTGCCGGCTATCACGCAGATAGAGAAACATTCGCTAAGTAAAGCGAATATGAGCCGCCAGGCTCAAACAAGAACCGCTGCGCCACAGCATCTGTCCACGCCTAAAACGGCGCTTTGAGTGTGCATTGGCAGGCGCTGATAATCTTATTTATAGCTCGCTAATGATGTTGGCGTACTGCTCAATCATCGGCGTAACAATGTCTGGCTTATTCCAATTTTGCATACCTACGCCAATATTACAACGACTGACACCGCAGTCGCGATAGTATTTAAGTAAGTCTGGGGTGACTTCTGCCATGATCACTAAGGTAATTTCAACTGAATCTGGATCGCGGCCAAAGTCACTCACCTGCCGGCGGAAGTCTTTAATGGATGCGGCAACGTCAGGCAGGGCAACGTCAACGGGCATCCAGCCATCCGCCCATTGCGCGGCATGTCTTACGCCCAAGGGGCCCATTGCGCCGAACACCATGGCGGGGACATGCAGGGGCTTGGGTTCAAACCACACCGGATCAAAATCAATGAATTCGCCGTGATATTCTGGGGCGGCGTCGCTAAACAATACTCGCGTTGCCGCCACGGTTTCCTTCATGGCCAAATAGCGACGCTGCCACGGCAGGCTGGTAACGTTTTCAAACTCCTCCTGATTCCAGCCCACACCGGTGCCGATAATGACTCGGCCACCCGACAGCCGATCGAGGGTTGCGATGGTCTTGGCCTGAGAAAATAGCTCCCGCTCCATTAAGAGGGCGATACCGGTTCCCAATTTTAAGGTAGACGTAGCAGAGGCCGCAGCCATCAGCGCAATATAAGGGTCCATCATTTCTTTATAGGGTTCAGGTAACTCACCGCCAGGGGGGTACGCTGTGGTTCGACAGCGGGGGATATGGCTGTGCTCACCATACCAAAGTGATTCAAAGCCCGCGTCTTCCAGTATTCGTGCCAGCGTTGCCGGATCTTGATCATTGACGGTGTTCATTGAGCTAAAGCCGAGATGCATATGATCGCCTCTTCTTGTTATTTCATATGCTTAGAGTTTAAAACACCGCTGTAACCGCTTATATACCCCACTTTGATGAGGCTAATAATGCACCAACTAACTGGAGACAAGACACTTAGGCGGCTTAATAAAAAAGGCCGCCGGGATACTTTACTATCGCTCCCTAGGCGGCATTCTAATTTGTGACGCAGATTTAAGCGGCCTTAAAAACCGCTGCGGCTTTCACCCAAGCGGGCCGAGCACGCAGACGATTTAAATACGTTTGAATCGAAGGGTAGGCAATAAACGCCTGACCCTTGTCCTGGCCGGGAGGTGCAAACATGGGTGATTCCGCCATCATTAATGGGAAGGCCACCATAATATCGGCACCAGAGAACTCACCGGCAATATAATCGCGAGCAGCAAGCAGCTGGTTCATATAGGTGAAAACGGTTTTAAACTCGCCGTCACAAAAGCCTGTTAAGCCCGGTGAGTCTGCCGCCGTCATACCGCTGAGCATATCGATCATTACCGGCAGCATTAAGGTCGACTCCGCCGCATGCATCCAGTGTAAATAATCGATGTGCGCCGGTGTACCGCGCTCAGGTCGCAAACGGCCTTCACCATAATTATCGAGAAGATACTCGACGATGGCTCCAGACTCAGGAATAGTCTGACCCCGATCCTCAATCACTGGCGCCTTACCCATGGGGCTGACATCCCATAAAGACTGCGGTGCTCGAAAGGCTTTTGGATTGCGAGTGTGGTTTACCAACTCGTATTTTAAACCCAGCTCTTCTGCCAACCAGATACTGCGATCTGAACGAGACATACCCAAGTGGTGAATTTTTAGCATAAAACTCTACTCTGTTATTTATTTTCGCCCGGACACATACATTATAGTACGCGAGGAACGATCGGAATAATCAGTACGCAGACAGCGGGCTACCAGATTTACCGCCGATTAGCGCACACTCTACTGCCGCCGGTGTAAGTTTGACTTCACGCGCCTCTACTCTAATATCAGCCCGACTATCTTGAACATTGATTTTGCATGAGCCAGGCAACGGCTCTACAGAAGCGGCGTCTACACGCGCGGTATCACGTAGTAATGGATAGTCCAATGAACTCATAATCTTTCCCTCTTCACGCAGAAACGTAAAACGTTTAAACGATTGATTTGAAGAATAAAACCAAAGGGAGAAAATAAGATCGGTGCGTAGATTGAAATTCAGATCGGCGCCAAAATCAACGCAAGGCAGCAAGCCTCATATTGAAAAGACCTTGTTTCCTACGCTGGCATTATCCAGATCAGGTAATACGCGATTCAAAACGATCTCAGCCACATTGCGCAAAAAACCTGCGCGGACACCCCGACAAGAATGCATAGTGCACGGTTAAGGGAATAGGCTAGCAAGAAGTATAAAGTAGAGCGTTCTTACCAAGGACTCTAACGGTCTTGATTCAACAGTTGGTAAATTGAATAGCTGCGGCGCCGATAAAATAAACATAAATACGCACTGATTAACGTAACACCATCAGTGATGGGCAAGCTTATTAATAAAGTGTGAATTAAGAAACAAGAGCAATAAGAAATTGCACCTAGCAGAAACAATAAACCCCAGCATACACTGGGGTTTATTAGCGATACAGCGACCCGAAAGCCGCCTTCATACTCAGACTTTACTCAACCGCTTTAGACTGCATTACCGCAATAACACGACGGTTTGCAAGTCGACCCTCATCTGTTTTATTGTCGGCAATCGAACGCTCCTCGCCGTAACCCACCGCACTCAAACGGTTTTCTGCAATACCGTAGTTACCGATCAAAGCATTTCGAACAGCATCAGCGCGGCGCTGAGAAAGCTTCTTGTTGTACGCATCAGAACCAGTACTATCGGCATGCCCCTCAACTACAGCACTAACACCCCCAAACTTCCTCATGAAGTCAGCCACTTTTTTCAGCTCACTTATATACGCGGCAGGAACCACGTCAGAGTCGTAAGCAAAGTTAATTTTTAACTTAATGCTTTCAGCTTGCTTAAGCACAAATTCACAACCAAACTCGTCTACTTGACGACCAGCAGGTGTTTCAGGGCAGCGGTCATTGCGATCAATGACACCATCACCATCAGTATCTACTTGCGCAACAGCAGGCCTACTATCAGATGCAAAGGCATAACTTAAGCCTATCGAAACTAAACCGCCGGTATAGTCATTATCGTCGTCTAGCAGATAGCGAGCATCAGTACGCAGCGATAAACTCTCACTTAAGGCGTAGCGAAAACCACCGCCTAAGTTATATTGAGTGTACTCATCTTCGTCATCAACAGGGTTGTTATCGTACTGAATAACCGCCGACCCCACTCCCGTAGCCAAATAGGGTACAAAGTTAGTATTAACGTTGAAATAGCGAAGTAAGCTCAAACTACCTGAAACAAACTGGCCATCCAAACTGCTGTTGTTATTTTTGTTGTCTGGCTCACTGTAAATCGTCGCCAGCTCCACACCCCAGTTATCAGTAAGCTTAGCTTCTACGCCAATCACTGCAGCAGAGGTGTCGTCGAAATCCCGATCATTATCAAAAAATTGATAACCAACTCCGCCATTAATATACCACTGTCGCTCCTGAGCTATTAAACCTGATGCCGCAGCTAGCGACCCCAAAAGAAGTAAGACACGTCCTAAATATCGCATAGCATCCCTTTTTATCATTTATTAATGCGTTAAAATTCCATATCGAGCCTAACCTTACACTTTATCCTGCTAGTATCAGCAACATATTCCATATCTTAGTTAATAATCCCTAAAATTAGTAGCGCATTCCCACATCCAGTGTCTTGTCCAAAGGGAGAAGTGGCGATCTAAACGGGGTTCGGCAAGCATTATCACAGTTTTTTTGCTACTATCTCCCGCAATTAAAATGGCGTAAAAAATAGGCAACCTAGGCACGCAGCCCGCCGGTTTACGCCCCAGCGGAGACACTATGGACACGCCAGCAAACACTCAACACAGCCCACAAACAGCGAAAGGCATGCCACTGGACGTCGCCGCAGCCGCTCAGGCCGATCTTCCTGATACTGACAACATCGATCCGCTAAAGCAAAAAAAAGAGCAAGAGCAGCAGGACGATAAAGAACCCGAAGAAACTCCCGACACGCTTGCAGCCAACAGCGCAGCAGAAAGTCCGGCGGCAGATGCCAACGTCGAGCAACTAGACGACAACGGGTTCGCACGCCCACGCCCGGTGACCGACTACCTAAAAGATGACGACAGCTTGCCGGGATGGGTATGGACGCTCGGCGGCGTTGCCCTGATTACAGGGCTTGATGCCCTTGACAACGACGACAGTGAGGGTAATAGCAACAACACACCCAACAACACCGCGCCGCAGTTTAGTACCGACACCCTGACACTGGACTCGGTGGCCGAGGATGGCAGCAGCACTTTTACTGTCGACGTAGAGGATGCCGAGGGAGACTCACTCAGCTTTAGCCGGAGCGACCCCGCCAACGGCACCATCACCCAAGGTGACGAAGACGCGCAATTCATCTACACGCCTGAAGACAATTTCTTCGGCGACGACTCGTTTATCATCGCAGTTCGCGACCCCTCCGGCGCCACTGACACCCTTACAGTCAACGTTACAGTCACACCAGAGAATGACGCCCCCCAAGTTGCCGCCAACCGCGAACTAAGCACCAAAACCGGCATCGCCTTGGCATTTGATGTTGAGGCCACCGATATTGACGACGACACTCTCAACTTTAGCGTCGGTGAGGGTGGCAACGCCCCGCAAAACGGCAGTGTGGATGCGGTGAATGCAAACGGTGATTTTACCTATACCCCCGATGCCGGATTTACCGGCGAAGACAGCTTTCAGATCATCGTCAGCGACGGTGAAAGCGAAAGCACACAAACCGTAACCGTCAATGTGAAAGGCATACTAACCGTGACCGCAAATGATGTGAGCGTTGATGAAGGCGCAGAAAATACCACCGCCATGGTATTTACCCTCACTATCGACAGCGCCCAGCCAGAGGATCTGATACTGAGCGTCGGCCAGAGTGGCGGCAGCGCGACCGCCGAAGAAGATTTTTCGCCCCTAGCCGAAACCGTCACACTGACCGCTGGACAAACCTCCGTAGATTACGTGGTCAATATACTTGGCGACATTCTCAGTGAAAGCGATGAAACGATTGAGTTGACCTTCAACAGCACGCAACTAGCCGCCCCTCTCATCGTCACCGGCACCATTATTGACGACGACGTCGAAACCACATTGGCACTGAGCGCCGCCGATGACAGCGGTGCCGCTAACGACGACGGCCTTACCCAAGTGCAAGCCATGACATTAATTGTCACTAGCGCTACAGGGGCTGACGTAGAGATTTTATCGGGAGAGCAATCCTTAGGCATGGCGACCGAGGACAGTGAAAACTCTGGCACATACAGCTTCCTAACAAGCGACTTAGATGAGGGCAGCTACCAGTTTAGCGCCACCGCCAGTCAAAACGGGAGCATACTGGCAAGCTCACTCCCGCTTTCGGTCACTGTTGACCTTAGCAGTCCCACGCTGACGGAATTTATCGCCAACGCTGACGACGACACTGTCGCCCTCACCTTCTCTGAGGCCATTGATTTCTTAGATGCCACCAGCATCACTTTCTTACAGGACGACAACAGTATCGCGGCCATACTAGACAGCATCGATGGCAATACCGCGACCTTTAGCTTTCAGGCAGACCTTGTTGATGGCAGCCTCATTGACTTGGCAATCGCCGACAACAGCGTTGCCGACCTAGCAGGCAACCTCTTAGCCGGCTTTGACTTTATGGACGACCCCAATGCCATTACGGTTTAAATTACTGGTATAGCCATGCGCATCAATGTGGTCAACATGCCCGAAACCGCCCTAAAGATTGGTCGCTTCACAACCGAGTTTAGGCCAGTTGAAGACCGCCTCTGCCTTATTGGTGAACCGCGCGACAAGGCGCGGAGCACCACCGCAATATGGCTAACCCAGCGCCTACTCAAGCAGCTAATACCAGAGCTAATCAAAGCTGTCGATGCCCCACAATACCGTGGGTCAGAACACGCCAACGCCTTGCACAGTTTTGCCCAGTCTGCAGCGCAGGATGCGGTACACCCACCAGAAACTCCTATTGCGCGGCCCAATAGCAACGCATACGTCTTACCAGAAACTGTTAACATCAGCCACCACGGCAATGCCCTAGAACTCCGTTTTGTCGATCATCAACACAATTTGATCGCTCTGCCGCTCCCCAGCGTCATGATCAGGCAGTGGCTATGTGTGCTGCTGCGTTGCTATCAAATAGCACTTTGGCCAACAACTCCCTTTCCCCCGTGGGTCGACCCCGCTGACGCCAGCACACGCGCAAAGCCGTCGCTGGCTATACACTAAGTGCCGTCAGAAAACAGAACACCTATTTGCACACCAAAGCTGGATTCGGTATTGCATTATTTAGCGAGGCATCCGCAGCGTTTTAACAATGTGGGTTGTACAAGCAGACTATAGTGCTCAGAAAGATTTGGAACTCACTTAGCATCACTACTTCATAACACCTTATTAAGTAACTGGTGACCTCTTACGCAACAGCCCCGTTAGATCTTAGCAATATTGACGTCTTGTCAAATGTTGCGCTCGCCCCGTTTACTCATCCAAGGCCGAATCACATAAAGCTCAGACGTGTCTTCGCACTCTACTCTCAGGCATAAAACAGCACCGAATCGGGGCTTATTCGACGACAAATACCATTTGAGTCCGGAAACAGGGCTCGCGTTGGCAGACGCGCTTACCAAAACGCTTTCATCACCATCACCGGTATACCATTGCCCACCCCCATCCACTGCATCGACACTCCATTGCCTTCGGCGGTAGGGGATTTATATGTTTCGCATGTCCCGGGTTGCACGGTCACTTGCTCGCGCCCCAAATAGGTTACCGTGACATCACACAGGCTTGTAAACCCGCTGCCCCCGACATTTCCTGTCGCTAGCTAGCTTACGCCGTCTGCCGCAGAAATCGTAACCAGTGCATTCAGTATTTGGCCCAACGACAGAGACCTAAATAGTTTATTGATGCACTAACGGGGAAAGGGATAGGAGATTTAGAACTCCCGTCATCGTCACAGGCCAGTAGAGCCGCACTGATGGCTAGGGGATCGCCAGTTTGGTAAATGTCTTTATTCTAAATCCAGCTAATTGCGGCCCAATCGATGCCGCTATGCGATATCAATTTAACAAGCTTGCGCTCGTTTTTAACGAGCAACAGAATCGCATTAGGCGAGGTGATTTAGATCGCTAGAACATCCCTCAAGACAGGGGAGCGGGCCAGAAGGCAATAACAAGAATTATGAGGTAGGCGGCAGTATTGAGGGAAGCGATGGGCAAACCAGTGTTGCCCGCCCCGCGCCGTTGAATTTATTCTGAATCTTTAGGCAGATTTTCATTAAGCACTTTAGCGTAGGAGTTGCGCGCCGTTTGATACATCGCCAAATCTTGCTGCAGGTTGGCAATTTTCTGGTCTGCAACACGCACATTCATCAATTGATTCTTAGCCACATCAGTCAGAGAATCTAAGGCGTATTCTTTACCGTCTATCGTTGCCATTTGTGCTTTATCAGTCATGAGCATTTCCATAAAAGGTTACATTGAATCCGAGATCGCCAGCATATCGCCACAAACCGGCCCTATAATTAAGAATGGGGTCAGAGCCTAATTTATCAAGGCCATTATAAACTAAAAGTGCAGGGATTGAAGTCAAGTGCAGGGATTGGGGTCAGTTCTATGATTTGTGACAAGAGTAGGTTTTGTCGAGTCCAAATTGCTTTGCTATGCTGAGCTTAATAGTGACCAACACGGAGGTTGTCGCTGATGTCTAGACCCTTGCGGCTTGAGTTTGCAGGCGCTTTTTATCACATTACTTCTCGCGGTAATCGCCGCGAAAATATCTACGAAACCGATGACGACCGGGAGATGTTTTTGGCCTTGCTGGGCGACGTTTGCCAGCGATATCACTGGCGTTGCCACGCGTATTGTCTAATGAGTAACCACTACCACCTGTTGATTGAAACCATTGATGCCACCCTTTCACAGGGTATGCGCCAGCTTAACGGCGTATATACCCAACGGCTCAATCGCGCACATGGGCGAGTGGGCCACGTTTTTCAAGGGCACTTTAAAGCCATCTTGGTGGACAAGAACGCTTATTTTCTTCAGGTGTCTCGCTATATTGTCTTAAACCCGGTCCGCGCCAAAATGGTGGCGCAAGTGACTGACTGGCCATGGAGCAGCTATCACGGCACTTGCGGTAATGCGGTCGCCCCGGAATATCTGGAGACTCGGCAGTTACTCAATGCTTTTTCCGCTAAGGCGAGCCTGGCGGTGGCGCGATACAAGCAGTTTGTAGGGGCAGGCATATCTGAAAAACTGTGGGAAGGGCTTCAAGGACAGGTTTTTCTCGGTGACGACGTGTTTGTCGCGGAAATGAAAGTGCGTATACACGAAAGCGCAAAGAGTCCTGAAATTCCCGCCCCGCAGCACCAGCCAGTGCCCATTTCCTTAGAGGACATCGACAAACCTGCATCTTGCCGCAATGAGGCTATCATAATGGCTCACAAAACCGGTGCATTTACTCTCAAGACAATCGGCGACCATTTTGGGTTACATTACTCAACAATAGGCGGGATTATTCGAAACCACAAATCATAGACCTGACCCCTTCCAGTTTCTTCGAAACCACAAATCATAGACCTGACCCCTTCCAGTTCAAATCATAGACCTAACCCCTTCCAGCTTCATTCAATTTGGTGCTTACAAATCTAAGTCGATGAGGCCGTTATCTCTAACACAGCTTAAGAGATCTGGGGATACCGAATCTGCAGGGGCGTCTCTTTGGCTGCGGCGAGACTGGTACAGTTCTGATAATCGGTCAGTCAATTGTGTGGAAAGTAGATGGCTGTAAATAGCACGAAGCGCGTCTGTCGATTGCAATTCATACAAAGCATCGCCATGCAGCGCTCGAAGCTTTGTCTCATCTATGCAATGCAAGCCGGATATCTGACGTTTTTCCTCACCCATCACAGCGCTGAAGGACCAGGGCCGAAACAAATCCATTTTTTGAAGCGACTCGCACACGGCCTTAGTGGTAAGCCAATTGGACTCAATCTTAATAAGAAAGTCGCAAATTTCTTCTGTTTTTGCGCTCAGAGTCGTGCCATCAAAAAACGGGTGAGCCGCGCTACCGTGCGTGTAGTAGGTGTCGACAAATTCCGAGTCATGATAAAAAGACAGCACGGAGTGACCGGCCTCGTTTTTCGCAAAAGCAAAAGGGTGGCTGCGATAGTAGGCTGGAACATAGCTGGCAATCCATTGACCGCTGTCGTTTACCAAAAGATTTTGTTGATTATCCAGCCCCTGCAACATCACCGGCTGGTAAATGCCGTCTTTTTTCAAAAAAAGAATGGGGCAGACAGTCGCCGCTCGCTTGAATTCATTGATGGTAAGCGGGGCGTAGATATCTTTTGCTGCAAAGCGATAATGGCTAACGGGCTGCCAGTAATGTTGTTTATGCAAAGAAGAAATAACGGCATGTAATTGCGGCACGGGCAATACCCAATTTAAAAATGAATAAATCAGCACAGATTATAAGGCGTTGCGACTGAGTCTAACGCCTTATTCTAGCTGCAAGTTTAGCAGCGTTTCGAGCAATGTAATTTGATCCGGCAGCCTGCGGTACGGCTACGCAGATCGTAATTGTCGCAAGCAAACGCCCGCGCGTTTTCTCCCCAGCGCTAGCGCTCAACCGGCTCACCTAACAATCAAATCATAGACCGGAGTTCTTCCCGCACCGCTCTTCCCGCCCGCTTTCAATTTTATGCTTACCAGTCTAAGTCGACGAGATCGTTATCTCTGGCACTGGTGAAGAGATCTGGGGATACCGAAGAAGTTATTTCCTTGGCAGCAGCATCTTCATGCTTTGCCTTTAACAGTACTAGGTGATTGATAAGATGCAAAGAACTTAGGTGGTAATACATTGCACCCATTGCACCACTATCTACTAAAGATTTTGTTTGCCCGACCGGTAAGGACTTGAGTTTGTTTTCGTCGATACAGTAAAGACCATTGATTGCTAACGGTTCGGCATCGGGTTTGGGCTCTATTTTCCAGGGGATGAATAAACCCAAGTCCTCACAGCTGGAACAAAACGCATTACTCGCCATGCGGGTATTTTCTACTGTCTGTAAAAAATCTTTAATTTCACTGAGCTCCGGCGACAACTCTTTTTCCACCAAAAAGTGCTTACCCATCCCTTCCGGCGGCAGGTAATCTAGCACACATTCTGAATCTTGGTGGAAACACAGCAGCGCTTCTCCACGTTGATTTATAGCCATGCAAAAAGGGTGACTTCTGTAGTAAGCCGGCACATAACTCCCCAGCCACTCTCCCTGAGCGGTAACCAATAAATTGTCTTTTTCTTTTAAACCCATCATCAAAACGGGGTTAAATCCCTCTTTAGTTTTGCTGAAAGCAATAGGCGACACCGCACTTGCTTGCTTAAATTCATTTACCAGTAGCGGCACAACGTTGTCGGCGGCGGCAAAGAGATAGTGGCTAAAGGGTAACCAGCTAAATTGGCTATGTAGGGAAGATTTTACGGCTTGCAGCTGTGGCACGATGATTCCTTACTACGCAATGAAATGTCTTCTAGTATTATAACGGCATAGCGAAGAGGCTTGCACACAATAGGACAATCAAGGTTGGCCTCATATTATTTAAGCCACTCCAAACAGAGAAACATCGAAAAATAAAGCCTCCTCATAGGCAGAGGCTTGGAATCTTTAGGTCTTACCGCCTTGTGAGCGGTCAGAATACTAGGCTCTACAATCAGGCAATGATATCCGCTGCGACGAACTCACAACCACAAATCATAGACCTGACCCCTTCTCCGACCGAACTCTTCTCCGCTTTCCCTTCTTTTCCCGGAAAAAGTCTAAAAAAAACCCCCAGCACAAGCTGAGGGTTATGTTTTATCTGACCGCCTTAACAGCGGTCAGACTACTTAGTTTAGCAATTATGCAACAATGTCAGTCCCTATGAAGCTAGTGTTTTCAATACCTAACATCAGAACCGCTAAATCAGCTGATCCATCAAGGTTAGCATCAACGAACAGGATACCGGCTCCTTCTTGACCTTGAACAAGTCCAGTTAGAGGATCACTATCTCCATCCAACTCAGCTGCCGAGGTCAAGTAGTACTGTAGGGTGCCATCAAATGCCAAGTTTGCTGCTGTAAGCGCATCTGCGTAATTAGCTTCTTCAGCAGCTTCTGCATAATTACCCGGACCGACCAATAGACCGAAGGAGATAGAATCTTCTCCGCTAGTAAAGTCAGTGATGATGTCTAAGGTTTGATAATCAGCAATCACACCCGTTGAACTAGAACCACCAAAGGCCGCTGTGCTGTCGAGCTCAAGTGTGAAGCCACCATTATCGGCATCTTCATCACTAAAGAGCACAAGACTATCGGCATCCAGAAAATCAGTAACACCGATCGTGGTTGGAGCTGCATTGCTATTGAAGTCAACTGCTATTTCGTTCACAACATCTGTCTCAATGTCATTAAACGCAATCATTGCACCTGCTATCGTAGTACCGCCTCCAGCCAAAGTTGCCAGAACAGAATACTGGTCAAAATCAGTTGGGTCACCCGTAGAAGTCAACTCAGTGACCTGCGCAACGTCAGTACCTTCGCCCGGAGTCAATACAATCTCATCAATATTGGTGCTACTACCTGCGTCAATACCAGTGATTTCCAAGTTGCGGATACCATCAGCCGTAACTGTAACCACATTACCAACCCTAGTCGCCGAGCCTATGAAGGCGCCACTGCCGTTTAACGCAGCAGCAATTGCATCAGCAATATCTGTATCAACCGTGGGGTCGAAGCCAGAGCCAGCAGTCAGATCAACAAAAACACTGAATGTTGCGCCATTGATGGTGTATGCAACCACCAACACCTCATCACCAGTAACTGTTGTTTCTGCCGTAGTAACAGTAATTGTTTCTTGGTCGACGTTCACCTGAGTTGTGTTTTGCGCCAACACTGTAGTGTTACCCAAGTTAACAGCAAACTGGAATGTATCATCTCCACCATTACCTGTGAGTATATCTACAGTTGTTTGAGCAACAGTTGGATCGTCACCATCAACAATCACGTCGTTTTGATCACTACCAACCAAAGTAGAGGCATCATCAGGGTTACCAACCAGCGTAAAGCCGTTAGCACCACCTGCTAGCGATACATCGATAGTAGCATCACCATGACCAGCTCGAGCAGTGATCGTCGCGATACCGTCATTACTAGTTTCATTTGTTGCTACAAAGGAGTTAACGCCAGACACCAATGCGTCAAGTTCAGCGCCTGCTTGGACAATCAGCACATCAGCTCCAGCACCCAAATTTGAGGTCTTGTCAACCCCAGCATCAACAATGTATGTGTCATCACCGTTGAAACCAAAAATAGCATCATCACCGAGACCCATGGTGAAGGTATCATCTAGAATACTACCGTAAATGTCGTCGCTAAAGTCAGAGCCGACCACGTTAAAGCCTACAAGGAAACCACCATCATTGATCGCGCCAGAGATATTCAAGTTAATATCGACTAGGAAGGATTGTGTAAGAGCTACACCGGCATCCGTCAGATTCGACAGATCTATGCCCACCGTTCGAATAAAGTTTAAATCCAGATCCGGGTTGGTATCAACATCGGTATTAACTTCGCCTTCGACAACGACTGTACCGCTGCCGGTTACAGATACACCGTCAGCAAGAAGATCAGCAATCTGGTCGATTGATAGAGTCAGCGTTAGGCCCGCTGGCACAACAATTGTTCCACCAGTGATATCAAGAGTGATTTGGCTCAAGTCTAAATCACCTTCAATCACAAGATTGACGTTAGTCAGTCGCAGCGTGGTCGGATCCGCCGGATCAGCGGTTGGGGTGAAGACCGTACTGTCAGTGATCGTCAGCGTACTATCTGGAGTAGCAGCACCAGTAAAGTCGAAGTGCCAAACGCCGCCGTCTCCCAATGTTGCTCCATCAACAGATATGATATTGACACCAGTTGAGGCGCGGTAAGTGAAGGCGTCATTCATGAGGTCATCACTACCGTCGATATTGGATATCTTCATGGTAATGTTTTCATTGCTGCCTGACGCGTTGATCACACTCAACTCATCACCGGTCACATCATCATAAATGATGGTACCGACGCCAGCTGAGAGCCCTCCTTCTTCGATAATGAAGGTTTCGCCCAAGGTGCCCGCATTGAGCACTGGGTCGAAGATGCCAGTGAAGCTACCCACGTTCATGGTGAATGTGGTGATTTCAGTGTCGGACCAGTCGATGGTGCCGGCAGTGATTTTGTTAGCACCCTGTAACACCAAAGTGGCGGTTGAACCTGCCACTTCGCTATCGAAGATAATATTGCCAACGGTTAGGTCTGCACCTTCACCAGCGGACGAGTCACCCAGCACAGTCAAATCACCAGTATCGAGCGTCACTGTCAACAGGTCGATTTCAGCTGCGCCACCACCCACACTGATGTTGCCAACAGTGTTGATGTTGTCTGGCTGAACAAATTCACCTAACTCGTTGATACCGTCATTGTCATTAACGAAGTTCTCATTTGCCAGTGCATCGTCTGTTGTCACCGCGCGCTCAGACACAATGGTCACACCGTCGAAAGACACAGAAGCTGGATCTACGTTAGCACCAAAGACATCATCAATTACGATGTTGCCAACCGTTGTTTCACCGCCGAGGCGCAAGGTAACGCTTTGGATGTGCTCTTCAGGATCGATGCCTGAGTCATCAAAGATCAAGTCACCGACAGTTTCAAAATGCTCAATCTCAACTGTACGGAAGATGCTAGTCGACAGAAGCAATACGTTCACTGCATTCAGATTGTCTGCAGGCACACGCAGTATGGCGCTTGGCAAAGTAGTGAAGGTATCTTCTACGTCACCGCCATTGTTGTCGATAAAGTCAGCCATTAGGAACAAACGGCCCAACAACCCATCGTAATCATCTGTGTTGACTGGCGTGCCTAGTAGATCATCGGTGAACAGCCATACCACATTGGTAGAGCTAGACGCGGCAGAGCCAGTGTCAGTAACAATAATGGCACGCTCGGCCTGATCGACATTCTGGAAGCGAATGGTCTGACCAGCTAGAGAATCGTTAGCACCGCTTTCGTCGTACAGCGTTACGCTGAAGAAGCCTAGGTCGGTAGCCTTGTCAAGAGTAACGTCTGCATCGCCAATGACTGGATCCAGAGTGATGGTACCGGCAACATCTGCACTGATACCGCTCAGATCAAAGGCGTCACTTGGATCATCTGGGTTTGTGTCATTGGTGAGGTTAACAATGTTCACAACACCGTTGAATCCAGCCACACCTGTGTCATCACCCGCGATAATGGTCAGGCCATTAGCTTGGTCAGCAGTCAGTGTTAACGTAGCGCCATCGGCTAGCACAATGGTTGAACCCGTTGGCAGTGAAGCTGCAAAGCCTGACAGATCCATTGTTGCATCAATGTAGATGGTGGTATTCGCACCAGCGAGCACGTTGAAGATCGAATCTGCAGCGGCACCATTTATTCCCGCATCAAGACGCAGTTCTGAACCCGCAGCGGCATTGGTGAAGTCCAGCGTAATACCGGGCTCACCACCACCAACAATAGGATCGGCATCACTGTAGGTCATGGTGGTCACACCAGTACCTGAGGTAAAGGTGAAGTCGGCATCGTCGACGTCGGTGACGTCATCCATTGTCAGATCACCTGACAAGCCGGAGGCGTCAACAGTCGAGATAGTGTCGTCGGTAACACCCTCACCTACTGTGCCCAGCACCACATTACCGGTACCACTAATAGTCACAGTTTCAGCGGAGCCAACAATAGCTGATGAAGCGCCAGTAACTGTCAGTGTGCTTGCACCGTTGACGTTGATAACCAAGTCAGTCAATTCAGCGTCAGAAACATCTAACTTCTGAACAAAGACATCGGCATCACCGTTTACAGTCACGGTAGCCGTATCATCGTCTGCATCAGTCGAGCTGAACAGGATATCGCCACCAATGGTGAACTCAGAATCTGCATTAATGATAACGTTCAGCAGATTGTTGTCTAGATTTGGACCTACACCATCGGTATCGAATGGGTTGATATCACCCTCGATGCCATTGCTATCACCTGCTCCTTGAGAGATCAGGGTCAGCGTCTTGAGTTTGATCGGCGTCAAATCAGGATCTTCCTGAGTGCGATCAAGAATAAGGTCGCCCTCAATCACAGAACCCAACAGATTACCGTCCTGATCTTCTTCCGCAGTACGACCATCGTTGGCATCGCCTTCGAAGGTGATCGTCAAGTTACGGATTTCGCGGCTGTCGTCTTGACCGTTAAAGATCAGGTTGCCTGGTACAGCAACACCATCTTCAATCACAACCATACGGTTAATTGCAGAAACGTAGCCCACTTCTTCAGCTGTTTCGAAGAGGCTTAGCGTTACGCTGCTAGCAAGGTTATCGAACACGACTTCAACATCCAGCCCAGCCACAGTTTCAGCAATGGCGCGCAATGTGCCAATAGTGTAACCAGCGGCTTCGATTTCACCGTTTACACCGAAGTCGATATCAAACAGCAAAGACACGATAGAAGTGGCGCCACCACTCACTACCAAATCATCAGCCTGGACGTGTGATGCCAAACCTAGGTGGAAGTCAGAAATAGTAACCCGAGTCGCGTTTTCAATATCGTCAGTTATATTCAAGTTGACATCTTCAGCCACTTCAACCCTAACATCGGCACTTGCGGTTACGTCTGAAAGGTCGAAGCTACCAGCATCTATATCAGCCTGAGTCAGACCAGTGATAGTCACATTGACCGCATTGGTTATTGTGCCCGCGCCATCCAGTTGCTGGAACTGCGCAGCTGTCATTGTCAGACTGCCGCCGTTCGCATCAATACTATCGACACCGGTCAGGTTGGTAGCCGCATCCACTGTGACATCACTGCCGTCGGAGACTAGCGCAACATTTTCGATAGCAACATCAATACTGGTGAAGTCGAAAAGCGTGCCATCGTAACCATTGATAGTCAGTGTTTCAGTACCTGATCCACCCAGGATGTTAGCAGCACCGATAGCCACAAGCTGGCTGAACGATACTGTTAAGTCTGAACCAGCCCCAAGAGTAATGGTGTTGACACCCGACAGATCATCGTTAGACAGATCGAAGACACCCGCCATTGTCAGATTGATGTTAGAACCAGTGAAGGCCAGTGCATCAGTTGCGTCAATATCGCCATCGTCTAGAGTAATAAAGACGTTGCCAGCACCTGTGTTATTTACAACTACTGAAACTACATCGACATCGGAGGAGTCAATACCACCCAGGGTAACGTCTGCTGTACCTGTAATGGTGATAGTTCCAGTCGCGTCTTCGATGTCATTTGACTCAAAGCTATCGCCGTCAGCACCAACATTGGAGTTAAGAACAACATCGCCTTCCAGAATAAAGTCTTGCGCCGCGTTGATGGTCAGACTTAACAGATTGTTATCTTGACCGCCAATGAAGCTATCTGGCGTGATGTGACCCGTGATTACGTTAGCAGCAACCCCAGAAAGCAGGTTTTCTACATCAACCGCACCTGTTGAATTAATAGTCAATTCGCGCAGGTAAGTACGAACCAATTCGAATTCGTCCGCATCGAAAGAACCATCACCGTCGGTATCGCCCCACTTATCACCAGTCGAAACACGCAGGTTACCGGCAATTTCAGTACCACCTTGCATATTCAGAGTCAGGCTATTCAGCTCAACACCTGGCGATGATGGGTTGAAAGCCAAGGAGTCTGTAACGGTAACAGTTTCTTGAATTGTCGCCACTTGATCTATCGCTACAACATTGCCTTCACCGAAGTAACTGACTTTTTCGATACTGCCAGCCAATCCAGCAAAAATGTCATCGATGTTACGGTTGCCACCGTCCGTGATCGTGTTGGTGTAAAACAAGAAGTCAACAGAGAAACCCGACGCATCGATAGACTCGAACGGAGCGGTTGAGGTGTCGGTAAATTTCAAGATGCTATCTACACCACCGATAACAGCAACGCCGTCAGCATCCTGAATGTCGCCCAACGTCAGTTCGAAAGCACCGATATTGAAAGTATCAACAGATGGAGCAGGTGAAACACCATCGATAAGATCAGCATCAGACAGGTCGACAGACTCAGCCAGATTCAGAGTAACGGTGCTATCGACACCAAGATCCGCATCATCAAGATTTAAATCTTCACCATTTACACCAACAGAAGCTTGGGTGACGTCAGTAATAACAACACTGCCAAGGCCAGTCAGAGTACCGCTACCGTTCAGCTGCTGGAACTGCTCCATGGTCAGGCTAAGAGTAGTGCCTTCTGGAATCTCCAGCGCTGCAATACCGGTTAGATCTGTACCTGGGTTTAGCGTTACCACTGGGTCATCGGCCAAAGTCAGGCTGATAGCTAGGGTGCCGTCAACATCGTAGCTGGCCAGAGCAAACAGTTGGTCAGATAGACCCACCAACATCAGGTCGGCTGCGTCACCTTCAGCAACAGCAAAGTTCGCTGCGTCAATAGCTTCCGCCTGGTCAAAAGTCAGCGCCAGGTCAGAGGCATCGCTCAAGGTAATAGAAGTAACGTTGGTCAATGCAGTTTCAGTTAGATCAACTGAATCAATAATAGTCAGTGCAATTGGACCTACACCGCCAATGCTATCTATAGCATCAACGCCAGCGTTCTCAACAGTCAAGTTAGTGCCGCCCGCTGCACCGACGAAATCAAGACCAGCATCGGTGGTAAGAGCATCAATAGAGGTGGTCAACACACCAGCAACGCCAGAAGCATTAACAGATTCCACCGCTGCTGACAGCTCTGGGAAGTCAAGATCGGCATCTGCATTGATTGTTAAAGACAAGGTTGCATCAGAACCGTTGTCGCTAGAGAAGGTCAGAATCTCTGTGTTGCCACCGGTAACATTGACGGTAACGCTATCAGCATTTTCGAGATCAATACCGGCGACCATTTGAGTTTCGCCAGCTGGCAAGGCACTCAAACCAACCACGTTCACTACTGCGTCTGCGCCTGGTCGTGCGAATTCGCCGTTCAGAGTACCGACCACGTAGCCTTCCTGCTTGTCGTATTCTACTTCCATCAAGAAGTCTACGCCGCGCTCAGTGTTGCCGAAGGTCACGGTGTCACCAAACATGCCTTGGATACCCAAGACTTCCAGATCTTGCGTGGTTGAGCAAGTCCAGAAAGTATTGTCGCCGACAGTATCAACAACTACAAAGGTGCTTACGCCCTGAGAAACGAGGCCTGCGCCTTTAGTCGCCACGTCATCGAGCATTTTCACATCAACGCGAGCGCCGCCGTTACCGTAAATAGCCGTTACGTTGTTAAAGTTATCAAAGGTTAGACCTTGGACTACACCGCCAACACTTGAGAAGTCGATAAGGAACTCAGCATCACTAAGGTCGGCTATGCCGTTTCCATTAGAGTCACCCAGCAAGATTGAATCACCCGCATTAGGCTTCGGTTGACCAAACTCGTCTACCGCACCGGCAACAGCCTCAAATGTTATACCTGCGTTACCCGTGATCCGAAGGAAAGTGTTTTCGGTAGCGAATGGGTTCAGCACAGGGCCATCAGTATCGGTATCAACTAAAGCCCGAGTTAAGTAAACAACGTCCGCAGGACGAGCATAACCGTTGGGTCCCTCAGTAACGAATACATTCAGCGTATTTTGAGCCACGGGATGGATAGAACCACCCTTCATAGCATCGTTTTCGTCGAAGTTAAAAGCACCATCATTGATACGAACAGTACCCTCGGCAAAATCGCCATTCGCATCTACAAATGCGGTAACACCTTGATTAGTCACGCGCTCATGCAATTGCTGGGCAGTCATGACCAGAGTCACGCCGTCCATAACTTCAAAGGAGAAGTCAAAGGAGCGCGGTAAAGCGTCTACATTCAAGGCATCTAGGGAGGTGTTTTGATCTACAACCAGGTTAATAACCGAATTAGCACCGAAAGACGAACCAATGGAGCTGAAAGCTGTTGAGCCGCCCATGGCCAAGAACTGAGTAACGCTCAAAGTTAGAACATCGCTGTCGCCCATTTGCACCGCGGTGACACCGGAGATGTCTGCGCGCATTAGGTCGCTGCTGTTGTTGATAACCAGGGTGATGTTTTCACCGGTGATGCTCGAGCCATCAACCGCAGTTACGCCTCCGGTACGCCCATCGATACCCAGAGTTAGGGTGTTGTTACCCAAGCCTAGGTCGATAACGATCAGGGTTTCTTCGCCGTTTTCGGTACCAGTTGCGCCGCTCAGTTCGCTGCCATTCTCACCGAAGTTGATGTTGCCACCCTCAACGGTCAGGGCATCATCGCCTGCGCCGGTTACGACATCAACGCTTTCATATTCGCCAACAGTTATCTGGTTATCGCCGTCAGCGATACGGATTACTGCGCTTTTATAACCTACCCCAGCGAACACAGGGATAGCAGCTGCAAAAATTACGTCGTTGCCGGTTCCTGAATTAATTTCCAGATTATTGGCGAGGACTTCAATTTCATTACCGCCATTGCCGGCTGTGATTGCCAACAATCGACCCGCAGCTGTAACTTCGTTATGACCATCACCCAGCACGATAGCGGATAAGTCTATCTCCGTTACTGGAAGGGCGGCTACGTCATCATTTGTGCCACCCTGAGCCTCAATGCGGTTGTCGCCATTGCCGGCAGTAATTACAAACGCGTCTGAAGACGATACTGAGATGTCGTTTTGGCCGTCGCCAGCGGTTACGGTTACTGTGCCTTCCAGCTCGTTGCCGCTCGTACTATCGTTGCTAGCTGAGAGAGCGCGAACTTCGTTAGCGCCGTCGCCAGTAGTAATAGTGATATCACCAGCTGTTTCAACATTGAATTCATTGCTGCCATTACCGCCGGTAATGGATACATTGCGACCCCCAGATGAACTGATGGCAGTTAGATGATCATCCGCTTCAGCAGTACCAGTGAAGACTAGCTCATCGGTAAAGCCGTTCATACTTAGGTCAACACCGCCCGTGTTTGTAGCGGCGTTGATGACTGCAGGAGTACCTTCTGCGAAGGCATCGGCAATTGATTCACTGATATACAGCTTCGCACTGCCAGAGATATTCAAGGTAGTCAGGTTAGCGCTGTTGACGCCATCACCAGACAAATCAGTGCCTTCAAGCACGTTGCCGGCACCAGCAGACTCGATGTTCAGCGTTGGCGAATTATGCGCCAAAATCAGATCACCATCGTCAAAGTTAACGTTGTGCAATATCAGATTTACACCTTCATCAGGCGTATCTCGGAAATGGAATGCGTAATCATTGCTGCTGAACGCGCCATCTAAGTTCAGCGTTGCAGTACCACTAATACCTGCAACCGTCAGGTCACCCGCAAGAGCAGTGAGACTGCTATCACTAAGACCTTGGAAGTTGCTTTCACTGATAGTTAAAGACTCAAGGCCGCCTGCACGAGACAGATCGACAATCGAGTTTGTGTAGCCGTTACTTACGTCAGCGAGATCAGGATAAGTGGTGTCATCTGCATTTGGGCCATTGGTGTAAACATTAGGCAGATTTTCAATAGAGATATTCTGGATGTTCAACAGCTCTTTAGGCTGCGCATAGTAGCCTTTGGCGTCGATTTCCAAGGTGTTGTTGCCAGCGCCGCCATCAATGTATGCGCCATGCAGCAGGTCAAGACGACCTACCTCAATCAGGTCGTCGCCCGCTGAGGTCAGACCACTTTCCTCGGTACCACCATTATTTTGGGTGGTAGTAAGAATGATTGGCATTCTTACGCCGCCGCCACTCTCGTACTGGACGAGATTTTGATAGAAAGTAACACCGTCAACGGTAACCGGTACTTGCGGATAAAAAGTAACTTCTTGCTCGTACAGGCGAAGATTATTTTCAGAGTCGAACAGCAAGTTGCTTAACAGTGTGAAATACTGATCACTGATTTGAACTTCTGCGGTATTTTCGGTTCCGTCAGACAACACAACAGTGATGGTTTGAGTGCCGTTGGCATTGTTTCTCAGGGTGATATCTGAAAGATCAGGGAAGAGATCTGTGCTGCCGGCATCTTCACCATTGGCAACATTGATTAGTCCAAGCTGTACAAAGTCTACACCCGTCAAATCAGTGATGTAAGACATGAGCCCTTTCTGCACAACGGCAGCCGAAGACTGGCCTGAGAGAACAGGGTTGAAATTCGCATCGAGGTCATACAGCGGAATACCGCCGTCAAGTGGACCTTCGTTGGTCAGATTATTGTCATTGCCCTGCGCATTTGCATCTTCATCAGGGAATGCGTCAGACGCATTGTTACCGTCTTGATTGTCGACACCAGACTCACCGTGAAGATGGGGATTAAAGCCAATATAAGTGATATTTTTAGTAATTGGCTCAACATCGATCGTTTCAGAAGCAGTGAATGCCTCTCTTAAAGTGAACTTTTCTGGAGTGGCTGGCGCTGGGTCTACAACCGGGCCACTATCGCCATCCGTTGCTGAACCGCCACCACTACCGCCACCGTCGCTAACCGCTGCGGCTATACCTGCGGCGCCCACTGCGCCAGCTGCCATCAGCAATTTACCATTTGTGCTTAGACCGCCGTCCGCGCTTGCGCCGCCGCCGCCAACAGAAGGCGAGCCCGCGCTTTCTGCCATAATCATAGCAGCTAGACCGCTATCGGCTGCAGCAACGTCAACGCCATCTTTAGCATCAACTTGTTTGCTGTCGTCCAGCTCTTTCTCTTTTTTGTCCAAACTTAGCTGAATTTCTTCTGCGCTGTCTGTTTGGGCTGCAACTAGGTCGGCCAAGTCAGTAGATAATGAATCAACAGCATTCCCGTCCACACCACTTACGATGACATCATTCTTGTCAAGCTCTTTCATTTTTTTCTCCTGGCTACCGTTATTATTTGTTGGACGAGCGGTTTCGTTTTTCATATTCTAAAAAGCTCCATGCTCTATTTTTTTTATAAGATTACTGGCTACTGCGTCTTTCAATTATTATTTTTTTCCCCACAAAAACAACGACTGTACACTCTCGTTATTCCAAGAATTTTTCTCAAACTTACGTCAGGCCTTAATGAGCGTCAAGACCTTTTTTGAACTTTTGCTAATAATCACCACCTTTTTTTCAACAAACCCTTACCACCAAACGTTAATAACTTTCATTAAGTTCAGGCGTGAGCAATTCAGCCGCAGCATCCGACTGGATAAAACCATTCAATTTATTAGGGATTAAATACTTACGGCGCCCCAGCAGAGCCCTTGCAAAAAGTAGCCCAACATCAGAACCGCCTGCACCATTTTTTAGCATTATTATGCTACAGCACTATTAAAGCGCGCACTAAAAAGGACCAACACTCACCAATAGCGCATTTGTTACTCTTTCTTATTTTACTCTGTTCTTAACTACCCTCTAACTAAATAGAGGGGCTAGACGATCACCAATTATCGCTCTGTAAGGGCTGCAGCACTGCCGCGAAGCAATGGCTTCATAATATACTGAGCAACCGTTTTGTTACCTGTAATAATCTCTACCGTGCAGGTCATACCGGGGATAATCTCAATCTGCTCTTCTCTGGCGTGCTCCGGCACCTCACTAATCTCTATTAGCGCACGATAATACGGATCTTCGTTCTGCTTTAGGTCTTCTTCTATGGTGTCTGGGCTTACATAGATGACTTTGCCCCGCAATCCACCGTAGACAGTGAAGTCGTAGGCATCTAATTTCACATTAGCCATCAGGTCGCGACGCACAAAGGCGACATCTTTTGAGTACACCCGCGCCTCCACCAAAAAAGGCTCGTCCGCTGGGACGATCTGCATTATTTCGTCACCGCTTTTTAACACTGCCCCCATGGTGGTGATTTGCACGTTTTTTACCGTGCCATTCATTGGCGATGTAATGTAGGTAGCTTCGAGTGCTTCGTCGCGCTGCTTTAACACTTGCACAACCTGCTCAAGCTCGCCCTGGGTACTGGCTAGCTGCTCTTGGGCGTCGCGCCGGTATTCATTTTTGTTGTTGGCCAACTCCGCCTGCAAATCAACTACCTGTCTTCTAGCAGATAATAGCTCACTTTGAGCCGCATCACCGGTTTTAGACAACTCTTCTAGTGAATTTAACTCTTCGCTCGCCAAAGCCAGTGACTTTCTTAAGCTTTGCTCTTGCTCACGCTGCTGCTGAAGACGACGTTGATGAAGGCTAGTCTGGCGACCAACCAAGGGATTGTCCTCTAGCACCTCTGAGCTAAAAGTGATTTTAAGATTGCCGGCCAACTCTGCGCGCAAACGCTCGGAGTTAGCGCGCAGGTTAAGGGCTTTGGAGCGCGTCTCTTGTGCACTGGCGGCAAAGCGGGCGCGATCAAGCTCTGCTAATAGCTGCCCTGCTTGCACATGGTCACCTTCTTTAACGTGCAATGCCTGCAACACGCCACCATCCACAACCTGAATGATTTGAGATCGACTGGATACGATAACCTTACCCACAGCGCGCACTTGCTCATCTAAGCGCGCCCAATTGGCCCACGCACCAACCGCGACAACGACAACCGACAGCATGATGGTCATTTTGGCAAACCGGCCCACATCTAGCGGCCTAGCACGGGCAAACAGATCTTCCTTACGCACTTTACACCTCTCCCACGTTGACTACATTGCTCTTAGGCTTAGCCCGCCGGGCCTGCTCTGTTATCTTCTGAAACTCTTCTATGCTGACATCGCGCTTGATTTGACCTTCGTCTAACAGTATTACGCGACTAACGTAGCGCAGCCATGACTGGCTATGGGTAGTGAAAATCACAGTCACATCGCTGGGCAGCGACTGTACGGCGTCGGCGATTTTTCGCTCAACACGGCTATCGAGGCTGGCGGTGGGCTCGTCAAGCAGCCAAATCTTGGGTTGTTGCAGCAGCATACGGGTCAAGCCCACAAGCTGGCGCTGTCCGCCAGACATACCCATACCACCTTCAGAAATCTGTAGTTGCAAACCCATGGGGTGAGCATTTACTGCGTCAGCTAAACCGGTTTTTTCTAGCGCGGCAAAAATCTCTTCTTCCGACGGGGTGCTCATACCTAAGGCAAGGTTATCTAGCAGCGAGCCGGAGAACAGCCGAGGCTCCTGAGGCAAATAGCCTACCACCTCACGCAGCCAGCTTGGGCGGCACTCTTCGTAGTCCATATGCGCAATTCGCACATCGCCCTTGGAGGGTGTAGCGACCGCAGCTAGCAATTTAAGCAGGGTAGATTTACCGCTGCCATTACGACCTAATACCGCGATGCGAGAGCCCGCGGGAATCTCTAAGCCCGGCACTACCAGTTCAGGAAGCTGTGAACCGGGGTAGGCGTATACGACGTCATGCATAGACAAGCCCAACGGCTCGGACTTAACATTGGACTGGCGCGTAGGACTATCATCACTCTCAGACGACAGTAATTGATTTAGAATAGTGAGGGAGTATTTAGCATGGTGCCAGCGCAGTAAAACGCCAGATATATTGGAGATAGTTCCCAATGCACGCCCACCAAGAATAGAGCAGGCAATCAGACCACCCATGGTGAGTTCGCCGGTCTCGATGACGTAGACGCCGATAATAACGATGCACACGTAAGAAACTTGCTGAAAAAAGGAGGTGACGATTTGCACGGTGCCGGTAACACCACTCAATGCCTCTGCACGATCACTGGTTTCCCGCGTGGCAACCAGCCAAGCATCTGCAAATTTACCTTCGCCGCCTTGGCTCTTAATCACTTCGCCACCGGCCACGGCCTCGTATAACATGCCCTGACGACGCACGATGGCGTCGTTGTTTTCCTGCTGAAGGCGCGCCGTTGGCTTGTATGAAATAATGCCAACGAGCAAACACACCAATATGAACACAGCCAACACAATGGCGACCGGCCCAGCGATCAAGTAGATCACCCCGACGAACAGGAATATAAACGGCAAATCTACAATGGCGAATAAGGTGGTAGACGAAAAAAACGCTTTGATGGATTCGTAGTCGCGCACCTGCGCCACCAGCGAACCTAGGCGAGAGGGGCGACGATCCAGCTTAAGACTGAGCAATTTTTCAAATATGTAAAGCGAAATTGCCTCATCTAACTGCTTATTTGAGGCATCCATCAATTTTAGACGAGCAAACTTGAACATTAGGTCAATAAGATAAGCGAGGCCCACACCGCTAGCCAAAAACCACAGAGTGGCGTAGGCAAAGTTTGGTACCACTCGGTCATACACCTGCATCACAAAAAGCGATGACAATACTGCAATGAGGTTAATAAAGGTTGAGGCTATACCGACACGCCAAAATATGCCCTTGTGGGCCTTGAGGCCTTCTACGATAGCCTTGGTTGCCGGCCCTCTTTCTTTTTTGGGTAGGTACGATTCGCCCGCACCCAAAAGCGGCGCAACGGGCACCAAGGCAAGGTCAAACTCAAAGTCGCTAGGCACTACTGAGCCGTCCACCCACTCTACCTGAGCAGGCTCATCGCCCGATGCGACTTTTCTAAGTAAGCCGACACACGTGTCGCCAATAATCCACGCAGGCAATTGCGAGTTGGATAGCAGGCGTACCGGGCTAAATGCTGCGGTATACCCTTTGTATAAAAAGGCCCAACAGGCGGCAAGACGACTGCCGTCTTCTTTGACCGTGACGCCACCCCACGCCTGCTCAGCCTCATGCAGCGAGGCATGCAGGCCTCGCGACTCTGCCATAGCGATCAAAGCCCGAATACCCAAGCTTTCGTTCAGTGCATTAGCGTCTTGATCTGACATAAGCCGCAGCTACCTCTTTTATTATCTATTTGTATTTATTGAACGCTGGCAACCAATGAAGACCCGAAGCGAGTACGGCGAGCAATCGACATACCCTCGGCCGATTAGAGCAACATCACTGTGTTTCAAAATCAATATCTGTTGGCGGCACCAAATTACTTATCCGACCCCAGACCATGCCGTGGATCGCCAGCCGCATATTCGCAGACCAATAGCTTCTTTTAATAACGGAAATCTGTAGCAGAGCTTCGTGTGCTTCGCGGTGGGCATTGAGCACTTCGATCCACTGCTTACGCCCAACCTTGAACTGTCGCAAAAAACTATCTACCAGCTGAACCGAAGACTCGGCCGCTTCTACTTGAGCACTAAACTGCTGCAAACTAACTTCGCGCTCGGCGTAGGCCGTCGAGATAATATCGCCGACATCGCGACGTGCAAACGCCAAATCCTGAAAAGCGCCACGCAGACGATGCTCAGCAGCCTGATAGCTTGATACACCGCGCAAACCGCTGCCGGTGTTATATTGCAAAACTAACTGGGTGGAAGAATCTGGGGTGAAATCACCAGCAGACTGATCCAGCTGATTGCTGTATTGCAGGCTGACAGTTGGGAATAATGCCGCCTTGGAGGCTTTGACTCTGGCGCGCTGAATTTCGATATCTGCCAGCACCGCCTGCCCCGCAGGGTGTGCAGTAAAGTTAAGTTGCTGCCTAGCAAGCCCTACCTCAGCGTCTGTCAAACGGTAAGAACCGCCGGGCCAGTGCAGTTCGTCGAAAGGAATGTGTAATAGCGAGGACAGGTGTAATCGATTCGTCAGCAGTGTTGACTTGCTGGCAGCAAAGCCGGCCTTGGCCTGACTGAGACGAGAAACCGCGGTTTGTATATCAATCATTGGCGATGCGCCCATATCCGCCCGGCGCTTGATCGCGTTAAGCAGGCCCTCTAAGCTCGCCATGTAACGCCCCCAAAGGCGCCCCTGTTCTTCAGCCAACAAGACGCCGAGATAGGCCTCTGAGGTCTCAACAGCAAGATCCAAACGCACTTGATTTAAGCTGGCAATCGCTGCCTTTTGCAAGCCCCTCGACTCACTTACTTGAGCAGTCGTTAGCCCGCCATCCCAAATTGGCTGGACAAGATTTACCTGCGTACTGGAGGCATCATTACTGGCCTCGGTCGAGGTCACCGACAAATAGGGGTAGTAGCCTGTTTTTGCACCGTTAAGATCGTAATCTGTTGCTTCCAGTTCAGTTAGCGCCTTAATCACTTTGGGGTGATCCTGCCAGACAACTGATAGCGCTTCTTCAAAGGTGAGAGTGTCGCCCAGCCCGCTGCGCACGCCCTGAACCCGTATTCCGTCATCTAAACCGCCCAGCGATATATCTGGCTCTGACGACCCATCGGGCGCGGTGTCAGTGAGCCCAGCGGCCTCAGTTATCGCGTCCGCACCGACAATGTCTGAATAATAGTAGGTGGATTTTGTGTTTTCTATACCAGAGACCGGCGCGGGCAACGCTTCTTGTGAGGCTGAATTTGGACGAACTAGCTCGCTTTGTATCAACCCGTCTCGATCGATATTTGCATCCCGGGTAGTAGAGCACGCAGCCAGAATAAGGACGCTGAGAATTAGGGAGGTCTTGCTGATTGATGCGCCTCGGCCATTGATCATTGCCAAAATATTCAATGCGAACTTCCCTTTTTTATGCAACACAAAAGTGCCCTTATAACGTGGGGAGAAACACCATAACCATAAAGAGTAGGCTTGATACTTTGCGCTATTGACCAAGGACTAACTTAAATGAATTAGCTTGAAAATAAAGCCGCGGATGATAGCAGACACACTATATGCAGGCAAGGAACCACTATTTAACAGGGCAAAAGGCTATATCGAAGAATTAAAGAATGAGTGTCACCGCGCCTACCAAGGCTAATGCCTTTTTTCTTGCTTCTTTTATATCTATTCCCCGAGCCAAGCCCACGCCCATGCGGCGCTTACCGCTCACTTCTGGCTTACCGAATAAGCGCAGCTGGGTATCTGGCGCTTCAAGGGCAAACTCCAAATTGCCAAAGGTGAGTTGCTTAGATTCACCTTCCACCAAAATAACTGCGGAAGCGGACGGACCGATTTGATGAATATTGGGGATGGGTAAACCCAGAATAGCGCGGACATGAAGTGCGAATTCTGAGAGGTCTTGGGAGATCAAAGTGACCAGACCGGTATCATGCGGCCGCGGCGAGACTTCACTAAAGATAACCTCATCGCCTTTAACAAACAGCTCAACACCAAATAGACCCCAGCCGCCCAGCGCGGTGGTGACTTGTTCGGCAATTTCTTTTGAACGCTGCAGGGCTTTTTCAGACATAAGCTGTGGCTGCCAAGATTCCTGATAGTCGCCGTCTTTTTGCAAATGGCCAATAGGCGCGCAGTAACTGGTGTCGGTGTCTTCATGCGCGCCGCGATGGCGAATAGTTAAGAGGGTGATCTCGTAATCGAAATCTACAAAGCCTTCAACAATAACTCGGCCCGCACCGGCGCGACCGCCTTCTTGTGAGTAACTCCACGCCGCATCAACATCAATTAAGCGCTTTACTAAACTTTGACCTTTGCCTGAAGAACTCATAACCGGCTTGATAACGCAGGGCAAACCGATTTCGGCAATGGCGATATCAAACTCTTCTTTGCTGTCTGCAAAGCGGTAGCTAGAGGTCGGTAATTCCAGCGTTTCTGCGACTAGACGACGAATACCTTCACGGTTCATGGTGAGCTGCGCTGCGCGTGCGGTTGGCACCACATTGAAGCCTTCGCGCTCTAGCTCCACTAGAGTGTCTGTGGCGATGGCTTCTATTTCTGGCACGATATAATCAGGCTTTTCCAATTCGATCACCCGGCGTAATTCGGCGCCGTCTAACATCGAAAAGGTGTAACTGCGATCTGCCACTTGCATGGCCGGCGCGTTCTCGTAGCGGTCGCAGGCAATCACTTCTACCCCTAGGCGCTGTAATTCAATCGCGACTTCTTTACCCAACTCACCTGCGCCGCAAAGTAAAACCTTGCATGCTTTGCTGCTAAATGGCGTGCCTAAAGTAATCATACTATTCCTCTTAACATTCGATGACGCCGCGCTTCAGCAGCCCTCGCGAAAAAGATCTGGGATTAAGTTAATACAAAGCACAACTGCAAAATTAAAAATGCGTAAACGCCGGCCAATACATCGTCGATCATAATACCGAAGCCACCGTGTACTTTGGCGTCTAATACTCGAATCGGCCAGGGCTTCCAGATATCAAATAGGCGAAATAAACCAAAGCCTAAAGCGACCCAGAAAATATTGGGCGGAACTAAAAACAAGGCGATCCACACGCCGACAAATTCGTCCCAGACAATGCCGCCGTGATCGTGCACACCTAGGGCTTTTGCGGTTTCGCCACAAAAATAGACCCCCGCTGCAAACGCTAATAGCAGCGCAATAATGTAGTTGGCTGGTGACAAGTGCTGAAGCAAAAACCAAAACGGCAGCGCCGCTAGAGTACCAAAGGTTCCCGGCGCCTTTGTGGCCAAGCCGCTCCCAAAGCCTATCGAAAGTAGATGTATGGGATTTTTTAATAGTGAAACTGGAATTTTTGTCGCCATAATTTAAGGAGCCGAGTTTTAAAAATGTTGGTAACCAGTAGCGGGTGTATATATTTTATTTTGCGCATCTATGCAGCGCAATCCATGACCCGCCTCAATATAACCGATCTCGCTTAAAGCCAAACCTAAACTAACACTTAACAGTGCCACATCTGCACAACGCGATGCCGGCACCGTGAAACAAAGTTCGTAGTCATCACCGCCGCTTAGTGCAGCGTCAAGTGCGGAGCCATGATTAAGCAGCGCCGCCGACAAGGGCAGGTCTTGCATGCGCACAACGCCGGCAACACCACTGGCCTTCAAAATATGCCCTAAGTCTGCCGCTAAACCATCGGAAATGTCGATAGCGGCAGTGGCAAGATTACGCAAGTTCTGGCCCAAGACCAAACGCGGTACTGGCGCGTGGTAGCGCGCTAAAAGATCAGCTTGATCTGCCTGCAGCTCGGCAGGCTCGGTATTTAAAAATGCCAAGGCCGCACTGGCGTCACCTAGGCTACCAGACACGAAAATGACATCTCCCACTTGAGCGCCATTTCGCAATAGAGCTTGGCCAGCAGGGGCCGAACCCATTACCTGCAAACTTAAACACAGGGGGCCGCGGGTCGTGTCTCCACCCACTAAGACCATGCCAAATTCGGCAGCGGCGTCAGCTAGCGATACCGAGAAAGCACCTAGCCAATCTTCATCAACAGCGGGCAGCGTTAGCGCCAAAGTAAAAGCCAGCGGTGATGCACCACTGGCGGCTAGATCACTGGCGCAGACCGCAAGTGCGCGACGGGCGAGTAATGCCGACGAATAATTAACAGGGAAATGAACCGACTCGACCAAAGTGTCTACCGACAGCAGCAGCTCGTGGCCAACAGGTAGGGATAACACCGCGCAGTCATCGCCAATACCACAGCGAACTGCATCGGTGCTGGCGCCAATAATTTTACCGGCGCCCTCACCAAAGTAACGTTGAATTATGTCGAATTCTGATGCCGGCATAATAGCTGTATCCGCAGACTATTCTGCGTCGTCCGGCTTGTTAACTTTTGGGGATTTGCCTTTTTCTGCCGCCACTTCAACCGCGCGGCACTCCATTGCGACACGATCAAGTATGCCGTTCAAATAGCGATGGCCGTCGGTGGCACCAAAGCGCTTGCCAAGATTAATAGTTTCATTAATGGCAACTTTATAAGGTACATCAATACGGCGCAGTAATTCATAGGAGCCCATGCGCAGCAAGCACAATTCGATAGGATCTAGATCAGTCACTTTACGATCTAAGTGCTTATCAAAGAGCTCATGCAATACCGTTAACTGTGCGGGAATATTATGTACTAGGTCGTGAAAAAATTCTTTATCGACATGAGTCATATCGTAGTCAGTTTGGAACTGCGCTTCGATTTCGTTCAATGCCTGGCCGGCCATATGCCATTGATATAAAGCCTGCATTGCATAATGGCGCGCCTTGCGCCGGTCTGCCGCTAGCTGATTTCGGGATGGGTTCTGAAGACGATTTGCCACAAAATATTCTCATGCTTAGTGGATAAAACCACACTTAAAAAACCGTACTACCGCCTGAGGGCAGTACGAAACAATACTGAACTTGCGCTCAGCTTTCTAACAAAATTTATAACTGTTTGAGAAGGCTAACCATCTCAATAGCGGACATCGCCGCCTCTTCACCTTTATTACCTGCCTTGGTGCCTGCACGCTCTACCGCTTGCTCAATGGTATCTACGGTCAGCACACCAAATGCAACCGGCACACCGTGCTGCATAGTCACCTGCGCTAGCCCTTTGACACATTCGCCAGCAACATATTCGAAGTGCGGCGTACCGCCACGAATAACAGCGCCCAGCGCAATAATGGCGTCATAGTTTTTACTTTCTGCCACTTTTTGACATATCAGCGGAATTTCAAACGCACCCGGTGCACGCACAATAGTGATGTTATCGTCTGCCACACCGTGACGACGCAGCGTGTCTAGTGCACCGTCCAATAAACTTTCAACTACAAAGCTATTCCAGCGACCTACTACAATGGCGAATTTACCGGCTACCGCAACAAAATTACCTTCGATAGTTTTCATTTTTTATTTCCTTTCTCATTTACAGCCATCGACAGCGTCGACGACTCATAATATTCAATCAACTGTTGGCGACAACATTATCGGGACTGACAAATTCAACGACTTCTAAGTCAAACCCAGAAATTGCATTATATTTCACCGGCGCACCCATCAAGCGAATCTTGCCTATGCCAACATCACGCAGGATTTGTGAGCCTAGGCCGATATTAAAATACGTGGTTTTATACTGAATGCTATCACCCTGCAGCGGCGCCTTGGTGCCCTGAGCAATACCTAGTTCGGCCAAGATTGATTCTGGGGTTTCACGGTTTGCCAGTAACACCACTACCCCACCGTGTTTAGCGACAGTTTCTAAGCTGCGATGCATATTCCAGCCCGTGGTAGAACCCGGCGACTGCGTTTGCAAAAGGTCGCGCACCGACGAGCCCAAGTGCACCCGCACCAATGTTGGCGTGTCGGCACTGACGTCACCTTTTTGAACTGCAAAATGTATTTCACCCGCTACTGAATCTCTATAGGAGTGCAGGACAAAGTCGCCAAAATCAGTTGCAATTGTGCCGCTGCTAATTTTTTCTATGGTTTGCTCGTTTAACACCTGATAGTGAATCAGGTCAGCAATGGTACCCATTTTTAAATCGTGTTCTTCAGCAAAAATATCCAGATCTGCGCGGCGCGCCATGGTGCCGTCTTCGTTCATGATTTCGCAAATAACACCCGTCGCTTCAAAGCCCGCTAAGCGCGACAAATCACAGGCGGCCTCAGTGTGACCGGCGCGACTCAAAACCCCACCGGGCTCGGCCATCAGCGGGAAAATATGACCGGGCTGAACAATATCAGCTGCCACCGCATTGCGCGCCGCTGCGGTTCTTACTGTGTGGGAGCGATCGGCGGCAGAAATACCGGTGGTCACGCCGTGAGTAGCCTCTATAGAGAGGGTGAATTTGGTGCCAAAACCCGAGGCATTGCAATCTACCATCAGGGGCAGCGCAAGCTGCTTGCAGCGCTCGCGAGTCATTGGCATGCAAATCAAGCCGCGACCAAATTTGGCCATAAAATTAATGTCTTGTGGGCGCACACACTCAGCCGCCATCACCAGATCGCCCTCGTTCTCGCGATCTTCATCGTCCATTAAAATAACCATCTTACCCAGACGGATATCCTGAATGAGATCTTCTATTTTGCTCATTGCCATGCTGTCTTGCCTTTTTCGTAGCGCTAAATGAGCCGCTAGAATTAGAAATATTTGACGCGTTTATGTCCGCGTTGTCAAAAACCCATTGTCGGCCAAACTGGCCATTGAAACTCCGCGTCCCGCAGGCTTGTCTGCCTGCAATAATCGTTCAAGATAACGCGCGATCACATCGACTTCTAAATTAAGTTCTGCATCTACACGGTAGTACTGAATAATAGTTTCCGCTGCAGTGTGCGGCACAATATTTAATTCAAATACGTTGCCGGTGGCCTTATTCACGGTCAGGCTAACACCATCCACGCAGATCGAGCCCTTGGTCGCAATATAATGCGAAATATTAGCCGGTACCCCGATGCTCAGCCGAATAGAGCGCGCATCCTTGCTACAACTTAACACGCGCCCTACGCCATCAACATGACCACTAACAATATGGCCGTCGAAACGGCTGCTCGCCGACATCGCCCGCTCTAGGTTTACCGCTTGACCGATCTCAATTGTGGCGAACGTACTCAGCGATAGGGTTTCGTTTGACACGTCGGCCCAAAAACCATCGCCCACGATGGCAACCACCGTTAAGCACACGCCATTGGTGGCAATGCTGTCGCCGAGCTTGACGTCGACCATCGGCAGGCTAGCGCTGCTAATTCGCAGGCGCATATCGCCACCGCACATTTCAGTGGCGGCGATAGTACCGCGCGCTTCTATAACGCCAGTGAACATTTACGGCAGCTCTAAAAGGTTAGGAACGCGACACTGTATTCGCCAATCTTTACCGACAGCGCGAATATCTACGATGTCGATGGCCTGCTGCTCTGACATCGCCGTCATCGGCCAATCTATTAATGGACGACCGCTGCTGCCCATTAAACACGGCGCCATATACAAAAACCATTCATCAACCAGGCCCGCTCGCAGCGCGGCACCGGCTAAGACCGCGCCCGCCTCTAGCAACACTTCATTGCAGTTGCGCGCAGCCAAATACTTCATCACTGCAGGCAACGAGACTTTGCCGAGCCCGTCATCGTCAATAACAATAATAGTTGCCCCCGCCGCAATCAGTGGCTTGTGACGTTTAATATTTGTCACCCGCGTGGCAATCACCAGCTCGCCGCCGGTCGCAAACAGGGTTGCCGTTGGCGGTGTGCGCAGGGCGGAATCGACAATCACGCGCAGTGGTTGGCGCCATGGCTCTGTTGACGTTAGTGCCGCCGGGTCATCTGCTAAAAAGCCTTGTGGCCGAACTGTGAGCGCGGCGTCGTCATGCAAAATGGTTTCTATGCCACTCAGAATCGCGCAGCTTTGAGCCCGCAATTTTTGCACATCGGCTCTCGCCTCGGGACCGGTGATCCACTGACTTTCGCCGGAAGCCATTGCCGTTCTGCCATCAATGCTACTGGCCGACTTTAAACGCAACCACGGCAAACCACCGCGCATACGGCGCATAAAACCAACATTTAATGCCTCTGCCTGCACCTTCATCAATCCGACATCGACCTGAATGCCGGCTTGCTGCAAACGTGCAATACCGCGACCGGCAACCAGTGGATTAGGATCTTCAGAGGCGACTACAACGCGGCTTACGCCGGCGTTGATTAAGGTGTCTGCACAGGGCGGCGTGCGCCCTTGATGACTACAGGGTTCAAGGGTGACATAGACGGTGGACGCGCGGGTATCACTTAGCTGTGCCAAGGCATTCACCTCGGCATGACCGTCGCCTGCGCGCTGATGCCAACCTTGGGCAATGATCTTGCCGTCACGGCAAATCACACAGCCCACGCGAGGGTTGGGGCTGGTGGAATAACGACCGCGCGCGGCCAATTGCAAGGCCGCCGCCATCATCTGCCGATCAACATCACTAAAGGTCACGACTACTCACTAAGCTCTGCACGCGGCTCTGCAGATAGCCGGTCAATTTCAGCACGAAACTCGTCTAAATCTTGGAAGCTGCGATAGACCGAGGCAAAGCGAACATAGGCGACATGATCTAAAGCTTTTAATGCCTCCATAACTTGCTCACCAACGTCGCGACTATCAATTTCGCGCTCGCCAGTGGCCTGTAAGCGACGCTTGATACCGCTAACTTCAGCTTCGATATGTTCAACGCTAACCGGCCGTTTTTCCAGTGCTTTTAAAACACCTGAGCGCAGCTTTACCTCGTCAAACGGTTCGCGTGAGCCATCACTTTTGATAATTTTAGGCATTAACAGCTCTGCGCTCTCATAGGTTGTAAAGCGCTCGGCGCACGACAGACATTCGCGACGACGACGAACCTGACCACCTTCAGCTACTAGCCGGGAGTCGATAACTTTAGTATCGTCAAAACTGCAAAACGGACAACGCATGATTTGGCCTCAAGGGCTGGGGACTCGGTCGAAGTCTAGCACACGCGCTTTTAAACTCGATATTCCAGCACGCGATTTCTCGCTTTAAAAAAGGGCGGCGCACAGCGCCGCCCCTCGACCATCTTTCCTTAGGCGTAAACGGGGAAGCGCTTACAGACCTCTAATACTTTGACTTTCACTTCGTCAATCTTGGCAGTGGCATCGCCAGCTTCCAAGGCTTCCAAAATGTCGCACATCCAGTTAGCCAGCTCAACACACTCGGCTTCTTTAAAGCCACGGGTGGTTACCGCAGGCGTACCAATACGCAGGCCACTGGTAATAAACGGCGAGCGGGGATCATTGGGTACGGCGTTTTTATTAACGGTAATATTCGCCGCGCCCAGCGCTGCATCAGCATCTTTACCGGTATACGACTTGCCAATCAGATCAACTAGCATTAGGTGGTTTTCAGTACCGCCAGAGACGATATTAATACCGCGCTCGATAAATCTCTTAGCCATGGCTTTAGCATTGACGATAACCTGCTTCTGGTAAACCACATACTCAGGCGACATGGCTTCTTTAAAGCTCACAGCCTTAGCCGCAATCACGTGCATCAGCGGGCCGCCCTGGCCACCGGGGAATACCGCCGAGTTAAGTTTTTTCTCGATGGCTTCATTGGCCTTGGCCAAAATCAAACCGCCACGGGGGCCCCGCAAGGTTTTGTGGGTGGTGGTGGTAACCACGTCGGCATATTTAATGGGATTTGGGTACACGCCTGCAGCAACCAAGCCCGCAACGTGGGCCATGTCGACCAATAAGTAAGCGCCGACCATGTCGGCGATTTCACGAAATTTAGCCCAGTCGACAATACCGGAATAAGCAGAGAAACCTGCCACGATCATTTTGGGCTTATGCTCTAGCGCCAAAGCTTCAATTTGGGCGTAGTCGATTTCACCGGTTTCGTTATTCAAACCGTATTGAACAGCGTTGTAGGTCTTGCCCGAAAAGTTCGGCTTGGCGCCGTGGGTCAAGTGACCGCCGGCATCTAGGCTCATACCGAGCACAGTTTCACCTGGCAACATCAGCGCCTGATACACCGCGCTATTGGCCTGTGAGCCAGAGTGTGGCTGAACGTTGGCGTAATCTGCACCAAACAGGGCTTTTGCACGGTCGATAGCCAGTGTTTCGGCCTTGTCGACGAATTCGCAACCACCGTAATAACGCTTGCCGGGATAACCTTCAGCGTATTTATTGGTGAGCACTGTTCCCTGCGCCTGCATAACGGCCGGGCTGGTGTAGTTTTCAGATGCGATTAACTCGATATGCTCTTCTTGACGCACTTCTTCTTCTTGAATCGCAGACCAGATTTCTTCGTCGAAACCGGCAATTGTCATCTCTTTGCTAAACATCACTACCCCCGAGGCATACACAGGCTTTGAAAAGCCGCGCATTGTACAATAAATGCGCGCATTCGGCACCGTTTAATGCCATTCGCGCATACTCAAACGTTAATTTTTGATGAGCCGAGCTTCAACTCGACAAAACATTGCGCAATAGCGCCACTTTCGGTACCTTTTCGCCTATTTAATTGTCGCCGAGTCTCGGCGACTTAGTGCTTTGTCAGGAGTCAGCATGGCGCAATTCGTCTTTACCATGAACCGTGTAAGCAAGGTTGTCCCGCCCAAGCGCGAAATTCTGCACGATATTTCATTGTCTTTCTTCCCCGGCGCCAAAATTGGTGTACTCGGCCTAAACGGGTCTGGGAAATCTACCCTGCTAAAAATAATGGCGGGCTTGGACACCGAATTTAACGGCGAAGCTCGGCCCCAGCCTGGCACTAAAATAGGTTACCTCTCGCAGGAGCCACCTTTAGATGACAGCAAGGATGTGCGCGGCAACGTCGAAGAAGGTGTGGCTGAGGCTATAAATGCACTCGCCGAACTTGATAAGGTTTACGCAGATTATGCCGAGCCGGATGCGGATTTTGACGCATTGGCCAAACGCCAAGCGGCGCTAGAAGACATCATTCAGGCCACCGACGCCCACAATCTCGACCACAAACTGGAAGTGGCCGCCGACGCACTGCGCCTGCCACCCTGGGATGCCGCCGTATCCACCCTGTCTGGCGGTGAACGCCGCCGCGTCGCACTATGCCAATTACTGCTCTCCAACCCCGACATGCTGTTATTGGACGAGCCCACCAACCATTTGGACGCCGAGTCAGTGCACTGGCTAGAGCGCTTCTTATGTGATTTTCCCGGCACAGTGGTCGCTATTACGCATGACCGCTATTTCCTCGACAATGCGGCTGGCTGGATTTTGGAATTAGACCGCGGTCGCGGCATTCCATACGAAGGCAATTACTCTGACTGGCTTGAAGCCAAAGATGCGCGCTTAGCGCAGGAGTCAAAATCTGACGCCTCGCGGAAAAAGACCATCGCGGCAGAATTAGAGTGGGTACGCAGCAACGCCAAAGGTCGCCAAAGCAAGAGCAAGGCGCGCCTAGCTCGCTTTGAAGAAATGAATTCTCAGGAGTTCCAAAGCCGCAGCGAAACCAATGAAATTTATATTCCACCCGGACCGCGTCTTGGCGATAAGGTCATAGAGGTTAACGGCGTTAGCAAAAGTTATGGTGACCGCCTGCTGATCGACGATCTGAGCTTGTCGATTCCTCAAGGCGCCATCGTCGGTATTATCGGCGGCAACGGTGCGGGTAAATCGACCTTGCTGCGCATGATTACCGGCAGAGAATCTCCAGATAGCGGCACCATCGACCTTGGCGAAACAGTCAAACTGGTTTCGGTCGAGCAGATGCGCGACGGCCTCGACGACAAGAAAACTGTATGGGAGGCGGTATCTGAAGGCCAAGATATGTTGCGCATAGGCAGCTACGAAGTACCTTCACGAGCCTATCTCGGTCGCTTTAACTTTAAGGGCAGCGACCAGCAAAAACGAGTCGGTGAGCTATCCGGTGGTGAGCGTGGCCGCCTGCATTTAGCATGCACACTCAAGGAAGGCGGCAACGTATTGCTCCTCGATGAGCCCTCAAACGATTTGGACGTTGAAACCCTGCGCGCCTTAGAAGACGCGCTATTGGACTTTCCCGGTTGCGCGTTGGTGATATCCCATGATCGCTGGTTCCTCGACCGCATTGCGACTCATATTCTGGCCTACGAAGGCGATAGCGATATTGTGTTTTTTGAGGGTAATTACAGTGAATACCACGAAGATTTTGTGGCTCGTAAAGGTAAGAACGCGGGACCAAAGCGGGTAAAATATAAAAAGCTAAAATAATAAATTAGCCAATAAAAAGGCGGGAAGCACTAGGTGCCCCCGCCTTTTTTAATGCCTGAGATTTGCTTATTTCTGCAAGACGACAAGACCAAACTTATCCGGGTATTTAACGGTCTCTCCGCCCGCACAAAACTGCGAAAACCCATAACCACTTAGGTCATCTTGGCGACAACTGACAGCGGCAAATACTTCATTGCCAGGGCCACCGGCACCCAAGGCCAAGCCGGCACTTTGGCTTCGGCGGGTTCTCTTTCTATGGCTTTCACCAGCGCTTTACAACCGGTTTTCAAATCTACCCGCATAGGCGCTTTTTTCAAATCAGAGTTTATCGGGGTAAGGATAAAGCCCGGCAATATGCAGCTAGCCTTAATCGGCGTTCCCAATAAATCGGCGCGAATACCTTCGGTCATGGTGCGCAAGCCGGCCTTGGTAGCCGCATATATATTGATGGCGCGGGGCATACCGCGCACTGCGCTGATGGATGATATCGTTACTAGGTGACCGCTATTTTGAGCGCGGAAGATTTCCAAGGCCGCCTCACACTGGGCCAGCGCGCCGACAAAGTTGGTTTCTGCGGTCTTGCGATTAGCCTCAAAATAGCCGGTACCGAAGGACGCACCCCTGCCCATACCGGCGTTGACAATAACCCGATCGAGACTGCCAAGGTCTTCGCGAAAAGCGTTAAACACCTCAAAGACTTGCGGATAGTCACACACATCTAGTTCGCGAATAAACACCTTAATACTCGGGTTCGACGCCTCTAATTCAGCCTTTAAAGACTGCATTGGCTCTAAGCGCCTTGCACAAAGTGCTAGATTACAGCCCTTGGCTGCAAACTCGCGAGCCATGCCCTCACCTAGACCTGAGCTGGCACCGGTAATGAGTATATTTTTACGCATAAGAATTCCTGGAATAATAATTTAACGATAACTTAATAGCTCGCGATGGCGGCCATCAAAATGACTGTGTTCATTAATACTGGCTAATTTTATTCCCGCTGAACCGGCCAGCACTTTGGTATATCCGGCGTTGGCCAGCTGCCAACTCAACTCTGCGGTCTTGCTGTTACTTAAACCCAGCAAATCACGACACACTGCCGAGATCGCGCCGCCCGAGGTGAACACAAAGACATTCCCCTTGCGCCCCTCCGCCGCAGCCATCAATCCGCGCGCCACTCGCTGGCAAAACTCACTCCAAGATTCCGTATAGTCCTGATCATGACCACCATTAACCCAGCGCGTCATGGCTGCAGCAAAATGGCGCTGAAATCCGGCCCGAGGATTTTCTCCCGACATATCAGTCATTAACTCATCAGCTTTGCCAGGCAATACGGTATAGGCCTCTAGCAAACCAGTGTGATCGTATTCATTCCAGTCACTGTCTTCCAGCCACGAGACCGCCGTAGGCGCGAGTTTCAAAGCCTTTAGGCAGTGCTCTGCCGTTTGACGGTGACGCTTCATGCCGCCGCAAATGACGGTATCCGGGCTCACCCCTTGGGCGCCAAAGTACTCACCCAAGTGCTGCGACTGCTGGGCACCGAGCTCGGAAAGTTGATCGTAATCTGCTGCGGCAAATGACGCCTGACCGTGACGAATTAAATACAGGGCGGGCATTAGCGCTGCTCCCGAATAATTCGCTGACAGCGACGATCTAGATACCACACAATTAACCAGAAGTTTTTAAAGGCCGGATTGCTAGTCTGCTTATGGTAGTAGCGATAGTAAATTTGCTGAATGATGACCGCTAAGCGAAACAGACCAAAGACTTCATAGAAGCACCACTTGTCAGTGCTTAAGCCCATTTTGTCGCAATAATAACTTACCACTTCGTCACGGCTTAACATGCCCGGTAAGTGCGTGGGCTGGCGCCGGGTGCTGCGCAACAATTTATCATCATCGGCTTGCACCCAGTACGCCAAGGCACTGCCTAAGTCCATCAGCGGATCGCCAAGGGTTGCCATCTCCCAGTCTAGAATACCCAGCACCTCTGAGGGCTGCTCCGGATTAAGCACCACATTGTCGAAGCGGAAGTCATTGTGGATAACACAGCTGCGCACATCCTGCGGAGTGTTCTCAGCAAGCCACGCCATCACTTTTTTAAAGCTAGGCACATTCCAGGTTTTAGATTTTTGATAGCGGCCGCTCCAACCACCTACTTGGCGCTCGCAATACCCGTCGCCCTTGCCCAGTGATGCCAAGCCGGCGGCATCGTAATCGACTTGATGCAAGGCCACTAACTTATCAACCACCGACAAACACAAGTCGCGCGTTTGGCTGCTAGACAGCTCTAAACCCTTTGGCATATTGGCTCGGGGAATTAAGCCCTCAATGCGGCGCATGACATAAAAATCGCAGTCGATAACAGAAGAGTCATCGCAAAAGGCGAGCATCTCTGGCACAAAAGGGAAGACCGGCGCCAAGGCTGATTGCACCTTAAATTCCCGCCCCATATCGTGGGCAGATTTTGCCTTGGTGCCCCTGGGCGGTCGCCGCAAAATAAGATCGTGACTGGGGTATTCCAAACGGTAGGTCCAGTTAGAGGCCCCGCCACTGTATTGCGTTACTAGGGGCTCGCCAGACAAGCCATCAATGCGCGGTTTTAGCCATGCATCTACTGCTGCAATATCAAGCTCTTCTCCGCTGCGCACTTTACCCGCGACGTCGATCACTGACTTGTTCGCCATTTCGCACTCAGCTCCTGCGCCGTTTGGTCATCATTCGCGCGGTTTGTTTCAACATTCTGGCGCGATAGATTTTAAACGGCAGTAAGCGCTTCAAACGCCATATCGAACGACCTTCAGGATGAGGCAGAATATAGAATTCACCTTTCTCTATAGAGTTAAAAACGCGTCCGGCAATTTCTTCTGCGCCGAGCTTGGCCTTGTTTACCAAGCGCTGGGTTGCAGCTTGGCTGTCTGGGTCAGAGGCCCGCACCGACTCGGCGAGATTAGTTCTAAAGAAACTTGGACACACCACCGAGACTTTTATATTGTCGGGGTCTAGCTCCAAGGTCATGGTCTCAGACAGCGCCACGACCGCCGCTTTGGTAGCGCAGTAAGAGGCCATTTTGGGCGGATAAATCAAGCCCGCGAGCGAGGCGATATTAACGATATGGCCGCTGCCCTGTTCACGCATCAAGGTTGTGAACACTTTGCAGCCGCGCACAACGCCGAGCAGATTGATGTTTACAATCCACTCCCAGTCGTCCATAGAAAATTCGCCAATACCACCCGCAGATGCGACGCCGGCATTATTGATAACAACATCTACGCCGCCCCAATTACTCTGCAACCAATCTGCTGCGCTTTGCAGGGCGCTCTCATGAGTCACATCGCAATTTACATAATGCGCCGTACCTTTGGCTTTTAATTCGGCCAGTGCCTCTGCGCCGCGACCATCATCAACATCACCAATGCATACCGAGTATCCGGCATCTGCAAAGCGATTCGCTAGGGCGCGCCCTAAACCCGACGCACCACCGGTGATAAAAACTCGTTTAGACCCCATTGCTACCCTGCTCCCGCGCTATGTTTGTTGTAAGGCTTATTTCTACCAAATTAGCTAATTTTGCTATTTATATTTAGCTAATTCCCTTCGGGCAATTAAGCCGCGATGGACTTCATCTGGGCCATCGGCGAGGCGCAGCACTCGCGCCATAGCCAACATACCAGCCAGCGGCGTATCGTTTGATACCCCAGCGCCACCGTACATTTGAATAGCCGCATCAACCACGTCTTGCAATACATTCGGCGCTACGACTTTGATCGCTGAAATTTCAGTTAAAGCCGCCAGCGCGCCAACATTGTCTATTTTCCATGCCGCGTACAGTGTCAGCAGACGCGCCTGGTCGATGGCAATACGCAAATTAGCCAGCCGCTCTTGGTTGCCGCCCAATTTAATCAGCGGTTTACCAAAGGCAACTCGCGACATGCCGCGTTTAACCATCAGCTCTAGGGCTTTCTCTGCCGCGCCCAGCGCGCGCATGCAGTGATGTATTCTGCCGGGCCCAAGACGCCCTTGGGCAATTTCGAAACCGCGACCGGGACCCAGAATCATATTTGTTTTGGGAACCCGTACATTTTCAAACCAGACTTCGCCGTGACCCTCTGGCTCGTCATAGGCATTAAAGACCGACAACATGCGCTTTATAACTACGCCCGGGGTTTTGATGGGCACCAGTACCATTGAGTGCTGGCTGTGGCGCGCCGCTTCAGGGTTGCTCACTCCCATAAAAATACCGACTTCACAACGCGGATCGCCGACACCGGATGACCACCATTTTTTACCATTGAGGATGAGGTCGTCACCATCTTCAATAATGGAGGCCTCCATATTCGTTGCGTCTGAAGAAGCGACATCGGGCTCAGTCATAAAGAATACTGAGCGAATTTTGCCTTCTAACAAGGGTTCTAACCACCGCTGTTTATGCTCTTCACTGCCGTACTTCCACAACACTTCCATATTGCCGGTATCTGGCGCGCTGCAGTTAAAAATTTGCGCCGCTATATGCGATCGGCCCATTTCTTCTGCCAGGGGCGCGTATTCTAGGGTGGACAGGCCAGCACCGCGTTCGGCATCGTGCAAAAAGAAATTCCACAGGCCCAACTCCTTGGCCTCAGCCTTGAGCTCTTCAATTCTTGGATCAACTTTCCACTTTGTCCAATCCCCGCCATTGGTACTAGCGAGCATTGCCGGCAATAGTTCGGCTTCTAAGGGTTCTACGCGGTCTTTTATAAAGGCGCGGACTTGATCGATCAATTCTTGGCAACGCGGGCTATGGCTAAAATCCATGATTGGCTCTCCTGTAGTTATCCGGCTAAAGATAGCGCCCCACAATACATCAGTCTAATTTATTTTATAAATGAACTATAATCACGAGTATGAATGTATTGAATGGCTCTAGTGGTAATTTTGGCTATGGATTTAAACTTATTTAAAGTCTTTGACGCGGTCTACCGCGCCAGCTCTCTCACCGAGGCGGCTAAAGATCTGCACATTACACAACCCGCGGTGAGCAACGCTCTGTCACGACTGCGCGAGCACTTTGACGACCCGCTATTTGTGCGTCGTGGCCGCCGCATTGCACCAACCCCACTTGCTGATAGCATCGCCGCAGATATTGCCAACTCCCTAATGACCCTGCAAGAAAGCCTGCACAAAGGGCAAGAGTTCGACCCCAGCACCTCGAAGCGTCAGTTCATTGTCAGCATGGGCGATCCCATCGAGTTTGTGGCATTGCCCGATTTAATCTCCCTACTACAGCAGCACGCCCCAGCTATTACCCTGCAAAGTCAGCGCTTGGTGCGGGATCAGTTAAGCCGCCAACTGATCAGCGGCGAAGTGTCTATGGCGATAGATATTCCACAGCCGGTGGACAGCGGCATCCAACAGCAATTTTTATTTAGAGATAGTTTATGCGTGCTAATGCGCCAAGATCATCCACTGGCGAAGCAGCCTCTAAGTTTGAAACAGTATTTAAATGCAGGGCATATCACCGTGTCGGGACGCAGCCGCGGCACGGTATTAGAAGACGCCACCCTAAACCGCAAAGGATTAAATCGGCATATTATTTTACGCGGCCAAAGCTATTACTCGGCGAGCCATATTGCTGCCACATCTGATTTACTACTGACCCTGCCCCAGCATTTAGCCCAGCGCTTCCAACAATTTTTGCCGCTGCACATCATGCCGCTGCCCCTTAAAATTCCGGCACTAGAGATGATGATGTACTGGCATAGCAGCGCTAATAACGATGCCGCACATGAATGGCTGAGAGCGTGCATTCAAACGATTATTTCCCAAAACGGCAATAAGATAACCCGTTGAGAAAGCCCCAATCTAAGGGCATAAAAAAAGCCGCCCGCATCTATGCTGGACAGCTTTTACTTTACGCTAGTGACGCTTAGCTTAAGGGGTAATGCTCAGGATACGGTAATTGTGCCACACCGCTATCAATAGCAGCCTGAGCAACAGCAGCAGAAACTTGGCCTAATAGACGGCGATCAACCGGCTTGGGAATAATATAGTTCGGGCCAAAAATAAGCTCTTCCACGCCACAGGCATCGAGAACCACCTGCGGTACGTCTTCTTTTGCCAGTTCACGAATTGCATGAACTGCCGCAATTTTCATTTCCTCGTTAATCGCCGTTGAACGTACGTCTAAAGCACCACGGAAAATAAACGGAAAGCCCAATACATTATTAACCTGATTCGGGTAATCAGAACGACCGGTCGCCATGATTAAGTCATCGCGCACTGACAGGGCCAACTCCGGCTCAATTTCAGGGTCGGGATTTGAACACGCAAACACTATGGGTTTTGGCGCCATAGACAACAGCATTTCGGCGCTTAGCAAGTTGGGACCAGAAAGCCCGACGAACACATCCGCATCCTTAATCGCATCGCTCAAGGTCCGCGCATTGGTATCGTTTTGAAATTCTTCTTTGTATTTATTCAAGCCAGCGCGACCGGGATAAATTACACCACTACGATCGATCATATATATATTTTTGTAGGTCGCACCCAAGCTAACCAGCAATTTCATACAGGCAATGGCCGCAGAACCCGCGCCCAGACAAACAACTTTTGCCGTTTCAATATCTTTGCCCTGAATTTCCAAGGCATTCAACAAACCCGCCGCCGTCACTATGGCAGTGCCGTGCTGATCATCATGAAAAACAGGAATGGAACACTGCTCTTTCAAAACGCGCTCAATCTCAAAGCATTCTGGTGCTTTGATATCTTCTAAATTAATGCCGCCAAAGGTGATTGAAATACGCCTAACGGTATCGATAAATGACTGGCTGTCTTCGGCATCCACTTCGATATCAATCGAATCTATATCAGCAAAACGCTTAAAGAGCAGCGCCTTGCCTTCCATAACCGGTTTACTTGCCAGCGGACCGAGATCACCCAAGCCCAAAATCGCCGAGCCATTAGAAATTACCGCGACCAAATTACCCTTGCTGGTGTACTTATAGGCATTGATAGGGTCTCTTGCGATTTCACGCACAGGCTCCGCCACCCCTGGACTATATGCCAGCGACAGGTCGTACTGGGTTTCAGCCGGCTTGGTCAGCATAATGCCAATTTTGCCCGGCGTGGGGAGAGAGTGGTAATCCAGAGCCGCTTGCTTCACATCTTTGGACATTCTTTATTTCCCGATTTTCGCTTTTCACAGAAGGGTGCAAAAGCGGTTGTAAAAGTATCGTCGCCTACCATAGCAGGAGTGTGACAACGCTGCATTACAGCTAAATAAGAAGATTCGAGTATTCAGACAACATTTAGCCGCGCTGTAAAAAGCGCAGATACAGGGTCATGCCTTGCACTAGCGATCCAATAACGCGAAAGTATACTCGCCGCTATCGCGACATCCAATCTAGATGCCAAAAAACCAAAAGCTGTAGACAAAAATGCCCGGTCAAATTCTTAACCGGGCACTTTCTTTGCGTGGCTGCAATCGCAGACCACCAAGCACTAAGGCGATATTACGCTTTAGCGGTACCGCGGCTGCCGAAACGTTTGCGGAACTTATCAACACGGCCACCGGTATCTAGCATTTTCTGCTTACCAGTGTAGAACGGGTGACACGATGCACATACGTCAACGTGAAGTGCCTGACCGAGGGTAGAACGCGTTTCAAAGGCGTTACCGCAGCTGCACGTTACGTTGATAGCAACATAATTAGGATGGATATCTGCTTTCATGGGTCTTTCCTCAATGGTCGCCGCCACCCGATCTTTTGCCGGGCACCGCGCAGGGCTGACAAGCCTCAAAAATAGCTTGAATTTCAGGCGGCGAATATTAACAGAAATTGTTCAATAAGCAAGCACGCCGCGACCTAGGAAAAAATCGCTACTCTTACCCGCCCATTATTTCTTATACACTGTGACTCTTTACTGCATTGAAACCGCTCTGCCATGCCAAGATTTGTCACTGTTGCCGTCCCCTGCCCCCTGCGCCGAGGCTTCGACTATCTGTGGGCAGAGAGCTTAGGAAAGGAGCCCGCGATCGGTATGAGGGTGAGCATACCCTTCGGTCCACGACGCTTAGTGGGGGTGATTATTGCCACCGATTCAAGCAACGATATTCCTATTAATAAGATGAAAGTCGTACTGAGAGTGCTGGACGAAAAACCGACACTGCCCTTAGACCTTGTTCAGCTTGGGCAGTGGGCGGCCGACTACTATCACCACCCGGTTGGCGACTGCATTCAACAGATGCTGCCCGTCACCCTGCGCAAAGCCGAGCAAGCCAAAGAAAAACCAGCTCAATATTGGCAGTGCAGCGCGGAGATTAAGCAATTACCGCCGCTTTCGGCACGCGCGCACCAGCAGCGGAGTCTACTTGCTGTCATCCAGCAGTCGGGGCAGCTGTCCCGACGCCAGATCAAAGACTTAGGCTATAGCAATAATATTCTCAACCCCCTCATTAACGGCGGCTATCTGAACAAGGCGAATGCGCCAGTTGCCGACGGCAGTTATATGCATGCGGATAAGCCGATTTTAAATAGTGAGCAAGATGCGGCCGTTAACGCCATTTCCGCACGACTTGGCCACTTCGACCGGTTTTTACTCGATGGCGTAACCGGCAGCGGCAAAACGGAAGTTTACCTGCGGGCTATTGAATACTGCCTCGCGCGCGGCGAACAGGCACTGGTGCTTATTCCTGAAATTGGCCTCACACCGCAAACGCTACAGCGCTTTGAACAACGCTTTCCCGGCTGCGTCAGCACCCTGCACTCGGGGCTAAGTGACGGCGAGAGGTTTCAAAATTGGCGCAAAATCGAATCAGCCGAACATCAAATTTTGCTCGGCACTCGCTCGGCAGTTTTTACCCCTTTTAATAATTTGGGGCTAATCGTTGTCGATGAAGAGCACGATGCCTCTTACAAACAACAAGACGGCTGGCGCTATTCCGCCAGAGACATTGCCGTAAAACGCGGCTCCGATCATAACTGCCCCGTAGTCCTGGGCAGCGCCACGCCCAGCTTAGACAGCCTGCATAACGTCGCCCAAAATCGCTACCAATTATTGGAATTACGAGAGCGTGCCGGCGGTGCCAGCGCCCCCGCAATTCGCCTACTCGATATTCGCAATGAGTCACTAGATGAAGGCCTTAGCAAATCATTGCTAGACGCCACCACTCGCACAATAGCCGCCGGTAACCAAGCGCTTATCTTTTTAAACCGCAGGGGATTTTCGCCCCAGCTGCAATGCCATAGCTGCGGCTGGCTGGCAAATTGCAAAGCCTGCGATGCCAAAATGACGGTCCACTTTGGCCGCCGCGAACTCCGCTGCCACCATTGCGATGCTAGCGAAGCCCTGCCGACTATTTGCCCTCAGTGCCACCATCACCAACTTATCTACCAAGGCCCCGGCACCGAACGTCTTGAGCTTAGCTTGAAGCGGCATTTTCCAGAGGTGCCTGTTATTCGCATAGACCGCGACACCACCTCTGCCAAAGGCAGCATGCAATCACTGGTAGATGATATTCGCACCGGCAAGCCCTGTATTTTGGTGGGCACGCAAATGCTAGCCAAAGGCCACCACTTCCCCGATGTCACTTTGGTTGGCATTGTAGATATTGATGGCGGCTTATTTAGTGCCGACTTTCGCGGCCCAGAGCGAAGCGGGCAGCTACTCGTGCAAGTTGCCGGGCGCGCCGGGCGCGCAGATAAACTCGGTACCGTCTACATTCAAACCCACTGCCCTGAACATCCGGCGCTGCAAGCCTTAGTCAACGATGGCTATCAACCTTTTGCCCGCCAATTACTGGCCGAGCGCCAACTATTTTCACTGCCACCCATTAGCTTCAGTGCCGTGATCCGCGCAGATGCGACTTCTCTGGAGGGCGCCGAAGCGTTTTTAGAACGCCTTAGAGCCTCGCTAGCTCCGGGCGACACCGGCTGGAGTATCGTCGGCCCACTGCCGGCGCCGATGACCCGAAAAGCGGGTCGGTTTAGAGCCGCACTCATTTTGCAGGCCGAACGTCGCAGCGTGCTACACAGGCAGCTACATACCGCCTGTCATATTGGCGACCAATTAAGCAAACCGCAAAATCTGCGCTGGTCAGTCGACGTAGACCCTATCGATCTCTTTTAAAGCGCAATCAAAACCACTGCAAGCGCCCCCAGCACTGGCGGCGAGCTTCGTAAACGGTGATAATACGCGGCCTTGTTTTGACCAAAGAGCTGCTGCCACACGATGAAAGAGAAAGTCGCCCAATATATTGAACAGGCCCTGCAGACCTTGCGTGCGGCTCAGTCTTGGCCAGACGACTTGGTGGCATCCATTCAAATAGAGCACACCCGCGATAAAGCCCATGGCGATTTCGCCTGCAATGTCGCGATGACGCTGGCAAAACCATTAAAATCCAACCCCCGTGTGATCGCCCAGCAAATTGTTGAGGCACTGCCCGACAATAGCGATATCGTCAAAGTAGAAATCGCCGGCCCCGGATTTATTAATTTCTTCGTCACTGAAGAGAGTAACTTCCATGTTCTGCACGATATTTTCGAGCAGGGCGATAATTTTGGGCGCCAAGCATCGCGCGGCAAATCAGTACAAGTAGAATTTGTTTCGGCCAACCCCACCGGCCCACTCCACGTCGGCCACGGTCGCGGCGCGGCCTACGGCGCGAGTGTTGCCAATATGCTCGAAGCTGCAGGCTATGACGTCTGCCGCGAATACTATATCAATGACGCCGGTCGCCAAATGGACATTCTGGGCACCAGCGTATGGCTGCGTTACTTGCAGGCCTGCGGTGAAGCCATTACTTTCCCAAGCAATGGCTATCAGGGCGACTACATTGCCGATTACGGCCGCGACCTATTAGCCGAACATGGCAAAATTTTGCACCACAGCGCCGGCGATGCCCTTGCCAATGTCTGCGCGGACGGCCCCGACGGTGATAAAGAGAAGCACATTGACGGTTTTATCAAAAACGCCAAAGCCCTGCTCGGTGACAATTACAGCATTGTCTTTAACAAAGGCTTAAACGCTATTATCGGTGACATCCGCAGTGATCTCGCGGAGTTTGGCATTGAATTTCAAGAGTGGTTTTCTGAGCGCAGTCTTACTCAAGCGCCGGATCAAGTTGAACGCGCCATTAGCAAGCTGCAAGAAAACGGCTTTATTGAAGAGCGCAATGGCGCCCTGTGGTTTATGTCCACTCGCTTTGGCGACGACAAAGACCGCGTGGTAAAACGCGACAACGGCCAAACCACCTATTTCGCCTCTGACATCGCCTACCATCTGAATAAATTTGAGCGCGGCTTTGACACCGTGGTCAATATTTGGGGAGCGGATCATCACGGCTATATCGCCCGTGTAAAAGCTGCCTTGCAGGCCTTGAATATAGACCCTGACAGATTGGTCGTGCGGCTGGTTCAGTTCGTGTCGCTGTATCGCGGTGACCAGCAACTGCAAATGTCTACGCGTTCGGGCTCGTTTGTCACCCTGCGGGAATTGCGTGAGGACGTGGGTAATGACGCGGCGCGCTTCTTCTACATTATGCGTAAGGCCGACCAAGCAACCGACTTCGATTTAGAGCTGGCTAAGTCAGAAAGCAAAGACAATCCGGTTTATTATATTCAATATGCCCATGCGCGGGTTGCCAGCATTTTGCGCAAGCTAGAGGATCAGGGTGAAACCTGGACCGCTGAAACTGGGCTTAAGCAATTATCAGCACTCAGTCACGATGTTGAAAAAGATTTACTGGTTAAATTATCGCGCTATCAAGAAATACTAAAAAGTGCGGCTGAGCAATTTGAGCCCCACGCACTCGCGCACTACCTGCGAGAATTAGCGGGTGAATTCCACACCTATTACAATGCCCACAAGATGCTGGGTGAGGAAATCGCTGTACGAGATGCCCGGATTACGCTGGCTTGCGCCGTACAGCAGGTATTACGCAATGGATTGACACTGCTGGGGGTATCCTCCCCAGAGGAAATGTAAGGCATGGCAACACAGAAAAAGACCACCCGAGGCGCAACTCGCAGCCCCAGCCGGCAGGGGCTTCCCGCCTCTGTCCTGCTAGGCACTGGCTTTATCGCCGGTATTATTTGCTCGGTGCTGGTGTATTCCACCATCATCAGTAAACACCCTGAGCGCGAGGCTAAGTTGGCCGAGAGCAAAGCTGCTGCGGCAAAGGAAAAGGCCCAGCAAGACCGCAAAGATGTGACCTCCAATACCAAATTTGATTTTTTCACGGTGCTGCCCGAACGCGAAGTGATTGTGACCGACGAAGCACGCTCCGCGCCCAAACCTAAAAGCTCAGTAAAGCAAGCCGATAAGCCCCCAGTAGATCAGCCCGACATCAGCGGCGACCGCTACATCTTGCAGGCCGGCTCGTTTCGGCAAGGCGCCGATGCAGATCGCCGCCGAGCACAAATCCTGCTACTTGGCCTAGACGCTAAGGTGGAATCTGTAGAAGCCAACGGCGATCGCTGGCACCGTGTGTATGTCGGCCCCTTTCAATCCCACAACACCCTCACCGATGCACGTAGCAAACTCATCAACGAAAGCATTGATACCCTGGTTATTCGCCAGAAAAAATAGCGACTCCAATCCAGGCAAGGCGCCCTTGAAATAGTCAGGGGCGCCCCCACATCCCTGTAGGGATGAAATGTCACCGTCCCCTAAAAAATCCACCTTTTATTAATGATAAGGAGTCCCGCGTGGAACAGTTTCGCGGCACCACAATTCTCTCCGTTCGCCGTAACAATCACGTTGTCATCGGCGGCGACGGCCAAGTCACCATGGGCAATACGGTTATGAAGGGCAACGCCCGCAAAGTCCGCCGCCTTTATAAAGACCAAGTTCTAGCAGGGTTTGCCGGCGGCACTGCTGACGCATTTACGCTCTTTGAATTATTTGAAGCCCAGCTTGAAAAGCACTCCGGTAAATTAGTGCGAGCAGCCGTAGAACTCGCCAAAGCATGGCGTAGCGAACGCTCATTGCGCCAATTGGAAGCGCTGTTAATTGTCGCGGACAAAGAAACCACCCTCGTCATAAGCGGCAATGGTGACGTTATCGAACCAGAAGACAACCTGATTGCGATCGGCTCTGGCGGCTCCTTTGCCACTGCGGCGGCGCGCGCGCTGATGGACAACACCGAATTAAGTGCGGGTGATATTGTAGAAAAAGGCCTGACTATTGCCGGCGACATCTGCATTTATACCAACCACAGTCGCACCATCGAATCACTGGAATACTAGCGCCAAGGCGCCCTCGGAGTATCTGATGTCAAATATGACACCCCGTGAAATTGTTCACGAACTAGACAAACATATTATCGGCCAGAACAACGCTAAACGCGCTGTGGCGATTGCCCTGCGCAACCGCTGGCGCCGTATGCAGCTGGAAGAATCACTGCGCGACGAAATCACCCCCAAAAATATTTTAATGATTGGCCCCACCGGGGTCGGTAAAACGGAAATCGCCCGCCGCTTGGCTAAGCTATCTAATGCGCCCTTTATCAAAGTAGAGGCCACTAAGTTTACCGAGGTTGGCTATGTTGGGCGCGATGTCGAATCCATTATTCGCGACCTAGTTGATGTATCAATAAAGCTATACCGCGAGCAAGCGATGGAGCAGGTAGCCCACCGGGCCGCCGATGCTGCCGAAGAGCGCATACTCGACATCCTGCTCCCGTCGGCTAGAGGCGACAGCAGTGGCGAAGACCGCAGCGACAATACCCGCCAACTTTTCCGTAAAAAGCTGCGTCAGGGTGAGCTAGATGAGCGTGAGATCGATATCGAGCTAAACGCAACACCGCTTGGCGTAGAAATCATGGCTCCACCGGGTATGGAAGAAATGACCAGCCAACTGCAGGGTATGTTCTCTAAACTCGGCAGTGAAAAAAAGAAAACCCGACGCATGACGGTCAAGTCAGCGTTAAAGCAGGCCCAAGATGAAGAGGCGGCAAAATTAGTCAATGAAGAGGACCTAAAAACACGTGCTCTGGAAGCCGTTGAGCAAACGGGTATTGTCTTTATTGACGAAATTGACAAAGTGGCCAAACGCCAAGAAGCTGGCGGCGGCGATGTTTCCCGCGAAGGTGTGCAACGAGATTTACTTCCTTTAATAGAGGGCTGCACCGTTGGCACCAAGCACGGCATCATCCGCACTGACCATATTTTATTTGTGGCTTCCGGCGCATTTCACCTGAGCAAACCCTCAGACTTAATACCCGAGCTACAGGGTCGCCTGCCTATTCGAGTAGAGCTATCGGCACTCACGCCTGAAGATTTTGAGCGTATTCTTACCGAACCATACGCCTCACTTACAGAGCAATACCAAGCACTACTCGCCACCGAGGGTCTGAAAATAGACTTTACTAAAGATGGTATTCGGCGTATTGCTGAAACTGCATGGGAAGTAAACGAGCGCACCGAGAATATTGGCGCCCGCCGCCTGCATACGATTATGGAACGCTTATTAGAAACTATTTCATTCGATGCCGGTGACAAACAAGCGGTCACCATAGACGCAGAATATGTCTCTGAACAACTCGGTGAATTAGCAAAAGACGAAGACTTGAGTCGCTTTATTCTTTAAATTGCGGCTTTACACTTGGCGATGCTGCACCCCAGGCCTATGTGGTGCGCATCGCTCTTTAGACCTAATTCTTGTCGACCCCGGTAAATCGATATGACCGCCCTGCCACAAACTAATCCGACTAATATAAAATTTCGCAAGCAGTCTCAACAGTTAGAACTCAGCTACGCCAATGGCGAGCAGTTCTCACTGAACAGCGAATTTCTTCGCGTACACTCGCCATCTGCGGAAGTGCGCGGTCACGGCGCGGGTCAAGAAACGCTGCAGACTGGCAAGCTTAAGGTAGAGATCACTGAACTCATTCCAGTTGGTAATTATGCTCTGCAATTAGTATTTAGTGATGGGCATGACAGCGGGATTTTTTCGTGGACGTATTTGCGGGAATTGTGTGATCAGCAAGAGGCTCTATGGAAGGCGTATCTGCAAAAGCTCGAGAAAAATAATGCCAGTCGCGACCCCGATGAGCAGGTCGTCAAATTTTTCAATTAGGCTTAATCACGCAAAATAATCCGCGGACTGAGGTTCACACCGCCGTCTTCTTCTAATACGCCGATATTCACACCCGTTGAATTCTCGACCACCACTAGCGGCGGCTCAAAACTCGGCTGACGAATAAATTTAAGCGTCCACCCAAAGTTTTCTATACGGCGCAAGGATGCTTTTTGCATGTATGTTAGCAACTCAAGCGCATCGTCAGGAATCGCCGGACGCGCTTCACGCTGCCCCTGAATAAATCTCATAGTCTCACCGACGCCACCAAGGTTATAAAACTACAAACATACGCCACGACCATGATTGGGAACAGGCGCATATCACCGTATTGACAGACGGGAAAAGTGCGATTACGCAGCAAGAGCGCGAAGCGCCTTGCCACCACCATTTTAAGATATCGAAACTGCCCTACAAATTTTCCTCTGCAAATGCAGCTAAACGCGAACGTTCGATACCGTTCACATGCATCACCCCCGCGTGCTCAAAGTTCTTACTCTTTTCAACAAGATAGGTAAGCCCCGAAGTTAATGGCGATATATATTGGTTATCAATCTGGGCGAGATTACCCAAGACCACAATTTTAGAATTCACCCCGACCCGGGTAATAATAGATTTAAGCTGAAATTGGGTCAGCCCCTGGGCTTCGTCAATGACGATATAGGCATTATTGAAGGAGCGGCCGCGCATAAAATTCAAGGACTTAAACTGAATATTGGCCTTGTCTTTAACATACTCAATACTGCTATAGGGTGACTCATCAGTGCCGTGTAAGACTTCAAGATTGTCTTCAAACGCCGCCAACCAAGGCGCCATTTTTTCCTCCTCCGTGCCGGGCAGGAAGCCGATATCTTCGGCTATAGGCGGCGTAGACCGCGCCACAATCATTTTATCGAAGCGCTTTTCCTCTAAAATCGCGTGCAGTCCATAGGCGAGCGCAATTAGGGTTTTACCAGAGCCCGCAGGCCCAGTTAGCACGGTCATATCTATGTGCGGTCGAGAAATTAAAAAGAAAGCCATGGCCTGCTCAAAGTTACGCGGACTCAGCCCCCACATACGCTGATTCATCAGCTGGTCTCGACTTAAGTCCAGCAGTTCTAGCTTTTCTTCATCTACCGACCGCACCATGCTGACGAAGCCGCTATCATCATAAAGAAACTCGTTGATGTGCACCTTAGGGAGCACCTCCCGGTTCAATACATGCAAGGTCTGCCCGCCATCTCTAAGAGTGTCCACCTTGTCTACTTGACTCCAAAAACTACCGGGCAAATGCTCGTAACCCTTTGCCATGTACTGAATATCTTCAAGTACGCGGTCTTTGCGATAATCCTCTACATTTTCCAGCCCCGAACCCTTGGCCTTCAATCGCATATTGATGTCTTTAGTTACCAAACACACATAGGCATTAGGGTTTTTCACTTGTAAATTCAGTGCGACATTGATGATACGGTTATCGTTTGCTTGATGCTGACTGCCATCAAGGTAGGGTGCGGGTACGTTGTGGTCAATTAATTGATCAGGAAAAATGGCCAAAGTACCGGTCTCTTCGCCACCGAGCGCACTGGGAATTGGCACCCCCTCCTGAATCGCCTTGGGGCTGGCATTAAATAGAATTTTATCGATAGCATTGATCGCTATCCTCGCCTCGCGACTGACGTCTTTGTCTCGCCGGTCTTTAATGTGATCTAATTCCTCCAACACGGTCATCGGAATCACCACCCGATGCTCATGAAAGGCATTTATCGCTATTGGATCATGCAGTAAAACATTGGTATCAAGCACATAGACTTTTTCCATAGGGCACTCTCTGTTAACAACATAAAAGAAAGCTGGCGCCAGCTACTGCCATAAAAAAGCAAGTTTACGAAACCAGACAAGGGAGGTATCAGGGGAAAGAGGCCGCCATGTCGCGGAGCGCAGGGCGATGGTCGCGAGCTTGAGTGGATGCCGCGCGCAAAAGTATGGTGACTGTATGCCCGAAGGCATTGAACGTGTGACGGCAATATAGCGATCCATACAACACAACGTAGCCTAATTATTAAAAGCGATGGCCATCATTGTCAACCGTTATCGCGCTTATATCGGAAGACTCGGCTTCATATTTCCGCTACCCTGTACCCCTTTTTCGCGCCCCGAATACAGGTAACATTGATTCATGTTCGACAAAAATGCCCTGCAGCAGCTAAATCAGCTGAAATCCAAAATTATAGAATCTAAAGACCAAGGTGAAGGCGAAGTTCGCGGTAGCCAGCGACGTTTTGGATTTGTCCGCCTCGATGATGGCCGCGATGTATTTCTCGCTCCAGATGATATGCAGCGGGTTTTCCCCGGTGACCGCGTTAAAATCACGGTTATTACCGATGACAAAGGTAAGTTCAAGGCTGAGCTAGAAAAGCTACTAGAGAGCCCCTTAGACTGCTTTACTGGTCGCTACGTCGTTCGCGGCCAGGGTCACTTTATCGAACCGGATTTACCCCGTTTCAATAAGCTGCTTTTTATTCCGCCGTCACAGCGTAAAAAATGCAGCGAGGGTGATTTCCTTTACTGCCAAGTTGCCCAACACCCGTTCAAAGATGGCAAGTCTCAAGTCAAAGTTTTAGAGAACATCGGCAGCCCCGATACCGTCGGCATTGAAGGCAAGTACATTCAACGTAAGTTCAAATTACCCAGAGACTGGCCTAAAGACTGCAGTATTGGCGACGATATTCGCGCCGACACCCGCAAAGACTTGCTCGATATCCCCTTCGTCACCATCGATGCAGCAGAAACCCGTGATATCGATGACGCACTCTGGGCACAAGCCAACGATAATGGCTGGACTTTACATATCGCGGTTGCTGATCCCGGCGCCTTCATTACCCCAGATAGCCCGCTAGATATTGCCGCCAAGCAACGCGCCAACACCGTCTATTTACCCGGCTTCACCCAAACCATGCTGCCAAACCCGGTATCGCAGGGAAGCTGCTCATTAATGGCCAATGAAGACCGCGCTGCGATTGTATGTAGCGTTCAGGTAAGCGCCGATGGTGAGATCAGCGACATTCAGTTCAGCGAAGCGCGTATTCGCTCGCGCGCCAAATTGACCTACAACGATGTACACGCCCACCTTCACGGTGAGATGGATTTAAATCAAGACGGTCTAAAAGATTTATACGCGGCGAGCTTAGCTCTGAGGAAATATCGCAGCGAACACCATATCATTATGCCGGAGCAGCCGGACTTTCATTTCCAGCTCAACGAGCAACGCAAAATTGAGAGTATTACTAAGGTCGAGCGCAATGACGCGCATCGCCTAGTTGAAGAGTGTATGTTGGCCGCCAATCGCAGCGCCGCGATATGGCTAGCAGATTCGCCGGCGGTGTATATCTGTCATGCCGGCCTGCGAGAAGACCGCTACGACAATATACGCGCGGTCATCAACAAAGAAATACCCAGCTTGGCTGACTGCGACTTAAGCGCACTGCCGGGCTATAAGGCGCTTATTAAGGCTAGCGATAGCAGTGAATCTTCACTCCCTCTGCGTAGTATCTTTGCCCGCATGCTCCAGCCGGGGGATATTAGCCTAACGCCAAAACCGCATTTTGGACTCGGCTTAGAACGTTACACTACGTTTACTTCGCCGCTGCGTAAATATAGCGACTTGCTAGTTCAGCGCTGTATTCGCGCCAAGCTCGACGAGGAGAGCCCAAGTCTGCCCATCGATACCGAGCTCACTAAGCTGCAAGAGACTATTCGCAACGGTCGCCAGGCCAGTAAGCAAATGGAGCAATGGCTGCAGTATCAATATCTGGCAAGTAATACCTCAGATACGGTTTACGAAGCTCGCATTGCTCACGTTAATGGCGGTGGCTTTACTGTTGAGTTGCTTGATAATGGGATTAGCGGCTTCGTTGAAGCTCGCACTATTCCAGAAAAATTAAGTTTCGACGCAAACACGCTGCGGCTGTTCAACGATAAAAGTGTATTTCAACTCGACCAACTGGTTAAAGTTAAAACATCAGAGTTAGATGACTTCCAACGTAAACTGATATTCTTGCTGGTCCCGTAGTCACTACGCTAAGCGGTGTTTCAAATAAGTCAGAACGACTCAACTGTGGGCTGGTTAAAGCCCACAGTTGAGTAGTTACTGCTTCACTGCACTCACCAGCCGCTGAGACCAGAAAGCGGTAACACTAGAAGCCCTGAGGACTGGTAATCAGGACCCATTAGAAGTCAGACACCCTAGCGATTTAAAATATCTTCTCGAACACTTTCCGCTATTTTGGCAACCTCACCAACATCATCGCCACTTACCCCAACTCGCAGCCAGATTTTCTCAAAGCCTTGCCCGGCTATACATTGACCAATTTACTTGCAGATGAAACCTAGGCCATTTCTTTAGAACATTAGGCGCGCTAACGCTAATATACCAAGCTATAGGCGCATTAATAATCGACATGTTTTGGTGTCCGAGGAAAGGGAATAGCATCGCGAATATTGTCCATGCCGGTAATGTAATTTAATAGACGCTCGAACCCCAAACCAAAACCTGCATGGGCCACCGTGCCATAGCGGCGCAAATCCCGATACCACTCCAAGCCACCCAGGCCTTGCTCCGCCATGCGTCGCTCAAGCACATCTAAACGCTCCTCACGCTGACTGCCACCGATAATCTCGCCAATGCCTGGCGCTAGCACATCCATCGCCGCAACAGTTTTCTCGTCGTCGTTCATGCGCATGTAAAATGCTTTTATGTCCTTGGGGTAATTGGTCACTATCAGCGGGCCGCCAACATGCTCTTCACACAGGTAGCGCTCATGTTCGGATTGCATATCTACCCCCCAGCGGACAGGAAACTCAAACTTCTTACCAGACTTCTCCAGTATTTTAATCGCTTCGCTATAGTCCATGCGCTCAAAGCTGGTGCCGGCCACTTTTTGGAGACGAGCTAACACGCCCTGATCCACAAACTCATTAAAGAAGGCGAGGTCGTCTTCGCAGTGCTCTAATACCTCGGACAGTAGGTAGCGCAAAAAATCTTCCGCCAGCGCAGCATCATCGTCGAGGTTAGCAAAAGCGATTTCAGGCTCCACCATCCAGAACTCGGCAAGGTGGCGACTAGTATTTGAGTTCTCCGCTCTAAAGGTGGGTCCAAAGGTATATACCTTAGACATAGCTAAACAGTAGGCCTCGGCATTTAACTGGCCAGACACCGTGAGAAAGGCTTCGCGGCCAAAGAAATCTTCGCTGAAATCGATGCCGCCGCTTTCGGTGCGAGGTAAGTTCATTAAATCTAAGGTGCTGACACGAAACATCTCGCCGGCGCCCTCACAGTCACTCGCCGTAATCAGCGGGGAGTTAATCCACTGAAAGCCCCGTTCGTAAAAATAGCGATGCACCGCATTCGCGAGTACGGTTCTCACCCGTGTCACTGCGCCAAAGGTATTCGTGCGCGGCCGAAGATGGGCCACCGTACGCAAATACTCGAAGCTATGACGTTTTTTCGCGATAGGATAAGTATCTGGATCATCTACCCAGCCACAGACCTCAATATGCTTGGCCTGGATTTCGACACTCTGACCCTTGCCCTGCGAGGCGACCAAATCGCCGCTGACAATAACCGAACAGCCCGCCGTTAACTTTAAAATCTCGGCCTCGTAATTCGTCATTTCACCGGGCGCGACAACCTGTATCGCTGCCTGCGCAGATCCATCGTGGACGGCCAAAAACGAAAAGCCACCCTTGGAATCTCGACGGCTCCGAATCCATCCCTTTACTGTTACCTCGCACCCCGGTTCACACTGCCCCGCCAACAAGGCCTTTATCGATACTGCAGACATATGTTCTCCAAAAAATTAGGCTAAGGCCGTATTATATGCGTGCTGCGCCAATAGCAATAGTCATAGCTAGCGCTGTCTTTTAATCAGATTAGGCCTGCCTCGCTTTATTCTGACCAGAATAAATTGGATACTACTGCAAAATTCCATTTGCGACGAAACCGCTATGCGAGCAGAAAACTTTGTGGCCCACCGCGGCTGGCGTCAACACTACCCTGAAAACACCCTCATCGCGTTTATAAAGGCAATTGAAGCTGGCGCCGTTAATATCGAACTCGACATCCAACTCAGCGCAGACCAGGTTCCGTTTGTCTTCCACGACGCCAACTTGATGCGTATGTGCCAGCGCAAAGGCTTAATTTGGGAATATACCGCCGCCGAGCTCGATACATTCTCCGCCGCCGAAAGCGACCGCTTAGGCGCGGCATTTCAAGACAATCCCATGTGCCGGCTCAGCGACATTGTGGCTTTACTTCAGGCCAAGCCCAAGATAAACGCCTACGTTGAAATCAAGGAAGAGAGCCTGACGCACTTTGGCGAACAGATCGTCGTCGATGCCATCATTAACACCCTGCGCCCAGTCGCCTCGCAATGCATTCTTATTAGCTTTGAATTGAATGCGCTACACCTTGCTCGTCACGAGGGCTGGCAGCGCTTTGGCACCGTTTTTGACGCATGGCCTGACTGGCAGTCTGCGGCACTGACTGAACTCAAACCCGAAGTTGTATTCTGTGACCGCAACTGTGTACCTAGCAGCGCTGACTTCAGCGTACTGCCTTGGCCGATCCTAATTTACGAGGTGGGCACTAAAGCCGAGGCCGAGGATTGGTTTGCACGTGGCGCGGTCGCCGTAGAAAGCTTTCTGATTGGCGAACTGCTCAAAGAATTCTCCTTAAAAGCCGTGTCAGACTTATAAAAACATCGCCACGACCTAGTAACTTTTCTAGTTATTACAACAATTTAACCCACGCGCCATCATTACCGCCACTTAACCGCTGCTTAAATATTTGTTAATAGATACGCTAAGTCCTTGTTTTTACTCCCTACCAAATCTGTCCAAAAGATTAAAAAATGGCGGAAAACCGTATTTAGTAACTACTATGACACGGCTTATGTAACCCAAATATTTCTTGCTTGTTTGTATAATTACTTCGTCGCTAAGACACCAACAAAACTTTATAAATGGAGCAATACAATGAGTCAATTACAACAAGCAGTACAAGGCTACGACGCTAGCGCAGTTGCAGAATTAGCAGCTCAATACAGCTTCATCGCCATTGTTACAGTAGGCATAGTATCTTGCTTTGCAGGCCTAATTTAAATACCACCAATCAGGAGAATATCAACATGACACCGCACATTATTACTGCGTGCACTATAAGCGACCTTGCTCAACAGAGCGCAAAATTTAGCCTGATTTCCATCGTCCTTACAGGCTTATTTTATTGTATCGCCACACTCGTCTGAGTTACCCACATACCCATCACCACACCCAGACATGAAGTACAATTTGCCGCCAACCATCGGCGGCAATTCCTCTTTTTTCTACGCTTAAACTTATACTCTCAAATACCACTCATAATACCGAAAACATGACTTCCTTCTGCTGGCAGAATTATTGCAAGACACTCACACACAAAGCACACTATGCAATGTTCAATATCCCGCGGATCTATCACCATGACAGCACTATACCAATCTAGCTATATCTTATTTAGCACTAAAAAACGCGACGGCAGTTTTGTCCCAACACCAGTTTGGTGTGCCGGTGACGACAACACACTGTATGTTTTTTCAGCGGGGAACGCCGGTAAGGTTAAGCGCCTGCGCAATTTCAGCGAGTGTCAAATTGGCCCGTGTACGGTAATCGGCAAACCGCTTGGCGAGTCTAGTAATGGCAATGCCTATTTAATCGACGCAGCGGAAAGTAAAATCGCACACCGCCTACTAATCAAAAAATACGGTTTTCAAATGCGTCTATTAGATATGACCTCTGCTCTTAGTGGCCGCAAGAATAAGCGCGCCTTCATTCGTATAGATCTGACTTAAATTACCCCTTTGTCATGTCGCTGCGGTCATTGACCCACATTGAGACTTCGCCTAACGTAGCCGTTTTGATACAGCAACGGAGATTGCCTGTGCGCACCCTGAATCAATGGCTAGACGAATATAATGACTCCCACCAGAATCCACGCAATAAACGCATTCATTATTGGTGCGTTCCAGCAATTGCTGTTTGCACTGTTGCATTGCTGTGGCTGATACAAATACCTGCGACGGCATTTAATCTAGGCCAAGTGATTTTGATTGGCACTATGTTCTTCTATGGTTATTTGTCGGGGCGACTCGCGATGGGCATGCTGCCGTTAGTAGTGTTGTTGGCCGCCGGCATTATGGCCTACCAAAGTTATGTGGCATTCCCGCTATGGATTCCCGCGGCTGCCGTTTGGATTGTCGCGTGGATTTTCCAATTCATTGGCCACAAAGAAGAAGCACAAAAGCCCTCATTCTTTACTGATATTTTGTTCTTATTGATTGGTCCACTTTGGATTTTAGGCGCGCTATACACCAAGCTCGGCATTCGCTTTCGCAAGGCCTAGCCACCCGCTAGACTTCTACTCTGGTAGACGGCAGAGCAAATGCACATAGCGCCCCAGGGAGCAAAAAGGCTCGTCTGCTCCGTACTGCCACTCAAGGGCTTGCACATCAGTGATACTTCGCTGAGCTCGCACCGCCCTAGGCATCAAATCGTAGACCAAACGAATACCGCGCTTAGCAACAATTTCAAGGCCGGCATGCTGTAATAATTCAATAATCCGTTGCGGCTCACACGGCCCCGGCGGCGTAAGTCCGCCGGGATGCCCGGCAAAATCCCTATCGCGTAATTTGTAGAGATTGCCCTTGGCCATATTGCTCAAAATAAGCGCATTTAAGTTATAAAACATCAGCGATAAATGAGCGCCGGGGCGCATTCCTGCCACTAGCGACGAGATGACATCTTCCTGATCAGCTACCCACTCAAGTACTGCATGGCAGAGCACCAAATCGAAGGATTGTTTCTGTGCAGCGCTGATTGCCTGGATGGATGCCTTGCGAATATCAAGCTGAGGAGCTAAACCCGCCGCGGCAATATCTTTACGCGCCAACTCCAACATGTCGGCTGAAATATCATTGAGCAACACCGAGTGCCCCAGTTCTGCTAGGCGGATGCTCATTTGCCCCAAGCCGCCACCAGCGTCCCATACCGACATTGACCGACCCTCGCTAAGCGCGGGTAACTTATCAACCAGCTCGCGCCAACACAGGGCGAGCCGCAACTCACCCTTGGCATTGCCATAGATATTTTTTTTAAAGCGTTCGGCGATACCGTCAAAGTTACGATCTGTCATCAATCAACCATGCGACCATAGAATGGCCGTCATCAGAGGGTGGGACTAAAGACGAGCAGCTTAGGCAAGCAGGGGCGAAAGCTCAATACAAAAAAAAGCCAGAGCATCGGCTCCGGCTTTTAGAATTTCGACATCCAATGTCGCACCCATTCCTTTGAATGCTCATGTCTTCCTGACAACGGTAATTATGACGAACTGCCAAGGTAGTGAAAGAAGACAACAGCAGCACACCTTGTGAGATATATCTCACAAGGTGTGCTGCTGTTGTCGGTTCACGCATCTAGATCAGGAATAAGCTCGTCTTTTAACCACTGTATCTCGTCTTTTATACGCAATTTCTCTTTCTTTAGGCGCTGCAACAACAGCTGATTTTGGTAGGGATTCAAAGCCAGCTCAGTGATTTCCGTGTCCAGCGCGCGATGACGAATTCGTAAAAGTAAAATACGTGCGCTTATGGAGGGCATTCTTTCCATTTTTAAGCGAAATTCCTATAAGGGAGAGTACGAGAATGTAATCACACTTTTTACTATGCACCGCCCGAACACACAAGTTCAAAAGCAAGTAAGAGCCTAAATTTAGTGCTTATAAGCCTCAAGATTGTCGACACTGTCAAAATTATCAGGCCCTGAGGCAGAGAATACTGATCTTTTTAGTCAATGGCGATTGATTACTTACGCCATTGTCGGCATCGAGGGCGTCCGCAATACTAATCAAGTCAACTCATGGCGCCGTGTACTCCGCGCCAAAATAAGTCAGAGGCCAAAAATGTATACCGAAATATGTAAGAAGCTCGGCATTGAATACCCTATTTTCGCGTTCACCCACTGCCGTGACGTTGTGGTTGCCGTAAGTAAAGCCGGCGGTATTGGCGTCTTAGGAGCGGTCGGATTTTCTCCGGAAGAGCTAAAGGCCGAATTAGACTGGATTGATGAGCATATCGGTGACCGTCCCTATGGCGTTGATATTGTCATTCCGCAAAAATACGAAGGCATGGGCGATACGAGCCCAGAAGATCTTGAAAAAGAACTTTGGAAAATGGTCCCACAAGGCCATATCGACTTTGCTCAAAAATTATTAGCCGATGCCGGCGTGCCCGAATGGCCGGACGGCACCAGTAACATGGGCTTGCTTGGCTGGACTGAAGCCACCGCCACCCCACTACTTATGGAGGCGCTAACCCGCCCTAAATGCAAATTGATTGCCAATGCACTGGGCACCCCGCCTGCCGACAAAGTGAAGTTAATTCAAGACAGTGGCCGGCTGGTCGGGGCACTTTGCGGTCGTGTTAAGCAAGCCAAAGCGCACAAAGATGCTGGCCTAGACTTTATTGTCGCTCAAGGTGGTGAAGGCGGCGGTCACGCTGGTGATGTTGGCTCGGTGGTATTATGGCCGCAAGCCGTCGCTGCTGCAGCGCCTGTACCGGTGCTAGCCGCTGGCGGCATTGGGAACGGCCAACAAATGCTGGCAGCAATGAGCATGGGCTGTGAGGGCGTGTGGACCGGTTCATTATGGTTGACGGTTGAAGAAGCGCACGCTGAACCTGCGCAAAAAGAATCTCTGCTGGCCGCCTCTAGCGAAGACACTGTGCGCTCACGTGCATGGACAGGGAAAACCTGCCGTATGCTAAAAAATGAGTGGACCGAAGCTTGGGAACGCACTGACACACCAGACGCTCTCGGGATGCCACTGCAGGGCTTGGTGAGTGGTGATGGTATTCGCCGCACCGCACGCTATGCCTCAGCCGGCGATTGCCAAAAAGTGGCCTTTAACCCGGTCGGTCAGGTCGTCGGTCAGATCAACCACGTTGAATCAACCCGTTCCGTGATTTTCCGTTTAGTCACCGAGTACGTCGACGCATTAGAGCGAATCAATGGCCTAATGCCTGAAGAAGCATAATAAGCGCAATTACCGCCAGTGAACCTTACTGGCGGTAATCCTTATACTATTCCCGCTCAGCCAATACTCGCTCGACGGTATCGACAATAACCTGGGTTTGGCGATCCACTTCAATATTCACCCAATCACCCACGCGCTTATTTGCAAAGCCGGTCACCCGCAGCGTCTCTGGAATTAACCACACTGTGAACTCGGCTTCGTCACGCTGGTAATCAGCCACTGTCAAACTGCAGCCACTGATGCCGATAAAGCCTTTTCTAAACACGTACTTACTTAAAGTCTGAGGCAGACGAAAGCTCAGCGTACAGTTGTTTTCAGACTTTTCAACAGCAATCAGCTCTGCACAACCATCGACATGGCCAGACATATTATGGCCGCCGATTTCTGCCCCCTGTTTGGCCGAGCGCTCGACATTAACGATGTCGCCATCATTTAGCTTGCCCAAGGTCGTCAATGACAGGGTTTCCTGCATGGCATCAAACGACACCCGCGCGCCATCAATACTGGTCACGGTCATACATACGCCATCTAAACCAACACTAGCGCCAATGACGAGGTCTTCAAGTAGTACCGGCGGCAAGTCGATAAATAGCTGGTGCAAGCCGGGCTTATGGATTACCGCCGCCAGCGGGTAAGCACCATGCACAATTCCCGTATACATAAATCAATTGCCTCTATTTAAATGGAAAGTTACGCGACTAGATTATAACAAAACTTGAAGCCCTAAAATTAATATTGCATTATGCAGCCACCAAAAAAATAACGAAGGATTCACACTTTATAATGACAATTTTGAAAATTGGCCAACTCGGCTTTTGGATCGCCTTTCTGGTAAATTTCGTGTTTCCCCTGCTAGGTGAGAATAGCCAGTGGCTGATGTGGGGTGGTGTTGCCATACTTGTCGCCCACGTTCTTGAGTGCCTAGTCTTTAGAAAGGATATTCACCGTGATTACAGTAATCCAGTAGAAGGCTATATTGTAGTATTACTGTTTGGCGTTCTGCGCACCCGCGAATGGATGCGTAAAAAACCCCCATCAACGTCCTGAATAGCCCGACCAAGATACCTCAAAAATTGCGGTCGTAGCGCCTTGGCACTAGAGCTGCTAGGATTACTTTTTCCCAGCAACACTCTGTCAGGGTAGCACAATGAAGCGGGTAATTTTTAATCAAAAAGGCGGTGTCGGCAAAACCAGCATAAGCTGTAATTTGGCGGCAATTAGCGCATGGAAAGGCCATAAAACGCTGCTTATCGATCTTGATATCCAAGGCAATAGCAGCGAATACTTAATCGGCCCCCAGTTTCGCGACCTTGAAGACAACGCCGCAGATTTCTTTAAGCAAAAGCTATCGCTCTTCGGCAAAAGCAAAGAAGCTAGCGACTGTATTTACGAAACCGAATTCGACAATCTCTATCTAATGCCGTCTCACCCTGAACTCGCGGTGATCGAGCGCGAACTAGAAACTCGCCACAAAATTTATAAACTCCGCGATGCGCTGAACAAGCTGCAAGCAGAATACGAGCATATCTACATCGACACCCCGCCGGCCTTAAACTTTTATAGCCGCTCGGCCCTTATCGCCGCCGACTCACTAATCATTCCCTTTGATTGCGACAGCTTTTCTAAGGGCGCATTGATTGGTTTAATGGAAACGGTTGAGGAAATTCGCGAAGACCACAACCCAGAGCTGAAGCTCGAAGGCATCATCGTTAACCAGTTTCAAGCCCAAGCCAGCTTGCCGACCCAGCTTGTCGAAAGTATGAAAGCTGACGGCCTGCCAATCTTTGATCAATATCTAAGCAGCTCGGTCAAGATGAAAGAGTCTCGCAGCAGGCAGATACCACTGATTCACTACGCACCGTCGCATAAACTCACCCAGCAGCTAGTCAGTCTTCATGACACGCTAGATAGCGGTAAGAAAAATAAATCCGCTAAAAGCGCTTAAGCTACTATCTCGCAGCGGCAGCCATCCTGCCGCGGACTATCAATCCAGCCTCTTTAGGGTGTCGCAGTCCCGATTCCAACCTTACCCACCTTGTTGATTGTAATATCGCCAAGGCCAAAATTGGTAACCGCCGCCGTCAGGCTGAGTTTGTAATCAAGGTCAGATTGCATACTGCCTAAGATCTTACTCAATACGCCTATACCGCTGAGTAAATTCACCTCTACTGGAACCACCAGTTGAGTCTGACCATTTGCCGGTAAGCTGATCGCTTCATTTAAACTGCCGCCCGCCAGAGACTGCCCCTGTAACTCCAAGGTATATCGCAATCGGGCAAGGTTAATGGTGAAGCCATTGGGGTTATCGAGCTGCAAACCGACTAATAACTTCTGTTGGAAACCAATGACCGGCGCCATTTTGATACTGGTAATAGATACCTTTGGCTTTTCAATGGGATTGAATCCCGCACAGGCGGCGAGTGCCAAAACAGCAAGGAAAACCATTCCAGATCTATAGAGTGTGTTTATCATTTTTAAGGCCCCAAGCCAGTGAACATAGTAGCCAGACAAAAAAAGGGCGCCACTGATGACGCCCTTTCAGGTGTATGTCGCTGCTTATTGAGTTGGCAACATCTCAATTTCCACGCGACGATTCTGCTCACGACCCGATGCAGTGCTGTTATCTGCAATAGGATCGCGCGGTCCATAGCCTGAAGTACGAATGCGGCTTGATGCCACACCTTGATTCATGAAATAGCGACCAACGCTACCTGCGCGTTGCTCAGACAGTGACTGGTTGGTCTGGAAACTACCGGTAGAGTCTGTGTAACCATTAATTTGCATCAGCGTTTTATCAAACTCTTTGGCTACTAACACAACGCTGTCCAAGACGTCAGTGAAGCCACCCTTGATAGCAGAACTGCTGGTATCGAAAGTCACGTTGCCGGGCATAATGAGTTTAATGGTGTCGCCAACGCGCTGCACACCAACACCCGTGCCTTCAAGGCGGGCGCGCAGTTTTGCTTCTTGACGATCCATATAATAACCGTAGCCACCACCGGCGGCCGCGCCTATTACTGCGCCCTGTAGCGCACCTTTTTTGCGATCTTTCTTACTTGCTACTGCGGCCCCTAAAACGGCACCGCCCAAAGCACCCCAGCCAGCACCTTTGGCAGTATTACTGGTCTTCTCTTCGCCAGTATACGGATCGATACTACACGCTGTTGCGAAAACAACTGCTGTCAGCAATGTCGTCCAACGACTAATATTAATAGACATTTTCATTGATGAATCCCCTTATCCGTTATCTTTCTATGTGCCATGAAACGATCATGACACAGCTATTATCAAAAAAAACATGCCAATATTCACAGCATTAATTCATCCGCAGCCCGGAACTCTTCACGCTTACTTTATGGGAACTATGACAACTCCACCCCAAGGCTAGTTCATTATCTTAGGTGCCTGCCACTCCCCGTTGCCATCTGCATCAATATATATAGGGTTACTCAATGCCAGCGGCGCCAAGTCGGGCATGAGCGCGCGATACACCTCGCCAGGGTCGCCACTGACTTCAACCACCACATAGGAATCAGTGTCGACGATAAGCTCAATGACCTTGTGATCACCAACCGCCACCTTCAACTGCCGATAAATTTCCCCGTTAACCCAAATCGTCATGGTATTAACCGTCACCCACGGCGCCGCATCTATCTGAATATGCAGCTCACCACGCCGTCCCGAAAACGTATCGCCCATGCCGGCATCTGAATAATCATCGCGAAGTGTTACTGCCAGAAACGGGCCGGTAGTCATAAAGCTATGCCCATCTCGGACAGCGCCTACAAAGGCACTCTCATCGAGTGGTAGTTGATTATTCGAAGCGGCAACGTAGACATAAGTGCGCGGCGCGGCGACCACGCTGCGAATCCCGTGGGAATCACTATTCCCAGTCGCGGCGCGGCGCGCGCCTTGATTCAGAATCGAAAACCAGTCATCACGAATTTGCGAGTACACCGAAAACTCGGCCCCATTGAGCACTTCTAAGACGTCAAAATCGATATCGCGAAAACCCGAGACCGGGTCTGGAAGCAGTAAACTGCCATTATTTACGCTGTCTAAGGCCTGTGCTGGATCGTAACTTCTACCAATCGACAGGTGATCAAAAAAGGCTAAATCAGCATCAATCGGATTGGCCGCCCGTGGATGATTCAGCTGGAATAGTGCGTTTGGCGCTTGCTCGCGAACACCGGCAATCACTTCACGCAGGGCGCGGTTTTCTACCGCCGGAGTGCCGCCAGCAAACTCCATTGGCCTAGCCGTTAATGGAAAGACATTACTGTGACCTACCGTAGTCGGTGCATTGGCTGTGCGCGACATACCGGTGAGTTCACTGCCGGTTATAACCTGCACTCTACCCTCCAAGCCCAGCGCTGCAACGCGCCCGCTTTGATCAACCAAGCGATTGTGCTCGCTGGCCACCAAGACCTCGGCGCCCTGCGCGACAAAACTTCGCAAGCGCTCATCAAAGGGTAAGACCGAGTCAAAACTTGCCCCGCTGTGGACGTGCAAGTCGGCTGAACGCCAATCACCGCCGTACCAAATTTGCTTTAGAGGGATGATAGGAAGCTGGCTTGTTTTACCAGCAACAACAGTAAGCAAATACTCCTTTACATCGAATTCCATGCCCCGCGCAGCCAGAACTCGATACTGGCCAGGCGGCAAGTTAACTTGCTCTAAATCTGAATCAACACCGGCCAAATCAATACGGTTGCGGCGCATCATGCCAGGCAGCGACAGCCCCTGCTCGGTAAAGCCCAGTAAGTCATTACCAAACTCCGGTGTATCAGTATTCCCAAAACCAAAGAAATACAGGCTCATTGGCATATCTCGCGGCAAGCGCAACGCACCATTTTTCCGAAAGACCCATCGCCCGCTATCGTTGCGCGCGTCGGCTAGCGACAATTCGCGACTAATTTTTTGCCCCCAAGGCGCAGTGGCCTGCATTTTTATCCACTGCACATGTTTAGGCAGGCGAATATTAAAACTGCCATCGGCGGCGACTCGACCCTGGGTTACAGGTCGATCATCCTGGTCCCAGACCGCCACCGATACATCAAAATTATTGGCGTAACCTCGTATTCGCGGGCCGTTGTAGATTTGATCAGTGACCGATGCCACATCCGCACGATCGCCCAACAACACCTTGAACTTAGCAAGCATCTGCTCGCCTTTCTCTAAATCCATAAACTGGTTTTGCAGCAGTGATAGCCAAGTCAGCCGCTCGCTTTGAAACCATAAAGGACGGGTCATCCAGCCGTGCAGGCTATAATCAGGAAATACGGCCAAAAACCGCGGCAATGGCTGGCGGCTGCCATTCGCTTTAATCAACTCGGCAGACCCCAGCTGCACCCCATAACTCACCTTGCTGTCATAGGTATCGGCGCCCACCAAAATATTCCAGTCACTGGGCATCATGCCGCCAAGCAGAGACGACACTTTATTGCGGTCGATGGCCGGATGCTGAAAACCCAGGGTGGCATTTGGAATATAACTAGACAGACTGAAGGGCGTTAATGCGCGCTGCGAATACAGGGTAAACAAGCCGCTCATTTGTACCGGGCGACCTTCGCCAATGCGCTCTATCTGCACATTGATTTCGAGCTCCTCACCAGTCTCTCGCAAACGGTAGGTCACTGTTTGACGAATACCATCGCCCTCGCCCACAGTAATAATATCGGCGTGATCGCCCTCTATTAGCGTAGTGATTTTTGAAACCGGAATAGCGGCTTCCTTTGCCAGCCCCGTTAAAATATTCGCATAAGTCCACTGGTCATTACCGCGCTCACAATGCGCAACATCGATAAGCGTGCCACCACCGGCAACAATGCCCGCGTGATGGTTAACATCGCTAACAGCCACGCAAATTTTGCCGTTGGACAACCACCAATCACCCAGCCCAGCAATACTGTCTGGGCCACCCCGGGGGAAACTATCGAAGGTTTCCAGCTTAATTTGTTCGGCGCGAAGCAGGGATGCCGGTAGCGGCGCCTCCGCTACCGGCAAAAACTCCTCCATCGTGGCAAGACCAGTATCATCCTCAGTCTGGGCTGTGGCATAGCCAGTGAGACAAATAGCTAGCCCCAAAGGCAAGCACAATACCCTCGCCCACTTTTGCATTACTGCAATCATTGGTTTTATGCCGCCATGACAAATAGAGCGATGCAAGCACCCAGACCAATAATAAACGCCAATGAGCGAAGCACATCCTTATTGGCAATGTAAAAAATGGGATACAAAACCCGCGCAACAATAAACACCTGAGCGGCAAGCGCCGACTTGGCCGGATCAACTCCCGCCAAATGTGCAATGATCACCGCTGCCGCAAATACTGGCAGCGCTTCCCAAGCATTTTGCTGCGCGGCGTAGGCGCGCGCGCCTGGGCCTTCAAGCTGGGCATATTGCAGGCGAGGATGCTTGTTATCGACTTTACCAAACTGTTTGGCACGAAAATATCCACATACCCAGGTGATTACTATGGGAAGCAAACATGCAATAAACACACACCAGAACGCAACTGTCATATTCTATTTTTCCCTAGTATTTTATTATTAGTACTTCTCGATTTTATATTGCCAAAGCCGTCACATTCGAATATTGGCGGCGGCGTCAACATTATAAGCTGACACCCCGCGCTGCGGTACCAAAAACCTTGGGACGTCAGCATTGGCATCGCAAGTCCTTACTTTATTGCGCGCGCAACGCTCACTTCAGGAATTTCACTAGAAAAAGTACTGAAGAGATAATCACGAGCCTCCTGGCGACGCAACTCACTCAAGGCAAATTGTGATTCAAAGAACGGGAACACCGCCAGCGTAGTTAACCATTGCTGACGCACAGGATTCATTGTCGGCGGCAGCGGATCAGTAGTACACAGCGCCGTCTGCGGCGATAACAAAATACCTTCTTCAGACTCACCCAACTCGCTGGCCCAGTTTTCGTCAGAGGTTTTTTCTAGACCACGCGTCAACATGCCACAGCCCAATGAATCCGGATTTTCAAACCATCTCAAATACCGACCCGGCGACGCAAAGCCTGTATGAGAGGCGTTATTCATAGTCACTACAACAGCGCCTTTGACATTGGGTAGAATCGTCGCCGCATTGGTTTGATAATCAATCATGGCATCTATCGGCGACGCAATCATCATGAAAGGAACATCTCTAGAATCATAGAAAGCTGGCCCAAACATAAAGACCGGACCCGCAATCGATACCGCCGCAGAAATACGCAAATCAGCGCTGCGAGGATGGAAGGTCGCCAAAGTCGACGTCATACCACCCAAAGACAAACCCATAACACCAATATGCCTGTCATCAATACGCTCATAAAACTGATTGCCAGAATCCGCATTCCATGACACAAACTGGTCGATTAAGAAGCTAACATCACCGGGCTGACTAACTACATCTTTTACCAATGGTCCGCCAGGCGCGCCCATCGTGGTGAGCGGGTAATCCATCGCCGCAACAATATATCCGTGACTAGCAAAGTGCTCAGCGAGATAGCTGCCGCCGGTGCGCGAAGACATAAAACCATGGCTATAAATAAGTAAAGGCGCCGCACCAAGTAAGTCCTCGGGATACCAAATTCGAGTTTGCAACTGACGCTCATTACTCCCGAGATACTCGCCGTTTTTCTGGGTGGGACGAGTATCATCGACCAACTCAACATCGAAATAGCTGACGTCGTAAATGCCTTTTTCTAGCCAACGACTACCCTCGGTATCCGCCGATAAGGGCTGGGGCAGATTGCCAAACTGCAGGTATGCACCGGAAGCAAGCAGCAATACCAGCAGGGATAATAAGATTTTTTTAAACATAGCGCTCTCGTAGCCAGACCAATTCCAAGCCCTAAGTTATCAAGTCTGCTAACAGGACTCCACAATAAAGCCCTAATCAACTTATAAATAATGAAATTAATACCTTAGCGCCGATAGCTGTGCATTTAGCATCGTTAATGATGAGGCAGCAACAGGATAGTGAGTCGCGTCTAAGGACGTGTCAGACAAGGAAGAACAAGGAGGAATTACTTTAAGCGGCCCGACCAAATCTCATGCCGCCCACATAGAATAAAGCCCCTATCAAGGGGCTTAAGAAGGAATTTAAAAAACCGCGTAAAAAGACGTCTAGTGTTCTACAAAAGCACGTTCAATCACAAAATGCCCATACTCACCACCACGCGTTTCTTCAAAACCGGCCGCCTTGAGCAGGCGGCAAGTGTCTTTGAGCATGCTCGGGCTACCGCAAATCATAAACCGATCAGATTCGGTATTAAGCGCGGGCAAGCCCACATCTCGCATCAACTTACCGGTGCGAATTAAATCCGTCAAACGCCCCTGATTTTGAAACTTCTCACGTGTCACCGTGGGGTAGTACACCAGCTTGTCACGGATCATATCGCCAAAATATTCATGCTGCGGCAAATGATTGCGAATGAAATCTTGGTAAGCCAACTCGCTCTCATAACGCACCCCGTGCACCAACACTATTTTCTCAAACTTCTCATATACTTCCGGGTCTTTAATAATACTCATAAAAGGCGCCAAACCAGTACCCGTGCTGAGAAGGTATAAATTTTTACCTGGCAATAAATTGGCTGCCACCAAGGTGCCGGTAGGCTTACGACTGATTAAAATTTCATCACCCACCTTGATCTGCTGTAACTTAGACGTCAGCGGACCATTGGCTACTTTAATGCTGAAGAACTCAAGCTCGTCCTCATAATTTGCACTCACAATACTGTAAGCTCGCATCAAGGGGCGATCGCCCTGCTTTAAACCGATCATAGTAAAATGGCCGTTTTCAAACCGGAACGATGGATCACGGCTCGTCTTAAAACTAAACAAAGTGTCGTTCCAGTGATGTACGCTGGTCACTCGCTCAGAAACTATATTACTCATTGCAAACCTCTCCTCAATATTAGCGCCATATCCGCCACTACTTCTTTGGCTTGCCAATACTGTAAGGGAAAGCTATGCTATCGGCAAAATGACTTATAATGATTTTTCATATCGGTTTTGCAAATATGCACTATACCCTACGCCAGCTCGAAGTTTTTCTAGCCGCCGCCCACACCGAGAACATAACCCGGGCTGCAGAGCAGCTTTCTATGTCCCAGTCGGCAGCTTCTAGTGCGCTCAAAGATCTTGAGCAGCAATTCTCGATACAGCTATTTGACCGAATTGGTAAACGTCTACAAATTAATGAACTAGGTCGCGCGCTGCGCCCACAGGCAGAGGCGCTCCTAGATCAAGCACTCGCATTAGAACAGGGTTTCCGCCGCCACGATCAGGTGGGGGAGCTTAAGGTGGGCGCCACGCTTACCATTGGCAATTACCTGGCGGTCGATATCATGGCCGAATTTATAAACCGCTACCCCGCAGCCAAAGTAAAACTCAATGTCGCCAACACCGCGGTCATCAGTCAACAGGTTTTAAACTTTGACTTGGATATCGGTCTGATCGAAGGCGAATTGCACCACCCAGATTTAGAAGTGACACGCTGGCGAGAAGATGAGCTGCAAATCTTCTGCAGTCCCCTGCACCCTCTGGCCAGCAAAAAAAATCTCACTGATGCAGATTTACTCTCTGCCCAGTGGATTCTACGAGAGGGCGGCTCAGGCACCCGTCAAGCCTTTGACCGCGCCATTCATGAGCTATTACCAGAACTGAATATTCGCCTCGAGCTGCAGCACACCGAAGCAATTAAACGCGCGGTCGAAACCGGCCTAGGTATCGGCTGCCTTTCAACGTTATCATTGCAAGCAGCTTTCGACAGTGGCCGCTTAATACCGCTCACCGCTGCCAATCGTGATTTCAAACGCCACTTTTACTTTATTCTGCACCGTCAAAAATACCGCAGCGAAGGAATTCTGCGCTGGTTGGAGCTTTGTCAAAATAGCTAAGTGCGATATTAAATGGGGATATACAACGGGAACTGGGACGGGAAATAAGCATAGTGACTCAAGACTTATTGATCAAACCAGCGAGCATCTGGGCCAAATACCAACAGTCGCGACTACCCGCCCAACACCTCGACCTCGCTATCACATAAGACGTCGCAAGAACTACTATGGCCACCGCCTGCGAGTCCAAACAAAACGACTTTCACTCATATGAACCGTCCTATAGTAGCAAGTATCTTTGCTGTCGCTGACAAATAATCACTATCACTCAAGTATTTTACGCTGACACCTGACTAGGCTTAGGTTTCGGCACGATCCACCAAGCGGCAGCGGCGGCGACAAACATCGTAACTGTCATTGGCCACATTTTATCACTTAAAAATAAAGTAGACGCGCCACTGATAAGCCCACCAATGAGATATTGCGCACTGCCGAGCAAGGCCGACGCAATACCACTGTGCTTGGGGAAAAATTGCAGTGCACTCGCCTGCGAGTTACCCATGACACCGCCAAGAGCACCAATACTCAGCATGATCAAAGGCGCAACTATCCACAGCGGAGGAGTAAAGTCGCTAATGAACAATAATCCCGCGGTGGCCACGCATTGCAACATCATCGCTTTAGGCAAAATTCGCGGCGCCGGAATGGTATTCAATAAATAATTATTGACCCTGTTGGCAACACCCAATGTCACCACATTTGCAGCGAACAACATCGCAAATTGGGTTTCAGTGGCGCCATATTGGTGAATATATACTAGCGCCGCATTCGCTAAAAAAGTCACCATAACGCTGAAGGCTAAAGCCTGAGAGAATAAATACCGCATTGCAGTGGTATTACTCAAAACAAAGCGGTAGCGCGTCAACAAGCCATCTTGCGCCAGCGTATCATCCACCACTGATGACTTAGGCGTGCCGCGTATGAAAATAGCGCCCATAAGACAAACCAGCGCTGCGTACGCTGCCAGCACGATAAATATTATACGCCAGCCGCTCACGCTGTATAAAAACGTGCCTATGCTTGGGGCGATTGCCGGCGCGATAATAGTAATCAGCATGATTTGTGAGAATAGCTTGGCGGTAGCCTGACCCTCGGTATGATCGCGAATAATTGCGGGTACCACGACGGCGGCACAACCACCCCCTAAAGCCTGCACAAAGCGCGCGACCCAAAACACCTCTAGGGAATCTGTATACGCGATAAGCAGACTTGCCAGCGCAAAAATAACCAGACCAATGAATAGCACCGGCCGCCGTCCAATATAGTCACTGATTGGACCACCAAAGAACTGACCGAAACTTAAGCCCAAAATATACAGACTGACCGTAATAGCGACATCTTGCACAGGCACTGCCAACTCTCCCGCTATCGCGGGTATCGTCGGCAGGTACATGTCGATAGCCAATGGCGATAGAGCAAAAATAAGCGCCAAGGAAATTATTAGTCGCATCGGCGGCAGAGAGGGGGTCATAAAGTTTCCATATTAATATTATTCGAAAGACGAAATTTCAATGTTAGATCGAATCTCTCTATCCACTAAAACGAACACCGGTCTTTCGCTCACAGACATAGACTCATTGAAAGGCGGCCCATGAACAACAACGGCAGCAGTGTTCAAACTGCAAAGCCAGCACCGAGCACGGTCGCTGTGTATTAGTGAGACTCAGCACGGAAAAGAAATAATGAATTGATCACATCGTCGGCGCGATAGCCTAATTACACTCTGCTCGGCGGCGCTATTTGAGCGCCATACAGTAGATGCCATTAGACCACGGTTTGAAAATAAATACGTTTACATAAATAACAGTAACAGCATTGATAAGCTAAGAGCGGCTTAGAAGGTCCAGCGTAAACGCCAAAAAAAATCAGCTTTTAAGGCATCAAGACGTGCTTTATCGACCACATCATCCAGCAGCGGCGTCGCCGCCACGAGCTCGGTTTCAAAGCCATAAGCAAGTGTGGCACTCAAACGTACACCGACATCCGCCAAGGCCTGCGCCGACGCCAATTCACCAGACACGCCATTGAAGCTGGTCGCACCGTACTCGGCGAAAATTGACGCTTCCAAGGGCATGCCCCAAACCCGGTGTTTGGCGGTTATGCTTGTCTGCACGAAATAGCCATTGTCACCAATCAATACACCCGGCAAATACGCACTAAGACTGTTCATCCCCCCCAAGACATATTGCTGTTGCTGTGGCAGCTGGGTGTCATCTGCGAACTGACCATCTAGGTTGACAGCTAATTCGTAATGCGGGGCCAGAGCAAATTTATAGCCCAACTTTGGCCGCAGCATGAAAAATTCTGCCGATCGCTGGCCTACCCCAACCCCATCGCTGCTATCAGTTTCTAAACTGCCGCCATCACCAAAACCCGCCCTTACTGATAGCTGTGCTTTAAAATAAGAGGGCGCATCTGCCAGTGCACCGCGCACTGAATACTTAGCCCCGAACTCGATGGTTTGATATGACTCATCTAGCAAGGGCTGGGATTGCACGTCAGATTGGATCTCGGAGTTAACATACTCAAGACGCTCAAACACCGACCAGCGTCGAACGGGATTGCTGTACAGCACCTGTTCACCAGACAGAGTAACAATGTCGATTTCAGCATCAAGATTTACCACCGTCCCGCCGGCAGCAGGCGTGCAAGCAATTAATGGTGGTAAGCAAAAGCCAAGCCCGCCACCCCCGGTAGTCGCTACCCTTGGCTGACGTTGGTATTGAATACGCGTGGCATCTACACCATACAAACCGAAGGTGAACGGATGCTCAATACTAATATCAAGCTGCTCATAACCTTCGCCGTCACCCGCCTCGCCCAAATCTTCGAATATAGTTTTGTAAGCTAAGCTCGCTTCGGTGCCGCTATCAAAGCGATGTCGCAGGCCCGCTAAACCAAAGTAACGGCCAAGAAAACGGCTGCCCTTATTATTCATTTCCAGCACCACATCAGTGGCGTCGACATCATCAACGGGCACTTCGCGAAAATCGAGAATAACCTGATTGTCGTAGTGCTGCTCATACGCAATGCTATACGCTAGCCCAGCACGCTGCGCCTGCAAATCTGCCAGAACGCGAGCGCGATCAAATTCGGCCAAACTTAAATCGGGGTCGCCAATAAGCCCATTGAAGTGCGCTGTAATCGCAGCATTGCCGCGCATCCCTTTTACCGTGGACTGGTTCACTAAAACGGTAACGGTGTCATCAACACGAAAGTAGCTGACACTCACCAACAAATAACCCGCATTGTAATAACGTCGCGTTAACGCCGTGATCGCCGCAGAGGGCGTTTCTGCTGACGCTAATATCGATGTGATTTGAGTCGGAGATAAATATTTATTACCCATAACGCGCATTGTAATGCCGGCCACAATTGCGGTGATCGCTTCGGCATTGGTCTGGGCTGCGGCCTCAATCTGAGTATAGGTCGCCAATTGCGGCGGCATGACGGGAGGCAGATCAATTGCCATTCATATTCTCCTAATACATTTAGACTGCGGCGCGACAGAACGCGCCACATCATGATTCGCTATTGGTTGCGCTCTACTATTTTTAATTCTACTCGGCGATTCTTAGCACGCCCTTCTGCGCTGGTGTTTTCGGCTCGTGGCGAGTTTTCACCGTAGCCTTTAACCTGCAGGCGTGATCGCTCAATGCCGAGACTATATAAATAATCACGGACAGCCATTGCCCGCGCCGCCGACAAACGCAAATTATAATCTGACTTACCGACATTATCGGTGAAGCCGCCGACCTCAATAAGATTCGCCGACGACTGTCGAATCACTTCGGCAACATTGCGGAGAACTTGCTGCGCCATCACACTCAACTCTTGGCTGTCGTTAGCAAAATAAACGCCCTCTAGCGCCACTCCGCGCGGGCCGTCGAGGTAACATCCGTTGCCGAGCACTTTGATCCCTGCCGGGGTTTTTAAACACTGATCATCTTGATCGCAAATACCGTCGCCATCGCCATCACTGCAGCGATATGTCTTGGTCTGAATTTGTCCCACCACAAACACTGGGTCAAGGTTAACAAGGGGAAATAAAGCCGGCTGATCGTCAGCGGGTTCGGGCGCAAAGACCACTGCGACAACATTACTTACCGCGGACAGAGCCGGCGCATCCATGGCCAATAAATTACTGGTTTGCTGTGCCGACATACTAAAGTCCGTCATCGCGCCATCACCGCCAAGGACGCTACCAACCACACCGTCTAGGGTCGTAACCGTATCGTCCAGCTCAATTCCCACCGCTGTCGTCACCGGTGTCACAATGGCAAGAATACCGGTTTGAGTCAGTACGTCTCGCAACAAACCAGCGTGAGCCGGCACGCCGAAAAGCAACACGGCGAAGAATAATGCCGCTATATATGAATAATTTGTTTTATGTTCCATCATCTCGACAACTCGACCCCTGAACGCCGCCTCACCTCCGTGATACAGCGTGTAAATTAACGAGGGCCCGATCACACTATTTGATATTAGTATGAGCAGGCCCCGCACAGATTAAATCGCATTTATTACAGCAGCGCATGATGTTTATTCGCGATGATGCCCCTTTTCACGCCAGGGCGTCTTTCAGGAAGGTGTTTTGTGACCATGATCACAAAATAACACGCTATGCCAGCTGATGTTTTGCAATCACCGACGCTTTCGCTTGCTCAAATTCCAGATCGCTCAGGGCACCAGACTTATGCATAGCTTGCAGCCCCTGAAGAGCATCCACCAGCGACTGACTTGATAGCGCTGCTGTTGACGCCGGATACAGCGCCGAATTCTTAGGTGCAGAAGGATCTTCTATTGCCTCGCGGGTCTCCTCCGCCAAGCCCAACCATTGACCAATCTTGCGAAAAATTCGCGCTATCCCCCGCCACAGTTTTGGCAATAACCAAATAAGCAAAAATAAGAATGCAATAAAGCCGATCAAGAACAACACCGGGTGATTTAGCGCCAACCATAGGCCACCAAAAACCGCGACGTCTTCAGAGATGGACGCCAGCCAATTACTAACCGGCTCCGGAGAAGTGTTAATTAGCACTCGCGTACTGGCCTTGGCCGCATGCGTTACCGACGTGACCGAGCCACCAACGATACCTGCCGCAAGCTGCAGCGCGGGGGTAACATCGCCGACCGTATTGGCGGCGAGCAAGGCGCCAGCCGGAATCCGAATGAAGGTGTGCAAGGCATCCCAACCGGTATCGACGCCAGGTATTTTGTCGGCAAAAAATTCCACCGCGTACATCAATCCCGCGGCCAACATCACCGCTGGGTCCTGCACAATCTGCAAATTTTCAGGGAGCTCAATACCGCCGGTCGAACCAGCAAAACCTAACACCAGAATGGCAGCATAGAGATTAAGACCACTCGCCCATGCCACCCCCATCGTTAGGGAGATAATCCCAATTAGCTGCTGATATTCTTCCACTGTCTTATTCTCCGCTTCGCTGCAATCCACGAGCTAGGAGCAAGCATATCGCCACTGCGCTCAGCTCAAAGGTCAATACTGCTGAGGTATATACCGATATATTACCGTCCAGTGCAACTCCCACCAAGCGACCAGCAGCAATACCGCCGAGAATAACGCCATTTAAAAACAAAACGTGGCAGCGCCAGTGGGGCCGCAGCAGGGCAAGCAAAGTCGCGCAGCCAATGGCTAACTCCATACCACCGTACATCGCCCGCAACTCTGTTACGCCAGTAGGCGTTAATGCCACCACCCCCGCATAAGCTTCTAAGGCACCGGGATCGTATAGCAGCCATGCGCCTATACCCAGCCAAGACAACATCAAATAGATTAAAAATATCACCATGAAAGTCACCATCTCACTGTGTAATGTTATAGAGCGACATCGAGATGACCGAAACCGTCACTGAAATAGACCGCAACGGTCACTCTCTTTAGTCACTAAGACGCTAATATCGTATCTTATTGTGGAGGACACGTATGCCAGCGGCAACAGACTACCCCGAAAACCCGAATTACGGTCAAGGTCGCTATCGACGCCGTATCCGTTTATCGACCACCGGCAACTCCGTTTTTGGCGAGCTTGAGGATACCAATCACGCATTTCGCTGCACAATCACCCACGATGGCGCACACGTCACCGACATTCAAAGCGAGGTCATCCGCATCCCCTTTGACACCTGCCCCGGTGCTGTAAAGCCCATTCGCAATCTTATCGGCCTAGCACTGTGTGAAGATATCCAAGAACTTATTCCACAGGTCGACACCGGCGGCAATTGCACTCACCTGCTAGATTTAGCACTTATGGCTATTCGTCATGCCAGCAGGAAACAAGCAGAGTGGCTATACGACATTTGCATCGAGGACCAGCCCAGTGACGAGGCCGTATGTGCGGAGATCTTTGCCAACGGCGAGTTAATTCACAGCTGGCAAACCTTAAACTGGGGAATCCAGCAGCCCGCAGCCCTAGCGGGCAAGGTGCTATACAAAGGTTTTAGTAAATGGGCGAACAAGGCCTTTAGTGAGGATGCTAAAGAGGCAGCGTTTGCGCTGCAAAAAGGCTACTTTGTATCCAGTGCCAGGCGCTATAACATTGACGCCCAAGCTGGCGATTCTGCCCTTGAACACAGCGATGTGATGCTGGGCGTCTGCTTTAGCTACAGCTCACCGCAAATCGAGGTCGCCAGGCGCACCGCCGGCAGCACTCGCGACTTTAGTGACACCCCAACGCAACTGCTTACTTTCTCTGAGCCAACATTGAGATGAGCCACTTCGAAAGAAGTCACATGTGTACGCATAATTACGAATATTTTCGCGGCACTACTACGGGTAGCCTAACTTCACTGTTAGTGACTAACCCCATCATTAAAGGTCTCCATAGTAGCACCCCCGCTTGGCACCCATTTTATGGGTGCTTTTTTTATGGACGACCTTTAAACAACTCAAGACCGACCGCCGGCGCGGCATTACTTCAGCAAGAACACCACGTTCAAACTCGCGCTCACGGTTTCTTTACCCAGCAACATCGGCGCCGCGCTCATTTTAGCGTCCATCATAAGCATGCGCTCTTGACGAACCGGTCCCGCCGCAGCCTCATCAATGTGATAAACACCGGCAACTCGACGTCCAAAACCTGCCGCCAAGACCGCTGCCTTGGTATTAGCATCGGCCATCGCCGCCTGCAAAGCCTCTGCCATCAGGGCATCGCGGTTGGACAAATCAAAACTGACGTTACCCAACTCTGTGATCCCCGCCCGAACCAAACCATCAAGCACCGCGCCGTAGCGACTCAAATCATTCAGGGTCAAGTCAACACTGCGCTCTACTCGCTGGCCACGCAGCAAACGCTTACCATCTTGCCATTCGTAGTCGGGATAAATGCGAATCTGCGAGGCGCGAATATCAGCCTCCTGCACTCCCTGCTCGCGCACTGCGGCCAAGACTTTAGCAGTGCGCTCGTCCACGGTGTTCTTGGCATCTACCGCGGTAGCGCGGGTTTCAGAAATCTGCAACTGCAGACGCGCAATATCCGGCAAAGCCTCTACTTCGCCGCGCGCAGCAACCACCACATGGGGCTCGTTCGGCAAGGTGGCAGCTGTGGCAAACGCCGGCAGCAAAGTGCACATGACAAACGCAATATCGCGCATAAAATTAATACCCATCCGACTTTTCACTCGCACATTCCTTATTTATCTTTTCACGCTTGGCCGATAACGGCCACACCAATAACATTAACGAGTACGACAGGGAGAATACAATGACTAACCTCAACGAAAACTCAGTGATTTCAGCCATGCGCGCCACTCTCGACAACCAGCGAGCACTCAGCATCAAAGAGGGCGCTGTCAGTGCCGAAGTACGCATCGACCGGCTATCACGCGCCATTGATCTGGTTTTTGATAATCGCGACGTGATTGTCGAAACCTTGGCACTGGACTTTGGCCACCGCAGCAGCCATCAGTCACTGATGTCTGACATCTATGCAACCATTGAGTGCCTAAAACACAGTAAGAAGCATCTTAAAAAATGGATGAAGACTGAGCGACGTAAAGCGCCAGTCCCCATGAACTTAATGGGCGGCAAGGCCTCAGTCGAGTACCAACCCAAAGGCGTCATCGGGATTATTGGCACCTGGAACTTCCCACTCAACACCGTATTCGCGCCACTGGCCGGCGTACTCGCCGCCGGTAACCGCGCCATGATCAAGTGTTCAGAAGTGACGCCACAAACCGGCGCACTTTTAGAAACCCTTGCCGCCAAATACTTTTCCAGCGACGAGGTAGCCGTCTTCAATGGCGGACCAGACGTCGGCGCCAGCTTTTCAGCTCTGCCCTTCGACCATCTTATTTTTACCGGCGCAACCAGTATCGCCCGTCATATTCTGAGGGCCGCAGCGGACAACTTAACGCCAGTTACCCTGGAATTAGGTGGTAAATCGCCGGTAATTATTAGCAAAAGCTACCCTCTGCAAGACGCCGTAGAACGCATTTTTGCCGGTAAAATTCTCAATGTAGGCCAGGTCTGCCTATCCCCAGATTATGTATTTGTGCCGGAAAATCAGCTGGAAGACTTTACCACCGAGGCGAGCACTTATATTTGCAATTTATTCCCCAATCTTCTGGATAACCCGGACTACAGCTCCGTCGTCAATGAGCGCCATTACCGACGCCTACTGAGCTACTTAGAGGATGCTCGCCAGAAAGGTGGCGATGTTCGCGAAATAAACCCCGCTAATGAAGATTTCAGTCAGCAGCAAGGTACTCACAAACTGCCGCTCACCCTGGTCATAAACCCCAGCGATGACATGCTGGTTATGCAAGAAGAGCTCTTTGGACCCATCATCTGCGTCAAAACTTATACTACCGTAGATGATTGCATCGCTTACGTTAACGCCAACCCTCGGCCTCTGGCACTCTACTATTTTGGCAAAGACAGCGCGGAACAGCGCCACGTGCTGGACTCAACTGTCACCGGCGCCGTAACCATTAACGATGTCATCTTCCACGTTAGCTGCGAAGACTTACCCTTTGGCGGGATTGGCCCCAGCGGCATGGGCAGCTACCACGGCTTCGACGGCTTCAAAACCTTTAGTCATGCCAAGGCTGTATATAAACAAAGCAGCATCAACTTGCAAAAACTAGGTGGCATGCTGCCGCCCTATGGCGAAAAATGTGATAAGACCCTTAATACCATGATCAAAAAATAAACCCTTCGCCCCATAAGCAGTGCTGGCGCCCCGCTCACGCTAGCACTGCTCTGCAAAAATACCATTTCAAAATGCTATTCCCAGACATTCCAAGCCGCTATGCTTGCCATCTTAAGTTCTCTCTAACAGGGGTACGGTTTGGCACAGACAATATTGGGATGGCGCGAATGGATCAGCCTGCCTGACCTAGGAATCACCGGTATCAAGGCAAAGATTGATACCGGTGCTCGCAGCTCCTCACTTCACGCTTTCGATATTGAAAAATTCGACATCGACGGCGAGCCGTGGGTAGAGTTCAAGGTCCACCCCTTACAGCACGAAGACAGCACTACAGTGCCTTGCAAAGCGCGCGTAAAGGACTATCGCCAAGTCACCGATTCTGGCGGTCACCGCAGTATGCGCTATGTTATTGAAACCACTATTTGCATCGGCGAACAACATTTCACCGCAGAAATGACCTTGGCAGGGCGCTCTGAAATGATGTTCCGCATGTTGGTTGGCCGCACTGCAATGAAAAATCGCTACACAGTAGATCCCGGTCGATCCTACTGTGTTAGCCAGAATCCCCCGGAAATACCGGGAACTAAATAGGCCTTGGGCGAATCACAGCACGCCACAGCCAATATATCCGCAGTAAGATCGAGATAAACTCAATATGAAAATAGCAATACTGTCACGTAATAGACGCCTATATTCAACCCGTCGCCTAGTTGAAGCGTGCACCGAACGGGGCCACGAAGTGCGCGTACTGGACACCCTGAAATGCTATATGGAACTCAGTTCTCGCGAACCCATCGTGTGGTATAAGGGCGAGCAATTAGAGCATTTTGACGCCATTATCCCCCGTATTGGCGCCTCGATTACGCCCTATGGTCTGGCCGTTATCCGCCAATTTGAAATGCTTGGCACCTACAGTCTCACCGAATCAGTCGCGCTTGGCCGTTCGCGGGATAAACTCCGCGCGCTGCAGCTGCTGTCTCGCAAGAACGTCGGCATGCCCATCTCAAGTTTCGCCCATGACGTTCACAACACCAAAGAACTTATCAAGTTGGTGGGCGGCGCGCCGGTAGTCGTTAAGCTACTGGAAGGAACCCAGGGACGCGGAGTTGTGCTGGCAGAAACCGCTAAAGCGGCTGAAAGCGTTATCGACGCCTTCCGCGAGCTAAAGGCCGACTTCCTTGTACAGGAATTTATTAAAGAGGCTGGCGGCGCCGATGTTCGCTGCCTAGTGATTGGCAAGAAAGTGGTTGCGGCCATGCAACGCACCGCCGCGAGTGGCGAATTCCGCTCTAATCTACACCGAGGTGGCACCGCCGAGTTGACCCGCCTAACTCCTGCCGAACGCGCCACCGCCGTTAAAGCCGCCCAAATTATGGGGCTGAATGTTGCCGGCGTAGATATTTTACGTTCCTCTCGTGGGCCTTTAGTCATGGAGGTTAATTCTTCACCCGGTCTAGAGGGTATAGAAACCGCCAGCAAGAAAAATGTGGCCGTTGAAATCATAAAATTCATTGAAGAAAATGCTGGCCCAAATAAAAACAAAACTCGAGGAACAGGCTGAAAACGCCACCATGAAAAAATTAACTATAGCCGGCGTCGATATTCTTGCCGGTACTCGCCAGCAGATCGAATTGCCGGTCGCCAAGCTCTATACTCACACCGAGTTATCCATGACGGTGAAGTCGATACGCGGCCACCGAGAAGGCCCAACGCTATTTGTTAGCGCGGCAATTCATGGCGACGAAATAAACGGTGTAGAAATCGTTAGGCGCTTATTGCAACACAAGGCGCTGCGCTCAATACGCGGAACACTGCTCGCCATTCCCATCGTTAATGTACATGGCTTTTTAAACAACAGCCGCTACCTACCCGATGGCCGCGATCTGAACCGCTCGTTTCCCGGCTCGCCCAAGAGTTCCTTGGCGGGACGCATGGCTCACACGTTTCTCAATGACGTGGTATTGAAATGCACCCACGGCATCGACTTACATACCGGCGCGAGACACCGCAGCAACCTACCGCAAATTCGCGCCGACATTAAAGATAAAAGCACCCTCGCCATGGCCGAAAGTTTTGGGGCACCGGTGATTTTGCACTCGTCAACTCGCGACGGTTCGCTGCGAGAAATCGCCAGCGAAAACAATATCCAAGTCTTACTTTACGAGGCCGGAGAAGCCCTGCGCTTTGACGAAGTTGCCATTCGCGCCGGCGTCAGCGGCATTCTCAATGTCATGCGCCATATCGGTATGCTACCCGCATCGCGAAGCAAAAAACCCAAACGCAGCAGTATGATTACCGGCCAGTCCGCATGGCTGCGGGCCACCGGCAGCGGGACGCTAAGCGCGCTGGTTCCACTGGGCGCATTTGTCACCAAGGGCTCGGTACTCGCTATTATTTCAGACCCCATTGGCGACAGTAGCTCTGATGTAGAAATACTCGCCAGTGAAGACGGTATCGTGATTGGCCGAACTTTTTTGCCCCTCGTTTACGAAGGCGACGCACTCTTCCACATTGCCAAATACAAGGCCGATATCGAAGAAGCGCTGGAACAGGTTAATGCCTTTAGAGAAGCCTTTGAGCCGGAAATCTACCCCATCGCAGATGACTACGACGACCACCCACCCATTGCGGGCTAAGTGAAAAAAATGGGGCCAAGCTGGCTTTTTACCAGGGCCCCATCAATTTCTATTGCTTAATATTCTAACGAAGGAACTACGGTTACTGCCAACCCGGTGTCCAAGTCTTACTAAAGGCGGGACTAGCCCAACCAGCGGGAAAATCTGCCGGCGTCATTTGCTCACCGCCAGTAACTACATCGCCGGTATCGTCTTGATACTTCAGCCAGGTAATCGTCCGCTGCCATTCCAATGGCCGTTTCGACCAATCACAGACACCGCCGGCGAAAGTTTGCTCTAGCAACTGCCAGTCCGCTTCCTGCCATGCAGCATTGCCCAAACCATAATCATCGGCGCGGCTAAACGGCTTTAACTGGCACTGCACCTGATCACCATACTTGTCGGCGCCCGCCTGGGTGCGCGGCGTACCAAATACCAGCATAAGCTCTTCTGGACACATTTGACCGGGTACACCACTGCACTGGTCCTGCACACTTGCCGGCTTATTGGCGACAATTTTTTGCGCCAGCGGTGTATCGCTGCCATCTGCCTCAATTGCATCCAACCACAGAGCCATAGCGAACAGTGACTGGTTCATATAACTCGGGTCACCAATCAACGGCGCCAAACCACCCCAGTGCACAAAGTTGTCGCGGTTGCCAAATTCACGCTCAAGACGCCAACGCACCCAATAGCCATGCACACTGTCGTGGGCAGCGCCCGGATCAGGCCCGGTCATATTAATAATCGGCACGGTATCCATATTTACGATGGTATTCAGAATGCCGGTGCGATAGGCATTGGGCAGTGCGGGATAATCTGGTTTTAAGCGTTCGGCAGTAATATTTAAGCTCGGATCAAGTCCACCAATATTGACGTTCAGCTTTAAAAATTGATCCGGGGTAATCAGACTTTGCTGCAGCGGGAGCAAACCATATTGCACGCCTTCATTACCCAGCGGGAAACCAGCAAAACCATAGCCCAGATCTTTTTCAATTTGCGACCAATGATCACGCAGCTGATCCTCAGCGGGGAAGCGCTCACGCCCACCAACCATATTCTGCATAAACGTCAGCACATCACAGCGCACACCACTCGGATTGGTGTCTTGATCAAAACGTTCTTCAGCAGTGATCCCACCACAGCTAGATGCCGGATTTACCGCGTCGGCAAACAGCGCCGAGTCAGCAAGCGAGGCATTCACAATACCATTGCGATGACCGTAAATTTCATTTTGCTGAGACACCGCAAAGACGGTCCCGTCGCGAGCCGTGGGCGCCGGGTCATTCTGATTAGTGGCAAAGTAACGCAGCAAGATATGGTAGTCGGCAAACTGCGTCGCCGTGCTCATCACATCTGGGTAGGTGCAGGTGGTTAGCAAACCCTGATAAAGACCGGGGTAGGCATTGGCAATCATATTTTGGGTAATTGCCCCACCAGAGCAGCCAGTACCCACGGTGTAACGCAACTCGCCGTATTGTTCTATAAAGCGCTCTTTCGCCATCATTAGCGATTCCGCCTGATAGCTGAGATTGCAATTATGACCAAGATTCAACTGCGCGGTAGACAACACCGACCAGCCCGATCCCAGCGCTGTAATATAAGACTGGTCGATCAGCGGATTCTCAGGAATCGTGCCGGAATAATCATCCGTTTTCGGTGAATCGGTATCGTAATCACCACGGCAATTGCCGCCGTGGGTGACTAATAAACGGCGGTTCCACTGCGACTGAGGCTGCACCGGCGTCCACTCTTCTCCCAGTTTTTGCAGGGTAAAAATCGTGTATTGATCCCGCGCCTGATAGCCAATTTCCTGACGCACAATAAACGGCAGAGTTTCGCCGGTATCAGTAGTGGTCATCGCCACATCGTCTGGCGGGCTTTCCGGGTCGTAGGGCTGCAAACCACCGTTTTGCGGATTGGTCGATTTATACAACCATTTGTATTCCGCCGGCTGATTACAATCCTCATCGGTGGCGGTATCTTGGCAAGTCCAAGGCTGAATATGAGGGCCTGTAAAGACCGGCCCACCCGAGGGATGATTCACCACGGTAATGTCATTGCCAATATTGGTGCTGAGGGTATTGTCACCCACGGCCAAGCCATCAACCACACCCAATAAGCGCAGCGGATTATCTGCCGTCGCTTGCAAGACACTGGTGACATCGCTGCCATTACGCAGCAATACCAACTCGTCCGCCGCCGCGGCATTATCTAAAACCACTTCCACCAACACATCACCTGCCGACACCAAGTCAGGCCGGTTCGACAATACCCTAAGCTGAGCCGTGTCTTCCGCCGCGTCTCCGGGGCCAGCTGCTGACCCACTAGAACTACTGGAGCTGCCGCCGCATCCGGCCAAGGCCAAGGCAACAAGAGCCGTTATTATTTTCTTATTCACTGCTAATACCCTCTGCTCGCACGCAGGCGAACTGTTGTACTAAACAAAATCACTAGAATACTTTATAGCGAAAATGTGCAGTGTCAACTTACATAGTGTTAAAGAAGTATAGAACGGGAAAGAAAAACAAGCGGGGTTCATAGCGATAAGCGGAAAGCGCTGATTATTCAAGGGATTGGAATAACGAGGCGGTATCACTGGCCAACATCAAATCAATATCGCCGTTTTTACTATCTGTATTTTTTGCCCATAAACCATAAAAAAGCCGACTGAATTTGCTGACCCAATGTCTGCAAAGCATATCAAGCAAGATAAACAGCGCCGAAGGATTTACGAACTAAGCCCAATACTGGCCGTTGTGTTTTGGTAAATAACGCATCACCGAAAGTAGTCACGAAACCTCACCCACAAAAGACCCATATGGGTACTTCAGTACCTAAATTAGGTCTTTTGAAGCTAGACCGACTTTATATGTATCATCACACTAGCCTTGGTAAGAGCTGGAGGCTTACAGCGGCAGTTGCTCTACCATAGATAGGATTAGAAACAGAATTACCTTAGCGAGGGGATTTTACTTTTAACACCTAACGCGCTGACAAAAAATACCGGAACGACAGCCTTTTATACAGTAGCATTCCTTGTTGGCGATGATGCCCAAGCTGCAAGCCAGTCATTGCGTCGATACACAATATACGTCGCCACAGCTAAATCAAAGGTTGCACAGAATGCGCCGTAAGCGAGTGGCACCTGCGTGGATTGTCTACCGCCGAACACGTCTGCTCCGCTGTGCTGATGAATCTCATGAAGTAGATCCCACGCGCCATGCAGTGCATAGCCAGCGACCAGCAACATTGGAAACTTTATGCCGAGGCAAGCCAAAATAGCAAAGGCAAAAATCGCTGTCGTTTCGAGTCGCCATGCCGACTCATCGCCAAAATAGGAAGTGAATGCAAGATAGAACACAGCGATAAAAATGAGAAACACGCCATACACCGCGGCCTCGAACCGAACCGGCACAAAACGGTAGGAGAAATACATCGAACCAACCGCAGCCAAAACGCCAACGCAGACATACAAGATCATGATGATCGCTAGTGCCATAGTTTTCTCTCTATCTTTGCCTTATATCGTAGGCCATTTAAGAAGCCCAATAACGTAATTATCTAGGACATAACATATGCGGAAATTAATTTAAGAGGCATTCTCACAAATTCTACGCAACTTCACATTTAATCCAACATTAAAATACCTTAATTTAGACTGACTTAATTTTACGTCTATTAAAATTGCGCAAGATAAGACTCATTTTCTTCAAACATACCTAGAACGCCACAAACTGGGCAAGGTGATCTTCGATACGGTAGACACCCATGACCTCAGCGCCGCAGAGCAGCTCTTTCATGGCGGAGAAGAGAGTGTCTAGGGTGATGCGGGCTATACCGACATTCACAAGCATGAGTAATTTAAAGAGCACGACTTTGATTGCCGTATTGCCTTACAGCCAAGCAGTCGCGCCATATTAACTGACAACCTTCAGGAGTAGCTGGAGTATATAAAAGCCAGTACTCGTGCGAGGGTTGAAACCCCGTTATGCGCAATCAAATACAACCTTGGGTATAGGCAAGTACACTATCGCCGCTTGGCAAAAATACGAATCGCGTCTATGTTATCTCAACGTTCACGAAACTACTGGCGGACGAAAAATATTTGTCTTACTCCGGAAGATGCATCTGTAGGCAGAGAGCATCTTGCCTACAGACAAAAATGAGCTACGGAATGCTGTCTATTACAGATTAATGAAATTAAAAAATTGTTTTTTACAAAAACCCCATAGTTGTGCAGAGCTCTTCTTACCTCACACATATCCCATTAGCGCGTTCTCAAATTGAACATCACGGTGATATGCCATAAATTCATGATGCCGCACCGTCAAATTCACAATCATATCTGGCTGTATACCTAAACCCGCAGCATTCTCCAGTTGGGCTGAGATTCTTATTTTTCCTGACACGTCAAATGTTATATACCCAAGATCAAAGACTTTATCTAAATTGGGTAAAAGCAATAAACCGTTAAACGGATCAAGCCTCTCTGTTTGTTCAGACTTTGACCAAGGTTTTATATGTGAAGCGATCAAAATCCGCGTATTCTGATGCTGCGTTACTGAGCACCCCTTCCAGTATTCGATTAAAGATTTGCGGAATTGGCCCTGGCCGATACGGGTGCTAATTAAAGTAGATTTTTCTGTTACTGGAATTCTGTTATCGCCAAGGATTTGATCAATATCATCAGTGATAGCCTGCCCAGTGACATCCTCTAAATATCGCAAATAGAGCTTAATAGCCGAGCCGTACATATTATTGCCGGTAGCATTTCTCTGCTGAAAAATAGGTTGTTGCTGAATTTTTACACTTAGAGCTACAAACTGTATAGCGGATTCAATATCACTCAAGTTGGATTGTATTAATCCAGCATCCTTTGCCCATTGGCTAATAGAACCATTAATCGCGCCAGAGTAGCTTTGCGCGGACCTAACGGATTTACCAGTTTGTAGTAACCACTGTTTGAAATCACCGGCACTCAAACCCGCATACTCCTTTATTTAGCGAGCCTGCTAAATGGGCAAATCCGCTCTGCCAAATCTTGCTATTATCAAACAAATAATAGGCATGAACTAGACCACACAATACCCACATGTGCAATCATGCTAAAACCATAAATGCCGCCCCAATCAAGTGCCTACTAATTAATGATGATCTGGCGCTGTACTATTAATTAGCGCAACGTTGTGCCCCGCCAGTCATTGTATTAGTAAATGACCGTCGATACGGCAAGGCTGGGCTGGGCTGGGCTGGGCTGGGCTAAGGATGGTGACGCTTTGCGTTGTTTACTCCATACAAAAAAAACGGGCCTCTCATGATGAGAGGCCCGCTATTGGTTGTAGCCTGAGCGTTTTGGGGTACGCGTTAGGCAGCCTGCCCTTCCTCAGCGCTTGCTGATACAACCGGCTCATCAACGATTTGCCGGATGAGGTAATCAAAGGCACCCAGCGCCGCGGTTGCGCCGCTACCGACGGCAACCACTATTTGCTTGAAAGGCACGGTAGTAACATCACCGGCCGCAAATACGCCGGGTATCGATGTTTCTCCGCGGGCGTTAATTTCAATTTCACCACGGGGTGTTAACGCCACACTGCCTTTTAAAAACTCGGTGTTGGGTATCAAGCCGATCTGCACAAATATACCCGCTAGGGTGACGCTCTTCACGTCGCCGGTTTTGCGATCTGTATACTGCAAACCGGTAACACGCTGGCCGTCGCCGAGCACTTGTGTGGTTTGGGCGCTGGTGATAATTTCGATATTTTTCATTGTCCGCGCCTTACGTTGCAGCACGTCGTCTGCGCGTAATTTGCTGTCGAATTCCAATACCGTTACGTGCGCGGTTATTCCGGCAAGGTCAATTGCTGCCTCTATACCTGAATTACCACCGCCAATTACCGCTACGGATTTACCTTTAAACAAGGGGCCGTCGCAATGCGGGCAGTAGGCCACACCTTTGCCGCGGTATTCCTGCTCGCCGGGTACATTCATTTCTCTCCAGCGAGCGCCGGTAGCTAGCAGCACCGAGCGGCTGCGCAATACTGCGCCGCCTTCAACACTGATTTCTATGCTGCCGTCTTCTGCCACGTTCAGCGCAGATGCGTTGTGACCACGCATAATATCAACATCGTAGGCGCCAATGTGAGCTTCTAGGTTGGCGACTAATATTGGGCCCTCTGTTTCAGTTAATGAAATAAAGTTTTCAATGCTGACGGTGTCTAATAATTGACCGCCAAATTTGTCGGCCAACACGCCGGTGCGAATACCTTTACGCGCGGCGTAAATGGCCGCCGATGCGCCAGCTGGACCACCGCCCACGATAAGCATATCAAACACGCCTTTCTCATCGAGTTTTTTAAGGCTGCGTGCACCGGCATTTTTGTCAATTTTTTTCAATATATCAGCCAAGGTAATTCGACCTTGTGAAAACTGCTGACCATTCATAAACACAGTGGGAACCGCCATGACTTTGCGATCCTCTACTTCCTGTTGGAAAAGTGAACCGTCAATCATTTCATTACTGATTTGCGGGTTAATCGCCGCCATCATATTCAGTGCCTGAACAACTTCGGGACAGGTCTGGCAGCTCAATGAAATATAGGTCTCGAAGTGGTATTCGCCGTCGAGATTACGGACTTGCTCTATTAAGTCTTTATCGATTTTCATTGGGTGGCCGCCGCTGTGTAAAACAGCTAATACCAATGAAGTAAATTCGTGGCCAAGTGGTACACCAGCAAAACGCATTTCTGTGCCAGTTGCTACCGAGCGCACGCCCATTGCCGGACGGCGCGCGCCGGTGTCTTCGCCCTGAATAACAGACACTAGGGTAGATAGCGCCGATACGTCGCTCATTAAGGTTTCAAGTTCTCGAGATTTATCTTGGTCATCGAGATAGGCGACCAGCTCTACCGGCGTTTTTAAATTTTGGAGGTAGGCCTCCAGTTGGGTTTTCATTTTCGCATCTAACATGGTGGCTCCCGCAAATTTTGAAATTAGGTTTAAAGCTTTTACTCTAAAAAAGACCCCGTTACCGGGGCCAACAGGGGTGTTAAATTTTACCGACTAGATCTAGTGAAGGTGACAATGTCGCCTCACCTGGCTGCCATGCAGCTGGGCATACTTCGCCATCATGTTCAGCAACGTACTGAGCAGCCTGTACTTTACGCACTAGCTCTTTAGCTGAGCGGCCAATGCCAAGGTCATGCAGTTCAGCAACTTTGATTTCGCCCTCTGGGTTAATAACGAAGGTGCCGCGCAATGCCAAACCGTCTTCTTCGATCATCACGCCAAAGTTGCGTGCAATCTTGCCAGTTGGATCACCAATCATGGGGTATTGGATCTTGGCGATGGTTTCAGATGTGTCATGCCACGCTTTGTGGGTAAAGTGGGTATCGGTTGATACTGAATACACTTCCACGCCCATGTCTTGCAGCTGTGGGTAGAAATCTGCCATGTCGCCTAATTCAGTAGGACATACAAAGGTGAAATCAGCAGGGTAGAACACAAGAACTGACCACTTTCCGAGCAGATCGGTATCACTTACGTCAACAAAGTCGCCGTTGTGGTAAGCCGTCGCTTTAAAGGGCTGTACTTTTGTATTGATGATGGTTGGAAACATATTGTCACTCCTGACGTTTTAGTAAAAGTAAGATGATTTGGCTTAAACTCGAGAGTGATACTACTGAAGGGCAATATTCATATCTAATCGATCGTTATTATGATATTGATAGGATTAACCAATGACAGACGGGAAATGCCGTGATTAAGATTCGTGATCTTCAATATTTTGAGGCTGTTGCCGAGCACGGTCATTTTGGCCGGGCCGCCGATGCCTGCTTTGTTAGCCAACCCACCCTCAGCGGGCAGATCATGAAGCTAGAAGATCAGCTCGGCTTAGCCCTCTTTGAGCGCCATCGCAAAAAAGTCATGCTCACCCCCGCTGGCGAAGCGCTGCTGATACGCGCGCAGCAAGTATTACTCTCGGCTGAAAATTTTGAGGCCACTGCCAAGACATTGTCCGACCCCCTAAGCGGCGATATCCATCTCGGTTTAATACCCACAGTCGCGCCGTATTTATTGCCACACATTATGGCCAAGCTCAGCGCCGCACTGCCCAATGTCAATTTCTTTCTGCACGAGAATCAAACCGATGTGCTGCTAAAGCAGCTAGATGAAGGCAAGCTCGACGTGTTGATTCTGAGCTGGCTAGACAATATGGAAAACGTGGAGCGCTATACCCTGTTTGATGAACCCTTGGTATTAGCCTCGACCGTTAACCACCCCTTGGCGCAAGGCGATGCCCTTTCCTTAAAAGACTTAAACGGACAGTGGGTACTCACACTTGAAGACGGGCACTGCTTACGTGACGAGGCTCTGGGCTATTGTTTCTCTGCTGGTGCAAAGGAGGATTCTCGATTTCAGGCGACGAGTTTAGAGACTTTGCGCTATATGGTCGCCAGCGGCATGGGCATCACCTTGATACCAGAATTGGCTATAAAAGAAGGGGAACACGGGCTGCGATACACACACTTTGAGGCGCCCGTGCCAAGCAGAGAAATTTGTTTACTGGTGCGACCCAATTACTCTCGCATGGAATGCGTGCGAGCCATGGTAGCTTCCGTTAGAACCTCAATGGCCGACTATATAAAATAGCACGGGCCCTTTAACAAGCCGTGCTATTGCCATTTAATCTAGGAAGGGAATGCTACCCAGATAATCCAGCTTACCAATGTCTACCCCGTTGTGGCGAAGTATTGAAAAGGCGGTGGTGACGTGAAAGTAGAGATTGGGAACGACAAAATTAATGGCAAAGGCACTGCCCAGCATTTTTTTGCCATCTAACCAAGGCAGACTAATTTCGCGTGCTGCGGTATCTGCAAAGTCGAGTTCTTTATAGGTAGCCAAATAGTCCTGCACTGACGCAATGCGAGCATACAATTCTTCTAGAGTAGTCTCGGTGTCCTCATGTTTTGGTGCGCTTTCTGCCTTTCCTGCGAGCCTTGCCGCACCGAGCTTGGCGGTGTCGCAGCAAATTTGTACTTGGCGAATCAAGGAAAATTGATCGGGCGCTAAGCGCGAAGTTAACAGAACCTCGGGGTTGATTTTTTTGGCCTCGGCAAATAACGCGGCTTTTTCCAGCATCGTTTTTAAACTGCCCAGCATTTTACTGGCTTGTACAACAGTAAGGTCGTAAAACATAGTTGATCACCTCAGGGAATGAATTGAACTCTTATTCTCTAGCGCCAGCCAAGAGTTGGGGGGAGACACGGCGCAATTCAATAGCCCAAAGTGCTTTATTTCTAAAACGCGAAAGCAACAGCGCTATCGGCGGTGATTTTGCCTGCGCATAAAAGCAGAATCACGGACTAATACCAAACATTTCACATTTTAACTAGCCGCATCTACCTTATCGCAGCGACGTAGCCAGCAGTAGCCATAAGGCTCAAGGGCAAGGCTTGCCTGGCTTCGTAAATCCGCGTCATCATTTAAGATGTCTAGCCAGTGCGCCGACTCATCTAAATTTAAGTCTGTCAGCAAGATCTTTTGGGGCTCAGCGCTGATGTTATAGACCGCCACAATCGCAGCGCCACTGGCATGACTTTCGCGGCGAATACCAAACACTTTGTCACCCAAGTGCAGAGGATACTGTGCAGCATTGGGGTGAAATGCCGCTTGTGCGGAGCGCAGTGCAATAAGCTCCTTTAACACCTTGAACACCCGGGCGTGATGACTGTTAGTCCCCAACTGCGATTCAAGATCATCGGCTACCCATTGATGGCGGTTTATCGAGCGGTTATGACTGGTGTGCAGCACTCGATTTTCATCATTCTCGGTTGCCAATAAGCTATGAATATAAAATGCCGGCACACCTTGAACACCTAACATCAATGCGTGCGCACAGATAAAACGCTGCTCCTGAAAACCATCTTCGCCATCATTTTCGTTTTCAGCGTGCAGGTGACGGCGCATTGCATCAAAGAGACTAATATTAATTTCATAGGGGCGATTCTCACCATTTGCCAGAGCCCGCCAAGACACCCGACCACCGCTCTTTTGCATAAGTGTGACTAACTGATTAATTTCAGTGTCATCCAATAAACCTTCTGCCGGGCGCAGACCAATTCCATCGTGGGAGGCAATAAAATTAAAATAAGTGGTGCCATCCTGCGCGGCAGGCATTCCCATCATCCAGGTTTTTAAAGCCTTACAACTGCCGCTGACCATAGTATTAATTAACAGCGGCGGCAGGGAAAAGTTATAAACTAAATGCGCCTCGTTGGCGTTGCCGAAGTAGGCCAGGTTTTCCCGCAGCGGAATATTAGTTTCAGTAATAATAATGGCTTCAGGCACCGCATGCTCTATCAAGGTTCGAAGCAGCCGCACCGCCTCGTGGGTTTCTTCTAAATTCAAACTTGTTGTACCCGGCACTTTCCATAAAAAGGCCACGGCGTCGAGCCTAAAAATCTTGACACCCATATCAAGGTAATAGCGAATTATTTTTATAAACTCCAACAGCACCGTCGGATTTTGAAAATCAAGATCAACCTGATCATGGCTAAAAGTACACCAAACATGACGCTTGCCGTCTAAGGTTTGCACCTCGTTTAAAAGCGGACTGGTGCGCGGCCTAACAACGTCACTTAAATCTGTAGCGGGATCCATTTCAACAAAATAATCCATACCTGGATCGCGGCGCTGCTTAAAGTTTTCGAACCACACACTCCGACTTGAGCAATGGTTGATGACTAGATCTGCCATTAAATCGAAATCGCGGGCAATCGCATTAATGTCTTTCCAATCGCCTAGTGAGGGATTGACTTCGACGTAGTTGATCACTGAAAAACCATCGTCAGAACTATAGGGATAGAATGGCAAAATATGAACGCCACTAATTAAACCGCGCAACTCTTTGCGAAGAAAATCATGCAAGGTATGCAGCGGCCACTCGCCGTCTCGCATGATAGTGTCACCATAAGTAATCACTAGGGCATCACTTTCAGTCCACAGATTTTTATGCGCTTCAGGCATAAAACACCGATGATCTAAGGCCATGAGGGTGATCATATCGTCCAGCAGCGACAGCTTATCGAGGCCGGGATATAAAACCTCTAGATGGGCGCTAAGCCGTTCACGCAGATGCTGCTGTGGCGATAAATCTGTCATTCAAGAAAATTCCTCATTATCGGCAACGACGGCCGCCATCATGTCGTCCAGCAGCGTTGGCTCAGCGCTGCATATTCGATTCCAGCTTGGAATAAAGGGAGTTTCCATGGGGTTTTCTAAAAACATATTGCCGGCTTTAACAATATTTTGAGCAAACAATTCGACCGCCTGCTCTTCGCGATGTAAATCTAAATTCAAGCCATTCATCACCGCATCATTGCGATAACTGTCTACAAAATCTAAGGCCACACGATAGTAGGTTGCTTTAATAGTACGAAAGGTTTCACTACTAAATACTACGCCATTAGTTGCCAGCTTTCGAAACACCGCCTTGGCAATATCGATAGACATTTTAGATAAGCCACCAGCATCATCTTCCTCAGATAGTTCTTGATGCTTGTGATCATAAGCATCAGCAATATCAACCTGACACAAACGGTTGGTCGAATAATTCCGGTACATTTCCGACAATACACCAATTTCCAGCCCCCAATCGCTTGGGATTCTTAGATCATTCAAAACGTCTTTGCGCATAGAAAACTCACCCGATAAAGGGTAGCGGTAACTGTCGAGATAATCTAAATAATCTAAGGAACCAAATATTTTTTTGAGTGAGCGAATCAAGGGCGTAACTAATAAACGACTTACCCTGCCATTTATTTTTCCATCGGCAACACGGGCATAATAGCCTTTACAAAACTCGTAGTTAAAACCCGGGTTGGCAACCGGATAAAATAATTTCGCCAGCATGCGTCGGTCATACGTTAATATATCGCAGTCGTGCAAGGCGACTGCCTCGGCCCGCCCAGACGCCTGTATATAGCCAATACAAAACCATACATTGCGGCCCTTACCTGGCTCTGCCGGTGACAGACTCCGACTCTTAAGGCGCTGATCAATTGCCTGCAACCGCGGGCCGTCATTCCATAATACGTGGTGGCGCTGAGGTAGCCGACTGAAGAATTTTAATGCGTGGCGATACTGCTCCTCGTTCGCCTGATCGAGGCCGATAATAATTTCATCGATATAATCTACTTTGGCAATTTCATCGATGATGGCGGGCAATGCCGAGCCTTCTAATTCGGAAAACAATGACGGCAAAATTAACGCCATAGGCCGCCGCTTGGAAAAACCTAGCAACTCGGCTTCTAGGTCTTCAATCGGCCTATCAACTAAATTGTGAAGGGTAGTGACAATGCCATTCTGATAAAAGTCGGCCATAACAATCTCGTTTATTTTTTATCGTTTCAATACAGATTACTAAGCATAGCTCGTAATCCGTATCACTTTAATAATGCTAGCAAGGTCTCATTCCATCCTGCAGGGCCACACTGCTCGGTAAGCAAAATGCTGCCATGCGGATCATTTATCTTTGGTGGCGCGTGATGATCAGACCTCACCACCACACCAACATCTGCAGTGGCCAACATGGCCACGTCATTGCCACTATCACCCAGGGCAATCACCCGTGGTTTGGCACCTGTGGGGTATAAGCAAGAAACCAGCCACGACATCGCCAAGCCCTTATTTGCCGGCCCCATAATATGATAGAAGCGCCCCCCCTTCAGAGCCTGCAAACCGGCTTCCTGTAGGTCTGCGCTAAACCGCTGCCATTGCTCCTCTGTGTCCTGCCAGCAAATTGGCTCGGAGTAATCGCGCTGCAAGGCCAGCTCAGCATCGGTGATGCTCAGTCCGGTGATGTCCTGTAGGGCGGGAGCATCAAAATCGCTGAAGCCTGAAAAACGGTAAGCCTTCTCTTCTCGCCAACCGTGGATAAGCGCAACAATGTCGCGGCGATGGGGGGCAAAGCGCTTATGACGCGCTCCGTCTATTTCCTCCATTTTTACATTGGCCAGAAAGTCGCATCCAGGGGGAACAACCACTGCGGCGCCGTTTTCGATAATAAAGGGATAGGGATTGGCAAGACGCCGCGAGAGCGGGAGTAATTCTGCGCAGGTTTTACTGGTGTTTAACACCCAGATAATCGACTGCTCTGCGATGACTGCCAATGCTGGCCCCGCCGCCGCAAAGGAGTAACTATCATGGTCCAGCAGCGTGCCATCAAGGTCTGTGAAAATGATATTTTTTACCAAGGCCACCGTCATTTCCCCTCTCGATACTGCACAGTCAAAATTTCTCGATGCGAGCCCAAAGACATCACGCAATCTGCGCTGGCTGGCAGGGTATTTAAACAATGTGTTGTTAAGCGCTGGTAGTGCTGGATGAAACGCTGTATCGCGGCACTATCCATCAAGCCGGGCGCTGAAGCACCATCGTGTTGACGCTGAGCTAACTTTTTCTCCTGCTCGCCCCGCCAATCTGCAACACAATGGAAACTCGGCGCACGCAACATGAGCAAATAATCTAATTCAGAAAACAAGGTTTGATAATCACCAGCTAAGCAGGTGTTCGCATATCGGCGCCATCCGCCGTCAGCATCTTCCCGCTGCTCCAAGTCATTCATTGCCGACGCCAGCTCATTGGGCATTTGCGGGCTAGCGCCCACACACCAACCTTCAAATACAATTAAATCTATTGGCCCACGCACCTCTGGCCAACTAGATTTAGGTGAGCGGTCATCGCGGGCCTTGTCAAACCGGGGGAGTTGCAACACTTGATCTGAGCTCAGTGAGCGAAGTTTGGCAATGGTCGCCAAGGCTAAAGATACGTCATGGGTACCTGGCACCCCACGGGTGCGCAATAGCGGATGAATACTGCTGGCTAGCTGCTGGCGCTGCGCCAAAGGGAGATAGAAATCATCTAGGGACAGCAGCGCAATATTGAGCCCGTCGCCCTCATGTAAATACCAATAAATAAATTCTGCGAGGGTGGATTTACCGCTACCCTGAGAACCATGGATACCCAATACGGGGACATGCTTCTGGACTCCCAACAGGGGACGAAGCGATTCGACAAAGGGAATAAAACTGTTTTGTGCCTGCTCCCGATAGCTATCGGGCAAGCACTCTCTTTCGAGAAATATATTCAGATTATCTGTGACGCTAGCCAAAACATCCCTCCTAAGCGAGCGTATTTATCTTTACCTTAGATCATATTGCCCGCCAAGTCCCAAAGCAAATTGAGCCTCTGACATTACTGTTCTTTTACTGTGTCACCACGCCGCTCAAGCCGGTCTATTGCTAATAACAAGCGCGCTCCAGCGGCGCCGTATAGAGGTAAGCCCACTGACTGACTGCACTTTTTTGTTGGCAGAGATCAAAATTTCGGCTCGAGAAGCCACCTCTAATAAGCAGGTTTATTGCCAAATTTTAAATATTAAAAAAAACGAGCGCCAGAGCGACGCTCGCATATAGCATCAGAAGAAATTAATGAACGTGGCCGTGGGCCAATTCTTCTTCGCTTGCAGCGCGCACTGATTCAATGCTGACATCAAAATTCAGTACTTGGCCTGCCAAGGGGTGATTGGCATCAACAGTGACATTCTCTTCGTCGACTTCTTTGACTACCACTGTTTGCATTTGACCACCGGCGCCCTCAGCCTGAAATTGCATACCAACTTCAATCTGCTCGACACCTTGGAACGCAGCGCGGGGCACTGGCTGAATCAATTCAGCATTTTGCTCACCGTAGCCATCTGCTGGCTGTACCGTTACTTTCATCGCATCACCGATGGTTTTACCCGCCAATTCGCGTTCAAGTCCCGGAATGATGCCGCCTTGGCCGTGTATATATGCCAATGGCTCCTGACCTTTTGATGTGTCAATTTCAACACCGCTTTCATCAGTCAGGGTGTAGTGAAATGCCACTACGCAATCATTCGCTATAATCATGGGAGACTCCCGTTAAAGTAAGCCGTTAAGCATGACAGTTTTGCCCGACGAGGTCACGCAAGAGCCATAAATTATTAGAAATTGGCCGATATTAACGCCGTATTCACTGTTATCGACGAGCCATACCGAAATTAGCTCTGACTAAGACTTAGTGGACGCCTAGGCAGAACAGACACGACTCACACGGTTTTCCACCGTGTCGACAGATAAATTCTTGAACTAACTCAATCTGGATTAGTGATTTCCTGACCAACCTCAACAATGCGACGGCGCAGCCAAATATGACCGGGGTCGTGCTGCAGCAGCGGACTCCACGCCAACTTCAACTCAATGGGAATAATCATAAATGGCGGCTTGCGCGTCGCCAAACGCGGGTCTTCGTCATACAAGCGAGCGACCTGGGTCGGCAGCGTGGCGATCAAGTCTGGATGCTTAGCCAGCAGTGCCGCCACTTGATAATGGCGGGTAAACACTCGAATTTGGCGTTCGTGGCCACACTCAGCCAAGGCCTCATCCACCCAGCCAAGACGTTGGCTATCGCGCTGACTCATGCCTCGGCCAACACCCATACCCGTCTTACTTACCCAGATGTGCGGTGCCGCCAAAAACGCATCCATATCGAAATTGGCGAGGGCCTTATTATTACTACTCATTAGGCACGAAAAGCTATCTCGCCAGACGGTGGCTTGATGGAAAGACTGCGGCAGGCGATCAAAGCGGTTAATCGCCATATCGATCTTGCCCTGCTCCAAATCCTGGAAGGTAACATCACTGGGCGTAAGAACATCTAAGGTGATATTCGGCGCCTCGTCCCGCAGCTTGAATAATAGCGGTGCCAGCAAGGTCGACTCTGCATAGTCACTGGCCATAATCCGAAACACCCGCGTGCTTTCTGTCACCTCAAAATCTGATACCGGCAACACCGCCTGTTCGACCGATGACAAAATATTGCGCACCTGCGGCTGCAATTCTAGGGCGCGCTCGGTCGGAGTCATACCTTCGCTGGTTCTTACCAGCAGAGGGTCGTTAAACAAGTCACGCAGTCGTCGCAGACCATTACTCAATGCCGGCTGAGTAATCCCCAATTGCTCGGCGGCACGGGTAACATTTTTTTCCCGCAGCAAGACATCAAGGTAAACAAGCAGGTTTAGGTCAACACGTGACAGATTCATAACAAAAATAACTCCGCTTAACTTTATAATTTGCAGTGATTATGAGGTTTTTTTCTAGACTCTGCCAGTCAGCTCCTCAAACACCAGCTAGCGCACGACAGATACCCAGCGGAGCCCCAAAGTACACAGCCGAAAATAAAAAAGGCCCGGTAAAACCGGGCCAAGCCTCACTGACAGGAACTGTTACAGCAAACGGTAGCTAAGCTATTTAGCCCGCTTGTTTTGCTTTGTACTCTATGCGGCGACGATGCAAAACCGGCTCGGTGTAACCGCTGGGCTGCTCGCAACCTTTTAAGACTAATTCTAAGGCCGCCTGAAATGCCACGCTGCCGTCAAAATTAGCCGCCATGGGGGAGTATTCCGCATCACTTGCGTTCTGACCATCAACCACGGCGGCCATACGCTTCAAAGTCTCAAGCACCTGTGCTTCGGTGCAAATACCATGACGCAACCAGTTGGCGATATGCTGACTAGAGATACGCAGAGTGGCACGGTCTTCCATTAATCCAACATCATTGATGTCTGGCACCTTGGAACAACCTACGCCGTTATCAATCCAGCGCACCACGTAACCGAGCAAGCCCTGCGCGTTGTTATCGAGCTCTTGCTGAATATCTTCCGCACTCCAATTTGGATTTTGGGCAACGGGTATAGACAAAATATCATCGAGCGCTGCACGCTGACGGCTGGCTAATTGCTCCTGCACCGACAGCACATTTACTTGGTGATAATGCATTACGTGCAAGGTAGCCGCGGTGGGCGAAGGTACCCAAGCGCAATTTGCGCCGGCTTGTGGGTGACCAATTTTGGCATCCATCATTGCCGCCATTTCATCGGGCATTGCCCACATACCTTTACCAATCTGAGCGTGTCCGCTTAAACCGCAAGCCAAACCGATATCAACATTCCAATCTTCGTAAGCCTTGATCCACGCCTGCTGCTTCATATCTGCTTTACGTACAAAGGGACCGGCTTCCATGCTGGTGTGAATTTCGTCACCAGTGCGATCCAAGAAGCCGGTGTTTATAAAGATAACGCGCTCAGGAACTGCTGCGATGCAGGCCTTTAGATTCACTGTCGTGCGGCGCTCTTCATCCATGATGCCGATTTTTAAGGTATTGCGAGCCAGACCAAAGGCGTCTTCAACGCGAGAAAATAATTCAGCGGCGAAGGCAACTTCTTCAGGGCCATGCATTTTAGGTTTAACGATATACACGCTACCAGCGCGAGAATTACGCAATGCGCCGGTTTGCTTCAGGTCATGCATAGCCGCAAGCACGGTCACCATGGCATCCATAATGCCTTCTGGCACTTCGTTACCGTCGGCGTCGATAATCGCGCCATTGGTCATTAAATGACCAACATTGCGCACTAACAGTAAGCTGCGCCCGTGTAATATAGTTTCGCCACCACCCGCCGCGGTAAATACACGGTCAGCGGCTAGGGTCCGAATAAGCTCCTTGCCCCCTTTCATAAAGGCTTCTTGAAGATCACCCTTCATTAGACCGGCCCAGTTGCGGTATACCTCGACCTTGTCGTCGGCGTCGACGGCGGCAACAGAATCTTCGCAATCCTGAATGGTGGTCAGGGCAGACTCCAAGGCAACATCTTTTACCCGGGCAGCGTCGTCTTTACCAATGGGGTGCTGGTCGTCAACTTGAATATCAATATGCAGGCCGTTATTGACCAGCAAAATATTACTAGGCGCCTGAGCTTCGCCCAAGTAAGCCACAAACTGAGACGGGTCTTGCAAACCACTGATGCTGCCATCGGCCAAGGTAACCGCCAGGGCGCCATCGACAACGCTGTATAAAGTGGCATCGGCATGGCTGCCAGTACTCAAAGTGGTGTGCTGGTCAAGAAAATGCCTAGCGTAGGCAATAACTTTAGCGCCACGCACCGGGTTATAGCCCCTGCCTTTCTCGGCGCCATCGGTCTCCGCTATAACATTGGTGCCGTAAAGCGCGTCGTATAGACTACCCCAGCGAGCATTGGCCGCATTGAGTGCGTAGCGCGCATTCATGACCGGAACAACCAACTGCGGACCGGCAAGAGTGGCGATTTCCTCGTCCACATTCTCAGTAGCAACACTGAAATCTGCGGGTTCAGGCAGTAAGTACTTAATTTCTTCTAAAAACGCTTTGTACGTCGCGGCGTCAAATTTGCCCGCATGCGCGCGGTGCCACTCATCGATTTGAACTTGAATTTGCTCACGTTTTTGCAATAACTCGCGATTCTTTGGCGCCAAGTCTTTTAATATATCTGCCATTGCCGCCCAAAATACATCAGGACTAATGCCCGTACCGGGAGCAACTTCATCATTAACCAAACGATAAAGTACATCGGCAATTTGAAGACCGCTGTGCTGAACTCTGGAAATAGCCGAGGACATAAACACTCCTTTTTGAAACAGAATTTAACGATAATTAGACGAGCTATCCTAGCAGCTAGGGATAATTCTGCAAATTTATCCATACTATCACTGCTATTTCCTACGTGAATGTGAAAATTACATCAAAGCGCTTCTTAAAACTCTGGTACCACCTTATAACTCTTCAACGCCTATATTGTGTCGCTAGATAAGTCTTTAAAAAGGATCAATCACGCCACATTCTCAGCATGAATACTCGGCATAATAACTATAAATTAGAAAAATTTAGCCGCCGCGGGTAGAATACCCAACGTTAACCACCCAACTCGCCACAAAATAGGGAGCATATATGTCAACTCTACAAGCAGACATCCAAGCAGTTGCCGCACTTAAGCAAGAGGGCGGCAGCAGCTGGGACGCCATTAACCCCGAATCTGCAGCACGTATGCGTGCACAGAATAAATTCAAGACTGGCCTAGATATCGCTAAGTACACTGCCGACATCATGCGCGCAGACATGGCGGCGTTCGACGCTGACAAAACCAAATACACTCAGTCTCTGGGTTGCTGGCATGGTTTCATTGGTCAGCAGAAGATGATTTCTATAAAGAAACATTTCAACGGCCAAACTGACCGTCGCTACCTTTACCTGTCTGGCTGGATGGTTGCCGCTCTGCGCTCTGACTTCGGTCCTTTACCTGACCAGTCAATGCACGAGAAAACCTCTGTTGCTGACTTGGTAAGAGAGCTATACACATTCTTGCGTCAAGCTGATGCACGTGAATTGGGCGGCTTGTTCCGCGCACTGGATGACGCTCGCGAAGCTGGCAATACTGCTGAAGAAGCGAAAATCCAAGATCAAATAGATAACCACGTTACTCACGTCGTACCTATTGTTGCTGATATAGATGCTGGTTTTGGTAATGCCGAAGCCACTTACCTTATGGCCAAGCAAATGATCGAAGCCGGCGCATGCTGCCTGCAGATCGAAAACCAAGTTGCTGATGAAAAGCAGTGTGGACACCAGGACGGTAAAGTAACCGTACCTCACGCCGACTTCCACACTAAGCTGCGCGCTTTGCGTTACGCTTTCTTGGAGCTGGGTGTCGATAACGGCGTTATTGTTGCGCGTACTGACTCTGAAGGTGCTGGCCTGACTAAAGAAATCGCCGTTGTTAAAGAATCTGGCGATCAGGGTGACGTATACAACTCATTCCTAGACGTTGAAGAAATCGACGTCGCTGACATGGCTGAAGGCGATGTCTGCTTCAACCGCGCCGGCAAACTGGTTCGTCCTAAGCGCCTGCCTTCTGGTTTATACCAATTCCGTCAAGGTACTGGCCATGAGCGCTGTGTATTCGACTGTATCGAAGCCATAAATGCTGGTGCTGACCTGCTGTGGATTGAAACTGCAGTTCCAACTGTTCACGAAATCAAAGGCATGATGGATGACGTTCGTAAAGTTCATCCAGATGCGAAATTGGTTTACAACAACTCGCCATCTTTCAACTGGACGCTGAACTTCCGTCAGCAGACTTTTGATGCCATGGTTGAGGCCGGTGAAGACGTTTCTGCTTACGATCGTCCTGCTCTGATGAGCGCTGATTACGACGACACTGAGCTGGCTGCCGCCGCTGATGTTCGTATCAAGACTTTCCAAGCAGATACTGCACGCGAAGCAAACGTATTCCATCACCTGATCACTCTACCGACTTACCACACTGCGGCGCTGTCTACTGACAACCTCGCGAAAGAGTACTTCGGTGAGCAAGGCATGCTGGGTTATGTTGCCGGCGTACAGCGCAAAGAAATCCGTCAGGGTATTGCCTGTGTTAAGCACCAAAACATGTCTGGTTCAGACATGGGTGACGACCACAAAGAATACTATGCTGGTGAGCTTGCGTTAAAAGCAGGTGGCGCAAACAACACGTCAAACCAATTCAACTAAGTTGAATTAGTGTTAAGTGCCCTTGGTAGTTAGGGGCACAGTCCTGTTATGGACATAGAGGCGGCCTCTTATTTTAGAGGCCGCTTTTTTTATGCGCAGAATTCTTCTAAGATTCCCGCAAAAGAAACGAAGGAATTTTTACGTTAGAATGCCCAATACTTGCTACCTCAAACTGATTAAGTGATGTCAAATATGGCTGCTACACCTGCTTTTCTAAAAGATGCTACCGATTTACTAAGCGAACAAGGGTTTGCCAGCAGTGAAATCTGGTATCACGGCACATCATCGGCGCTAGTAAATTCAATCAAAGAACAGGGCTTGAAACGCTCAGGTGATAAAGCGCTGAAGAGTGCCGCCAAGAAAACCATGGCAACAATAGGCAATAGCTATACAGAGTCGATTGAGCCGATTTTTTTAAGCCAAAGTAAACAATTAGCTTTTTACTGGGCTGAGCAAACGGTGCGAGACCGCAGTGTGCGAGTTGAAGGTAATGAACAGCCCGTGGTGATTGCAGTCAAACTACCAGAAGAATTGAACCTCAAAGTAAAACCCGATGTGGGCGCAGCGAGCTTACTGCTGCTCAAGGAAGGCGAAGACTTTATGGGCTATCTAGCCGGTATTTATCAGGAAAATGGTTTCGGTATACCTGAAATAGACCTGATGAAAGCGGATCGCCTGAAGTACTTAAGCGTATTGGGCATGGCTTATATTAATGCGGATATTGATGCTTCATACCTAGAGATCATGACGGGTTAACCAAACCCATCGGTTCAATGCTTGGCACGGCAGGCAAGATCAGAACGCAATGGCAGTCTTTTTGCGAAAGAAACTGAACGCCAATATTAAGATACAAAACAATGATCAACAACACCGCCTCGAATTTCTATGTAATTCAAAGCCAAGGAGTGAGTCATGCATAATATATCCACCCCAGATCTCTGTGATGAATACGGCGACAAGGTCCGTGTCATTGAAGGCCAATTTCATCACTACGGTGGCCAACAAAATTTTTACGGCCCGGTTGCCACCATCAAATGCTTTGAAGACAACTCCAAAGTAGCCGAGCGCGTAAAAGAAGCCGGTAACGGTCGCGTCTTAGTCGTTGATGGCGGCGCCTCGCCGCGACGCTCCTTACTGGGTGACAATTTGGCCAAGGCCGCTGCCGATAATGGCTGGGCCGGTATTGTTATTTATGGCTATCTCCGCGATGTTGAAGAAATTGCCACCATGCCGATAGGTATTATGGCGCTGGGCAGCGTGCCGCGCAAAACCGAAAAACTGGGTGATGGTCGCTGCGATATTCAACTCCAATTTGGTGGCACCACGATTGACGCCGGCGAGTATCTCTACGCAGATATAAGCGGTATTATCGTGTCATCGCAGGCATTAATAGCACTGTAATTACGCTACTCTGTAACCTAAATAATAAACAATAAAACTGACCGCGGGAAACGTATATGAAACTTGGACTTTTGCTCGGCTATTCGGGCGCAAAATTAACAGTGCCGATGGACACCGTTAAACACGCTGAAAATCTAGGCTTTGATTCTGTGTGGACAGCAGAAGCTTATGGTTCAGACGCCGTGACTCCCGCTGCGTGGATACTGGCACAAACTACTAAAATTAAAGTCGGCACTGCCATCATGCAAATGCCGGCTCGCACCCCCGCCATGGCGGCAATGACAGCCATGAGCCTAGACCAATTATCAAGCGGCCGTTTTATTGTCGGCATCGGCGCCTCAGGTCCACAAGTAGTGGAAGGCTGGCATGGCGTGCCCTACGGTAAGCCCGTCACTCGCACCCGCGAATATATTCAAATCATGAAGGAAATATTCGAGCGCAAAGGCCCAGTAGAATTTGACGGCGTAATGTACCAAATGCCCTATAAAGGTCCCGGCGCAACTGGACTCGGCAAACCCCTAAAGTCAATCTTGCACGGCGACCCGAACATCCCGATTTATACCGCATCAATAACACCAGCCGGGGTTGCCGCCTCAGCGGAAGTCGCAGACGGCGTATTCCCTGTTTGGATGAGCCCAGAGAAATACTCGGTACTCAAACCCAGCATAGATAAAGGTCTACAAAAAAGTGGCCGCGCTAAAACCGACTTCGATGTTGCGCCCTTTGTTGGCGTTATCATGGGCGACGACCTTGATGGCTGCCGTTACTTTGTCAAAGACTTCCTTGCCCTCTATATTGGTGGCATGGGCGCGAAGGGCAAAAATTTCTATACCGACTACGCCTCACGCATGGGCTACGGCGATGCCGCCGAGCAAGTACAAGACCTGTATCTAGCCGGTAACAAAGATGAGGCCCGCAAGGCGATACCCGACGCACTCGTAGATGAAATTGCATTTGTTGGGCCAGAAGCGCGTATTCGTGAACGAGCCGCAGACTGGAAGGCATCATCCCAGCGCGGCGAAATAAATTCTATGCTGCTCAACTGCGCGCAACCCGAAGCAATGGAAGTCATGGCGGACTGCTTCCTTTAAACAATATGCGCTAAAATACTGATTAACGTGATCAGCGCCAAATATTAGGCTGACCACCTTAATCAGTTATCCGACGCAATCCGCATCACCGTAACAACAGGACGACAGCCTAACGTGACCACTAATACTCGCCGGCTTGCCATGGCCATATTAAATGGCTTTGATGCGTTTTTCGCGGAATACAAAAACATCACCCTTGGCGCCCAAGCGCGCTTTGAAGCCGCTGACTGGCATGGTGCCCAAAAGGCAATTCGCGACCGGCTCGTGCTCTGGAAGCAGAAGCGCGCCATCGTCGCAGAAGCGGCTTACACTATCACTGGTGGCAGTGTTGAAAATCGTGACAACTGGGAAATAGCAAAACAAGAATATGCTGAACTTATTCAAAATCATGACAATTATGAAATTGCTCAGTCCTTTTTCAACTCCATCTATTGCCATGTTTTTGACCACGAAAAAATCCGTGATATTCACACCTTCGCACTAACCTCGAATCACGAGCGCCCGCCGATTGCCAGCGACTCGATACTTAAACGCTACCGCTTTGACGGCGACAATGCTGCCGGTATTGTTCGCTCAATGTTAAACGACTGTGAATTCAATATCCCCTGGGAAGACCAAGAGCGTGATATCGGCTTTATCATGAAGGTGGTAAATCAGGTATTAATTCCAAAAATTCGCAACACCAGCAAAGAAATCGTTGTGGAAACTTTGGAGTCCTTATTCTTCCGCAACAAGGCCGCCTACCTGGTGGGTCGCATTGTTAGCGGCGACTTTAGTATGCCCTTTGTGCTGCCGATTTTGCACAGTGAGAATAGCTCTATTTTCGTCGATACGGTATTGCATGACCCCGACGATATTTCGATTCTATTTAGTTTTAGCCGCAGCTATTTTATGGTCGATACCTCAATTCCCTCAGAGTATATTGCCTTTTTAAATCGGCTTATGCCCAACAAAGAAATCTTCGAACTCTATAGCGCCATCGGCATGCCTAAACATGGTAAAACTGAGTTCTATCGCTTTGCCGTTGATGACACTAAAAGTAGCGAGGCACCCTATATTATCGCTCCGGGTATAAAAGGCATGGTCATGCTGGTATTTACCCGCCCCGACTTTGGCTATGTGTATAAAGTCATAAAAGATCGATTCACACCGCCCAAAGATATGAGCCAAGAACATGTTCGCCAATGCTACAGCTTGGTTAAACGCTGGGATCGCGGCGGACGCATGGCGGACACCCAAGAATTTAATAATTTAGCATTTGACCGTCGCCGCTTCTCCGACGAACTCCTTGCTGAGTTAGAAAAAGAGGCCCCCTCTAAGATTAGCGTGCGCGGCAATGCCCTATTGCTTAAGCATGTCTATATAGAACGCAAAATGATTCCCCTCAATCTCTACCTCAAGGACTGTGACGAACAGCAACTTGAAAGCGTGATGGGTGAATACGGTAATGCCATTAAACAACTGGCCGCTGGTAATATTTTTCCCGGAGACATGCTGCTGAAAAACTTTGGGGTAACCCGTCATGGTCGAGTGGTGTTCTACGACTATGATGAGATTTGCCCACTCACCGACTGTAATTTCAGAAAGCTTCCAGAGCCCAAAAATGACGAGCAAGCCATGGCTGTTCAGCCTTGGTATGAAGTCAATCCAGAAGATGTTTTCCCGGAGGAGTTTCGTTTATTCTTTTCTGGAAACCAGCGCGCCAAAAAAGTTTTTGACTCACTACACAGTGATCTATACGACCCAGCATACTGGCAGGGGCTGCAGCAAACCATTCGCAACGGTTACGTGGCTGACGTATTCCCCTACCGGAAAAAACAACGCTTCCAACAAACTGTCACTTGCTAACTCCACCGGGGTGCCTTTGGCGCCCCTATACATGAAGCCACACCCCTGCAAAAACAAGCGCCCCATTCCTGTGATTTTATATACCCTGCCCGCTGATCGCGTACGCCGACTGGGTCCTGATTTTCTTCCAAACGGGCTTTGGCTAAGACTTCGTTATTCTTATCGCTGATGCAGATCGAAGTGTGGCAGAAAAAATACGCACAGCAGCTTCATAATTTAATGAAAACCATTCGAATAGATCAGCATTGGTATCAGTCAATTACATAGCAATATTTAAACCTCGCTTAAAACACTATTAAGCAAGGCCGGCGAAGCCCTCTATCACGCCAAGGATACTGGCAGAGACCGAACTATTTTTAGAATATTACTTCGTCATGCTTCCAGTATAAATGTCACCGGCCCATCATTAAGTAGGCTAACCTGCATGTACCCACCAAAGCGACCACTCGCCACCGTAGCGTGTTCGCTACTTAAGTGCGCCAGCGCAAACTCGTATAGCTGCTCTGCTCGGGCAGGTTCAGCTGCCGTCGAAAAGCCGGGGCGCAATCCCTTTTTGGTGTCCGCCGCTAAAGTGAACTGCGACACCAGCAACACCCCGCCATTAATATCAGAAAGCGATTTATTCATTCGACCGTCGTCATCAGCAAACACTCGATAGGCCAAAATTCGCGTCATCAGTTTCGCCACAGCCGCTTCGTTATCATCTTTTTCTAAACCAAGAAAAACTAACAAACCCTGTTCAATGGCGCCCACACATTGACCATCTATCTCTACCCTAGCAGAACGCACGCGCTGTAATAATGCTTTCATTTTCTCTCTGCTTTGTCTTTACATAATGTCGCTAGCGCAATTTTGGTACGCAAGCCGGCCAGAGCACTAATAACTTAGTTCGCCGTTGCTGAGTAAATCGGCAATATCATTACCCGCCTTAATTAAGGCATCAGAAATACTGGGTTCAAATGCGGAGTGACCGGCATCGCGGACAATATGCAGCTTAGAGCTTGGCCAATGATGATGAAGCTCCATCGCACTCTCTAGCGGGCAGACCATATCGTAACGGCCCTGCACAATAATACCTGGGATATTTTCTATCGCCGCCATATTATTGAGTAATTGGTTTTCTGCCATAAACCCATTGTTGACAAAATAATGGGTTTCGATATGTGACATCGACACCGCAGTATGCGCACCCATTAGATGATCGGCATCTTCATGGCGGGGTCTTAATGTTGAACAGCGCGCCTCCCACATAGACCAAGCCTTGGCTGCCGACATTCTAGCCAACTCATTTTCGCCATGGAGCACGCGATGATAAGCTTGAATACGGTTTTCGCCATCTCGGGGTAAAACGCAGTCGCTAAAGTCCTGCCAGTAATCTGGAAAAATTTTGCTCGCACCACCCTCGCCATAAAACCATTCCAACTCTTTTGGACGACACAAAAATATGCCACGCAAAATCATCGCTTGCACGCGATCCGCATGCGCCTGGCCATAGGCAAGACTCAATGTTGAACCCCAGGAACCACCAAATAAAACCCATTTCTCAATGCCCAGATGCTGACGGATAAGCTCCATATCGGCAACCAGCGCGGGGGTCGTATTATTATCTAAACAGGCATGTGGCTCGGATCGACCCGACCCACGCTGATCAAAAATGATAATACGGTAGCGCTCAGGGTCAAAAAAGCATCGCGCTCTGGGACCACAACCTGCACCCGGTCCGCCATGAACGAATAATACTGGGATGCCATTTGGATTACCCGACTCCTCCACATACAGAATATGCGGTGATTGGACCGGCAAAAGGTGGGTGTCATAAGGCTTAATATCGGGAAACAGGGTAAGCATAGCGATAACCAAGGTGAGAATTACACCTATTCAGTGTAGCGCAGTCATCGGTGTATCGGTAAGTAGTCTATCGAGGGGAGAAGCTAGAAAAAAATCGGCGGCCTTGAGAGGCCGCCGAGGGGTTTACTGACTTAAGACTTAGGAGCGCGCTTGCGCTCATTCTCTTTCAGTAATTTCTTACGCAGACGAATACTCTTAGGTGTTACTTCCACCAACTCATCATCTTCAATGAACTCAAGCGCCTGCTCAAGAGAGTGCTTAATATACGGCGACAAAGTTAGTGCTTCATCAGTACCTGAGGCACGAACGTTGGTTAGCTGCTTAGCCCGAGTTGGGTTGACTACCAAATCGTTGTTGCGGTTGTGAAGACCAATGATTTGACCTTCATACACTTCCGCTGCATGGCCCATAAACAAACGACCGCGATCCTGCAGGTTAAACAAACCGTAGCTCAGTGTTTTACCACCAACCATCGACACCATTACGCCATTCTGACGGCCAGCTAGGTCGCCGCCTTTGACTTCGCCATAGTGATCGAAAACGGTAGTCATAATGCCGCTACCAGATGTCATGGTCAGGAAGTGACCACGGAAACCGATTAAGCCACGCGCCGGAGCCATAAACTCAAGCTTAACGCGACCTTTGCCGTCGGGCTCCATATTACTTAGCTCGGCTTTACGCAAGCCAAGCTCTTCCATAACCGAGCCTTGGTGCTGCTCTTCAACATCGATCACAACGTGTTCAAAGGGCTCTTGAATAACGCCGTCAACTAATCTTTGTACTACTTCCGGGCGAGACACACCCATTTCGAAACCTTCGCGACGCATGGTTTCAATCAATACTGAAAGGTGTAATTCACCGCGACCAGATACTTTAAACTTGTCTGGCGTTTCGCCTGTCTCAACGCGCAGGGCAACGTTATGGATCAATTCTTGATCTAAGCGATCACGGATATTCCGCGATGTAACAAACTTACCTTCTTTACCAGCAAACGGTGAATCATTTACCTGGAAGGTCATGCTGACAGTAGGCTGATCGACGCTAAGAGGTGGCAACGCGTCAGGATGACCCGGCGTGCACAGCGTGTCAGAGATATTCAAGCCTTCAATACCGGTGACACACACAATCTCGCCGGCCTTACCGACAGGCACTTCAACACGTTCAAGGCCGAAATAACCCATCACCGATACCAGCTTACATTTGCGACTCTTGCCATCAGCACCCACAACAATCAATTGATCATTGGCTTTCATGGTGCCGCGAGTAATACGACCAACCCCGATTACACCAACATAGCTGTTGTAGTCGAGCGCCGAAATTTGCATTTGCAGTGGGCCTTCAGCATCAACTTCGGGCGTAGGCACTTTATCGACGATCATTTGAAATAAGGGGGTCATGTCTTCAGCAAGATCTTCATGATCCAGACCGGCAACACCATTGATTGCCGAAGCAAAGATAATGGGGAAGTCTAACTGTTCGTCAGTCGCACCTAAACGGTCAAACAGGTCGAAGACCTGATCAACAACCCAGTCAGGACGCGCGCCTGGACGGTCGACTTTATTCACAACTACAATTGGGTTCAAGCCTTGCTCGAACGCCTTCTGAGTTACGAAGCGGGTTTGCGGCATAGGGCCGTCAACCGCATCAACTAGTAGCAACACGCTATCGACCATCGACAGAACGCGTTCTACCTCACCACCAAAGTCAGCGTGACCAGGGGTATCAACAATATTGATACGGTAGCCGTTCCACTCAATGGCGGTATTTTTTGCAAGAATAGTAATGCCGCGTTCTTTCTCCTGGTCATTGGAGTCCATGATCCGCTCGGAATCTTGGTTACGGCGGTCAAGGGTTCCCGACTGACTCAACAGTTTATCCACCAATGTGGTTTTACCGTGGTCAACGTGGGCGATAATGGCGATATTACGCAGCTTATCAATCATGGAATGAAATTCATCGTTGAATA